>NZ_JAYWCK010000136.1:0-58392 GCF_043780635.1 Flavobacterium sp.
CGGTTTAGCGACTTCAAGATACTGAATTTCAGTATCTTGACCAATATTTATTCAATTTATTTTACTTTAAATAATTGCACCCAACGGGTTATATTTATATTTAAAACATTTCGTTTACAGCGAATATAATTGTTATTTTGTAGCTTCTTAATTATGACTCATTATGTTGAAAAACAACTTTAGATATATTCTGCTTTTACTTGTATTGGCAATGGCAAGTTGTGCCAAAAGAGGCAGTATCACCGGCGGTTTGAAAGATACTCTTGCGCCAGTTTTGAAAATGAGTTTTCCAAAAAATTTCAGCACCAATTTTAAAGGAAACGAAATTAAATTGACTTTTGATGAATACATCAAACTGAAAGACCTGAAAAAGCAATTGATTATTTCGCCACCAATGAAGAACGAACCTTTAATTTTACCTACAACTACAAGCAAATACCTTACTATAAAAATAAACGATACGCTAAAACCTAATACAACTTATAGTTTCAATTTTGGGCAAAGTATTGAAGATAACAATGAGGGAAATCCATATAATCAATTCAAATATATCTTTTCAACTGGTGCTTATATAGACTCTTTAACCCTTGGCGGGAGCGTCAAAGATGCATATAATAAAGAGGTGGAATCTTTTGTTTCCGTAATGCTGTATGATGTGAATGATAAATATAAGGATTCGGTGGTTTATAATCAAAATCCAAGATATATCACCAACACATTGGATAGTTTGAAAACCTTTAAATTAGAAAATTTAAAAGCCGGAAAATATCTTTTGGTTGCAATGAAAGATTACAATTCCAATAATAAATTCAATCCAAAAAAGGATAAAATCGGGTTTAGAAAACAGTTTATCACTATTCCAACAGATACAATCCAAGAAATAAAAATATTCAAGGAGGTGCTTCCTTTTAAAGCTTACAAGCCTTTTCAAACCTCGGGAAACAAATTGATTTTACCTTATGAAGGGAAATCAGATGATGTGAAAATTACTTTAAAAAACGGAACCGAAATCCTACCGACAATTATCACTAAGTTTCCAAAAAAAGATTCGCTTCAAGTTTGGTTTAAACCTTTGAAAGTAGATTCGTTGGCAATAGCTGTATCCAAAGACAAGTATCAAGCAAACTTCAATTTTAAAATGAAAGAGCAGAAAAAAGATACCTTAAACATTAGTGCCGTTCAGACAAGTTTGTTGAATTTTAGGGAACGATTTACTATAGAAAGCGCTACACCATTGACTAAATTTGACAATTCAAAAATAAAACTCATCAATAAAGATTCAGTTTCTGTGGATTTTAAAACTGAGTATGATGATTTTAACCAAAAACTGTATTTTGATTTCAAAAAGGAGCCTTCTGAAAAATATACTTTCAAGATTATGCCTGGTGCATTTACCGATTATTTGGAAAAATCGAATGACACGATTGTCTATAAGCTGAATACACAGAGCTTTTCTGATTACGGAAACCTTTCAGTAAAATTACAAAACGTAAAACATTTTCCTGTAATTGTTGAGCTGACAAATGAAAAAGGAGATGTTTTGGCTTCTGAATATTCTGAAAGTAATACTAAAATTGAATTTAATTTGGTTGAACCTACCTTATTTTGGCTTCGGTTAATTTATGACGATAACAAAAATAAGGAATGGGATTCTGGAAATTATTTAGAAAAACGCCAAGCTGAGGAAGTGATTTATTTTTCGAAAGGAATTGACGTCCGAGCTAATTGGGATGTAGATCAGGTTTTTGACGTGAGTATTCCTTATACTCCAGAGCCGAAAATAAAGGTCGAAAAAAAGAAAAAAGCTAAATCATCAATGGGACTTTAGTTCAAAAGTATCTCTATCGTTAAGAAATCCTAATTTTTTTCTGGTTTCAAGTAGTTTTTCTTTGTTTAATTCCAGGATGAAAACACCTTCTGTTTCTTGTGGCTCCAAAATATAATTTCCAAGAAAATCAACTGCTTGTGAATGCCCAACATATTCGAATTTACTGGCGTCAAAACCAATTCTATTCACGCCAATAGTATAACACATATTTTCCACAGCGCGTGCTTTGAGCAAAATATCCCAAGCATTGATGCGAGTTTTTGGCCAATTGGCAACATAAAGCAACAAGTCATACTCTTCTACATTTCGTGCAAAAACTGGAAATCGCAAGTCGTAACATACCAACGGGCAAATCTTCCATCCTAAATAATCTACAATCAATTTTTTAACTCCGGAAGTATAGACTTTATCTTCTCCAGCCAAGGTAAATAAATGTCGTTTGTTATAAAATTGTATTTCACCCGACGGAAAAACAAAAACTAATCTATTGTAGAAATTATTATTTTCCTTGACAATTAAGCTTCCAGTAATGGCGCTGTTCTTAGCTTTCGCCAAAGATTGAAGCCACAAAATCGTTTCTCCTTGCATTGTTTCGGCAAGACTTTTTGGATTCATTGAAAAACCAGTTGTAAACATTTCTGGAAGAACAATTAAATCAACTTTTTCATCAATGGTATTGATTTTTTCTTCGAAATAGTTTCGGTTGGCAGTTGGGTTTTCCCAGAATAAGGACGATTGAATAAGTGCGACTTTCATTTTATAAAATTAGTGAAATTTGGCACACAGATAACATAGATAAAAGGGATTTTAAATTTGTGCAAACAAAAAACGCATCCAAGTTAATGAATGCGTTTGGCTTTAAACCTTGTAACCATTAAAAAAACAGTAGCTTGAATCAGTTTGGAAAAAGTCACAAAGTAGTTTCAATTTTGCTAATACAAAACTAATTTCAAATTTTGTCCAAACCCCAATTACTTCATATGTCCATTGTTTATATGTTTTTTTAATCTAAATGCTATTTCCAAACTTTTGGTGTAAAAACAATGCAAAGCCCTAGTATAGAATAGAAAATAAATTCAGGAAGGTCAAATGAATTAAAAATGCCGTTGAATCTTATATATGTCCCATCATCTATAAAATACTGAGAGAAATTTTCACTTGGGTAACGAGCGGAATTATCAACAATAAATTCAGTAAAAGGGTAGAAATCTTCATTATATGTATCTCCAGTTAATCGTGGATTATAAAAAAACAAATATTGATATCTGCCATTACCAAAATCTATTTTACCTCCAACTTTTGCAGCATTCATAAAACATGCGAACCCACAAATTCCTAACCAAATAATAAGAAAGCGTTTTTCTTTTAATGTAATTATTGATTTTTTCAAGTTCTAAAGTGTTTTAGTTAAAATTTGATGCTGTCAATTAAAATGATCAAAATTGTGATTTTGCTACAGTAAAAGCTTCAATAACTTTGAGAAACATATCATCTGGTAATTTAACATTGAATCTGCTTGTTTCCTTATCATTTATGATATGAAAATATCCATTTTTATATTTTTCAATTTCTTTGACATCTTCGCTTAAGAGTTCAAACATTTTATCAAAAATTCTTTTTGTTATGAAGTCTGCTTCAAAATAATTTTTACTATTAATTGTAAAATCTTTTTTAATATCTGTCATAATATTTTCTCTTTTTAATCTTGTGTTTCATAAAAATTATACACAAAAACCTATAAGGTTTGATAGATTTTTATCCTTTCACACTTGCGCTCAAATATTCTCTGTTCATTTGTGCAATATATTCCAAAGAAATTCCTTTAGGACATTCCACTTCGCAAGCTCCAGTATTGGTACAGTTACCAAACCCTTCTGCATCCATTTGCGCAACCATATTCAAAACTCGCTCTGACGCTTCAACTCTTCCTTGTGGCAACAAAGCAAATTGAGATACTTTGGCAGCAACAAATAACATAGCCGAAGAGTTTTTACAAGTTGCAACACAAGCACCACAACCAATGCAAGTAGCTGCATCAAAAGCTCTGTCTGCATCGTGTTTTGGAATTGGAATAGTGTTAGCATCAACTGGATTTCCAGAAGTATTCACCGAAATAAATCCACCAGCGTGTTGAATTCTGTCAAAAGCACTTCTGTCAACCACTAAATCTTTGATTACCGGAAAAGCTTTAGCTCTAAAGGGTTCAATAAAGATTGTATCGCCATCTTTGAACATTCTCATGTGTAATTGACAAGTAGGTATTCCTCTGTCGGGTCCGTGCGCTTCTCCGTTGATAAACAAAGAACAAGTCCCGCAGATTCCTTCACGACAATCGTGGTCAAAAGATACTGGTTCGTCTCCTTTATTGATTAATTGTTCGTTAAGAACATCCAGCATTTCAAGGAAGGACATATCACCTTCGATGCCGTCTATTGGATATTCAACAATTTTTCCTTCTGCTTTGGCATTTTTTTGACGCCATATTTGTAATGTAAGTTTCATTGGTTTAGTCTTAATTTATTCTTTATTAATCTCTAAAATATTTGTTTCTCTATATTCGGCATTATATTTTTCATTAAAATATAATGCTTTGGATTTATTGGTTGCACTTGTAATTTTTGAACTTCTAAAGTTCATAACAACAATCATTTTCATTGTTTTGATACTTGGATATAAAGCTATAAAATGAGGAATAGTTATATCAAATTTTAAAACGGCATCATTCCTTTGACTACTTCGGTTTCTCATTTTAACATCTTTTGCTTCGATAAAATAAAATTCATTTTCAACAAAACAAATCCAATCACATTTTTTTAACTCATTTTGAGCCATTAAACAACCATCATTTTGAAAAAAATTAACAGTGGTTGAAGTGTTATTGTTCAAATTCAAATTCCATTTATCTACTTCTGACACAAAAGACGGAACATTGTTCAAATCATCATCATAAATAAAATATTGACCTTGATTTAATGGATAATAACAGTTAGATTTTAATAATTCCTGTATCATCTAACGTTTAATAAATCATCGAACTCATCATTCATTTCATCAGATACTTCATCAATAATATTGTCTGCAATTAATCCTATTTTTTTATCAAATATATCTAATGCTTCCCCTTCTTTTAATTCATAAACACTTAAATCATCAGGGTTTAACCAAGATTCTTTTTTTATTATTTTTTCAACTTCGGATTGATTTTTTTGTCCTTTTTTATAAGCTATTAACAAATCGTTTATTGCCGAAAGAAAATAAGGAGAATGTGTTGGTAACAAAAAGGAATGACCATTTAGATTAATATTCTCAATAAAAAATTCCATTAGTTTCTTTTGTGATTTAGGAAAAAGATTTAATTCAGGCTCTTCAACAATAAATGTTCTTTTTCTTCTTTCTACTTCTGTATAATATTTAATCGCTAAAACAATTGGTATAGTCGATTGATATCCACTTGCACCATTTCTTAAAGGATAAAAATTTTCTTCGTTTTTTTTACGAGTAAATCCTTGATTATTTTGGTATTTATAAAATATATTTAATGGCCCTATTTCAACTTCACTTTGGAAATTTTTATACGTTTTATCCAATAATGATAATTGATTAAACAATGAATCTGATAAATTTTGAATAGAATCTTTTCCGAGTGAAAAAATAGACTGTAAACCTCTTTCCGTGGGAAAATAAAAAGGATTATTCATTACTTCTTTAACTTCATTAAGCAAAAAAGTTGTAGGAATACTCCAATTTTGTGACAAATATTGAGTTAAGATCGTGCCATAATTAGTTTTTGATTTAATCTTATTTAATTCCCTGATTAAAAGCTTAAACTGTTCGGATTTTTCTTCTATTATTTTTGGTTGAAATTTAAGAAGGGGTTGTTGAATGTTTTTATCCAAATTGGTTAGAAATTCTCCATCGTGTACAATTGTAACTTCTAATTTATAATCTGAACAATCATATAAAAAATAACTTTGATCATTTACATATTCTTGAATTCCATAATCTTTAAAAATAACATCAAAATATAAATTTTCGATATGAAACAAATTATTAGTTACATCCGTTATAAAACTAAAATACCTACAAACCGCCAAAACTTTAGCAATCGTACTTTTCCCAGTAGCCTGTTCGCCAATCAGAACGGTAATTTTACCTAATTCTAATTCGACAGACTTAATTGGTCCAAAATTCCGTATGATTAATTTTTCTTTCATTGATTTTAAATAAGAGCTAACGAGTTTTAAAACTAGCTAGCTCTTTAAAAACTATTTATAACTTCTGGTTACTAATTTAATGTTTTCAAATACCAATGGTTCTTTGTGTAGAACCGCATCGCTAGGTTTTCCTTTGTATTCCCAAGCTGCAACATAAGCGAAATTTTCGTCGTCACGTTGTGCTTCTCCTTCTTCAGATTGGTATTCTTCACGGAAGTGACCTCCGCAAGATTCATTACGGTGTAAAGCATCTTTGGCAAACAATTCTCCTAATTCAAGGAAATCAGCAACACGTCCCGCTTTTTCTAATTCTTGGTTAAAACTATCAGCCGTTCCAGGAACTTTTACATCTTTATAAAATTCTTCACGTAAAGTGGCAATTTCTTCGATAGCTTCAGTTAACCCTTTTGCATTTCGAGCCATGCCTACTTTGTCCCACATAATTTTTCCTAATTTCTTGTGAAAATAATCAACAGAATGTGTTCCTTTATTGTTTATGAATTTTTCAATTTGTTCTTTAACTTTTTTCTCAGCTTCAACAAATTCAGGTAAATCGGTAGAGATTGTTCCTGTTTTGATATCTGGAGCTAAATAATCACCAATTGTATAAGGCAATACAAAATAACCATCAGCCAAACCTTGCATCAATGCCGAAGCACCTAATCTATTGGCTCCGTGATCTGAGAAATTTGATTCTCCAATAGAGAAACAACCCGGAATGGTAGTTTGTAAATTATAATCAACCCAAGTTCCACCCATTGTATAATGCACCGCTGGGTAAATCATCATTGGAGTTACGTATGGATTTTCATCAATAATTTTCTCATACATTTGGAACAAGTTCCCGTATTTATTCTCAACAACAGCCGCTCCTAAATCGATAACTAGTTTAGCGTCATTCGCATCCAAACCTTTTATATAAGCTTGCTCTTTTCCGTAACGTTGTATCGCTGAAGCAAAATCCAAATAAACGGCTTCACCAGTTTTGTTGACTCCAAAACCAGCATCACATCTTTCTTTAGCAGCACGAGAAGCAACATCACGAGGAACTAAATTTCCAAAAGACGGGTATCTTCTTTCCAAATAATAATCTCTGTCTTCTTCTTTTAAATCAGCTGGTTTTTTCTTTCCTTCACGAATTGCTTTTGCATCTTCTAATTTTGCAGGAACCCAAATACGACCGTCATTACGCAATGATTCTGACATCAAAGTTAATTTCGATTGGTGATCTCCTGATACAGGAATGCAAGTTGGGTGAATTTGCGTGTAACAAGGATTGGCAAAAAACGCTCCTTTTTTATGTATTTTCCAAGCTGCGGTTGCATTACTTCCCATAGCGTAAGTAGAAAGGAAAAATACATTTCCGTAACCACCTGAAGCAATAACTACAGCGTGAGCAGAATGTCTTTCGATTTCTCCTGTAACCAAATTACGAGCGATAATTCCACGAGCTTTTCCGTCTACCAATACTAAATCTAGCATTTCGTGACGTGTATTTGATTTTATTTTTCCACGACCAATTTGACGGTTCATAGCTGAATAAGCTCCCAATAACAATTGTTGTCCTGTTTGTCCTTTGGCATAAAATGTTCTGGCTACCAAAGTTCCTCCAAAAGAACGATTGTCTAATAATCCACCGTATTCACGTGCCAATGGTACGCCTTGCATAACACATTGGTCAATAATATTAGTAGAAACTTCGGCCAAACGGTGAACGTTTGCTTCACGAGAACGATAATCGCCTCCTTTTATAGTATCATAAAACAAACGGAAGGTTGAATCCCCGTCGCCTTGATAATTTTTTGCTGCATTAATTCCACCTTGTGCAGCAATTGAGTGTGCGCGACGTGGAGAATCTTGAAAGCAAAATGTTTTTACGTTATATCCTAATTCTGCCAATGTTGCAGCAGCAGAACCCCCAGCAAGTCCAGTTCCAACAACGATAATATCGATATTACGTTTGTTAGCCGGATTTACTAAATTAATATGATCTTTATAACTTGTCCATTTGTCCGATATTGGACCACTAGGAACTTTTGAATCTAATGCCATTATAATTGAATATTAAATTTGATTAAAATGATGAAATAATGCAATAAAAATGAACCCGAAAGGAACTACTATTGCAAAAGCATATCCTAGTTTATGTAGTGATTTTGAATATTTGTTATTAAACCCTACTGATTGAAAGGAAGAGTTGAAACCGTGCCATAAATGCAAGGACAATAATATAAAAGCCACACAATACAAACCAGTACGAATTGGACTTTCGAATTTGTGATTCAATTCTTCATAATATCTGGTTGGTTCGATTGAATTAACGTCTACATATTTGTAAACAATTTCTTGAACCCAGAAATCATAAAAATGCAATCCGATAAATGCTAAAACTACCAATCCAGAAATAATCATATTCCGAGATGCCCAAGAAGCATTTGCCGCTCCGTTGTAATTTACATAAGCAATTGGTCTGGCGCTTCGGTTTTTCACTTCTAAAACCATCCCCATAACGAAGTGAAAAATAACACCTGCAACTAAAACTGGCTGCATAACGAATTGAATTAATAGATTATAACCCATAAAATGTGACATCGCATTAAAAGTGTCGGCACTAAACACCGAAGTCATATTAATAAAAAAGTGCAGCGATAGAAATAGAATCAAAAAAATTCCAGAAAGTGCCATAGCCACTTTTTTTGCTATTGACGACTTCAACAACGTAGATTTTGCCATAAGAAATTTGAATAAAATTAAAAATTTAATGCAAAAATAAAGTAATTATTAGCGAACTACAACCTTTTCGTAACTATTTATAATGATTATTGAATTTATTGTGTAATAAATAATCTAACAGTATAATAGACTCTTCATTTTAGCATATTGTGATTTTTCATAACTTAAAAAAACTTGATGTATAAATTTTATTTGACTCAAAAATAGTATTTTCATCAATTAAAAAATTATTCATCAGATAATACAAATGGATTGATTAGACTCAATCCTTTTCTACCTAAAACACAAAATGTATTGAGAATACGTTCTATTATAAAGATCTCGATACATTTTTCAGTAAAAACATTCAAAATCTATTTAACTATACTTAGCCATGTATTGCTGTACGGTTAAATCTGTTTTTTCGTTTCTTGTTTTTTGTTCTAAATGGATGGGTTCCGAGGCTCTTTCTTGACAGTTTTTTACCGCACACGTTTCACAAGTCACACCAACAATCTGTTTTTGTAGCGAGGGATTATCAATGAATTTAAACTTTTTCTTCATCCCGGGTGTAATCAATATCCCAACTGTTATACTTCTTAAACAATCTTTCTTGAAAGGGTCTAAAGTTGCAGAGGAAAAAACCAGATATTCATTATTACTATTATCATAACGAGAAATCTGCGCATCGAAAAAATGGCTTTTATTTTGTTTCAAGGCTTCAACTATCGTTTTAATAGAAACCCATCTTCGGCAATAATGCTCATTCATTTCATTGGCATGCGGTTCTTGCTGATTCGTAATATGTAGTTCTTTCTTTATTTGATAGGTGTCAGCTCCTATTTGGTGAGACAGCCTAAGAAAAAATAAATTTTTTAACTGAAAATCTTTTGGTAAAATATTAGTAAGTCTTTGATAAAAAGATTCTGGAGAAACATTAAATTTTCCAATCAAATCAATCATTTCTTGGGGTTTTGGATCTGTTTTCGCCAAAAACAAATTCAATTCATCAATTAATGATTGTCTAGGTAAAAGCAAAGCCCCAGCAAAGTAGGAGGCATAAAAATTATTCAATACCTGGTCGAAATTATCAAACTTAATCCAACTAAAAGTATACAACCTTTCGGTGATTTCAAGATAGTTATAAGCAATTTCTTTGGCTAAAATAAATGCTTTTTGAGGTTCATCAATTTCCACTGACAATAGTAATGTTTTACTTTTTGGAACAAAAATAGATCTTAAATCCCCTAATTCCTCTTGCTCAGAAAAAGCAATTTCCTTAATTGTATATCCATACTCTTCAATCAGAATAGCACTTAATTCCTCTAAAGTAATCTGAGATTCAGTATTGATATGAAATGCTTTGCAAAACGACAGCACCTTTTCCTCTAAATCATCAAAATAATTATTGTGTGCTTCTTGGTACGAACGCAAAGAAGCTAAGAAAAAACTCTCGCGAGTTAAATTGTAATGCTGGGCGATTTCTATAATGGTACTTATAAACGCATTTACCTTTGCTGGAGCATTAGCAATAATATCAATTAAATCATTTTCCTGAATGCCAAAAATATCCAACGGAATCTCTTTTAAAATTCCAGATTTTAGGATTTCTCCAATTGGAGCCAGATTATTATCCAGCTTCAATGAAACCATATTGTCATAAGACACGTCTAATTTTTCAGACAAAAGAATAATTTTATCCGTCTTAGGATATTTTTTTCCTTTCTCAATTTCATTCAAATATGACTTGGAAAGGTCTGTTATTTTGGCTAAGCCAAATAAAGATAAATTTTTATTTGTTCGAGCCTGCTTGAGTTTAAGCCCGAAAATTAACTTGATGTAATCCTTTTCTATATTCATAATAATCAAATATAAGAATAAAAATATAATCCACAAAAAATATTTTTTTCATTTTTAGCGTACGTTCGCTTGTTTTGTAAAAAACTTTTTGTACTATTGCAGTGTTGAACAATTAATAATTGTCAACAAAACTTAATTATTGTTAAATTAAATACACTACGAGATGAATTTAGAAGAATTATACTCGACAAATTTGTTAAATTTTTCAGAAGAAACTACAGAACAGTATCCTGAAATCTTAACCGATGATGCTATGACTTTTTTGTCATTGCTTCACGAAAATTTTAATGAAAAAAGACTAGCTCTTTTAGAAGAAAGAAAAAGACAACAAGTATTATTCGATGAGGGCATATTGCCGACTTTTCCCGTCGAAACCAAAAGCATAAGAGAAAGCGATTGGGAAGCGTCAAAAACTCCAGAAGATCTTTTGGACCGTAGAGTTGAAATCACCGGACCCGTTGACAGAAAAATGGTTATAAATGCGCTAAACTCAGGAGCCAAAACATTTATGGCAGATTTTGAAGACAGCACTTCCCCTACTTGGAGCAATTTAATGGAAGGGCAACAAAATCTTAAAGATGCAGTTAACAAAACCATCACTTTAAATGACACTTTAAAAAATAAAAAATATGCGCTGAATGAAAATACGGCTGTATTAATTGTTCGCCCAAGAGGATTGCATCTAAATGAAAAACATCTTTTGATTGATAATCAAGAGGCCTCCGGATCACTAGTTGATTTTGGACTGTATGCTTTTCATAATCACAAGCAATTGATGGAGAATGGAACGGCTCCCTACTTTTATATTCCAAAATTGGAACACTATTTAGAAGCCAGATGGTGGAATGAAGTGTTTGAATTTACACAAGAATATTTAAAAGTAAAAAACGGAACATTCAAAGCAACTGTTTTAATCGAGACAATAACTGCTAGTTTTCAATTGGATGAAATAATCTTTGAGTTAAAAGATCATATTGTTGGACTGAATTGTGGAAGATGGGATTATATTTTTTCATACATCAAAAAATTTAGAAATAATCCAGCTTTTATTGTTCCAAATAGAGACCAAGTGACAATGACTTCTCCATTTATGAGTGCCTATTCACAATTAGTTATTCAAAGATGCCACAAAAGAAATATTCATGCTATTGGCGGAATGGCAGCGCAAATTCCAATAAAAAATGATGAAGAAGCAAACGAAATTGCTTTCAACAAAGTAAATGCAGACAAAGAACGTGAAGCGAAAAATGGTCACGATGGAACTTGGGTGGCGCATCCAGATTTAGTTTCAATTGCCAAGAATGTTTTTGATAAACAAATGCCGACTAAAAATCAAATCCATGTAAAAAGAGAAGATGTAAATGTCACCGAAGCTGATTTACTAGAAGCTCCAAAAGGAACGATTACTGAAGAAGGTATTAGAAAAAACATAAATGTATCCATTCTTTATCTTGCTTCGTGGCTTAACGGACAAGGCGCGGCTGCCTTACACCATTTAATGGAAGACGCTGCAACAGCAGAAATTTCTAGGTCACAATTATGGCAATGGCTTGAAAACAAAGTGACATTAGACAACGGCAAAGTGTTAAACGAAAAATACTATGATCGTTTAGCAATGGAAGAATTTGAAAAAATAAAAAGTTATGTCGGAGAAAACAATTATGAAAATGGTAAATACAGATTAGCAGAACAATTGTTAGACATTTTAGTTGTAAACCATAAATTCATAGACTTTTTAACAATACCAGGATACAAATACATTTAAAAAAACCACCAAAAAAAACAATAAATTATGAAAACCACAGAAACAAGAATTCAAGAATTAGTTACCGATTGGATTACAAATCCAAGATGGAAAGGTATCGAACGACCGTACACAGCAGAAGAAGTTGTAAAACTTCAAGGGTCATACCAAATAGAACATAGCGTTGCAAGAATTGGTGCCAACAAACTATGGAGCAAATTGAATTCTCAGGATTTTGTTGCCGGACTCGGAGCACTTACAGGAAATCAGGCTATTCAGGAGGTTGAGGCTGGTTTAGACGCAATATACTTAAGCGGATGGCAAGTTGCTGCTGATGCAAATGTTGCCGGAGAAATGTATCCTGACCAATCTTTGTATCCTGCAAACAGCGTTCCATTGGTTGTAAAAAGAATTAACAACGCCCTTTTACGTGCAGACCAAATACAAGTTGTAAACGGAACAACTGACAAAAAAGATTATTTAGTGCCAATCGTTGCCGATGCCGAAGCTGGTTTTGGAGGAAATCTTAATGCTTTCGAATTGATGAAATCAATGATTGAAGCTGGTGCTGCCGGAGTTCACTTTGAAGATCAATTGAGTTCTGCAAAAAAATGTGGACACCTTGGCGGAAAAGTATTGGTTCCTACTCAAGAAGCAATCAACAAACTAATAGCAGCTAGACTAGCTGCCGATGTAATGGGAACTCCGACCATTGTTGTTGCTCGTACTGATGCTGATGCTGCCAATTTATTGACTAGTGATATTGATCCTAGAGATGCCAAATTCATCACAGGAGAAAAAACAGGTGAAGGATTTTTCTATGTTAACTGTGGTGTTGAGCAAGGGATTGATCGTGGGTTGAGTTATGCTCCTTATGCTGATTTGATCTGGATGGAGACAAGTAATCCTGATCTTGAATATGCAAGACAATTTGCAGAAGGAATTCACGCGCAATTTCCAGGAAAAATGTTGGCTTACAACTGTTCCCCTTCTTTCAACTGGGCTGCAAAATTATCAGTTGCTGAAATGGAAACATTCAGGGAAGATTTGGCTGCAATGGGATATAAATTTCAATTCATCACATTAGCGGGATTCCACGCGCTAAACACGAGCATGTTCGAATTGTCAATGGCTTACAAACAAAGAGGAATGGCAGGTTATTCTGAATTACAAGAAAGAGAATTTGCTTTGCAAAAACAAGGATTCAAAGCTGTAAAACACCAAGGATTCGTAGGAACTTCTTATTTTGATGCAGTACAAAATACAGTAACAATAGGGAAATCTACAACAACAGCAATGAAAGATTCTACCGAAACGGCTCAGTTTTAAGAAAAGGCTATTTACTATTTAACTCTTCACGCAATCGATTGAAATTAAAATTTTAATCGGTTGCGTTTTGATTTTTTTACATAAAAATTGATGAATTCACAACAAAAACGATTTAATCTTAGTATTTTTGAGTAATCAAAAGTAAAAATCAAAATGTTATGAAATACCATCAAATAGATCGACAACTTTTTATAAAAAATCGCGCCAAATTTACGGCTCAAATGAAGCCAAAAAGTTTAGCCGTTTTCAATTCCAATGATATTTATCCCGTTTCTGCCGATAGCACTTTGCCATTTGCACAACATCGCGATATTTTCTATTTAAGCGGTGTTGATCAGGAAGAAAGCATATTATTGCTTTTCCCGGACGCTCCTTATGAGAATCAGAGAGAAATGTTGTTTCTAAAAGAAACCAGCGAACATATTGCGATTTGGGAAGGTGAAAAACTGACCAAAGACCGAGCGTTTGAAGTTTCAGGGATCAAAACCGTTCATTGGTTGCAGGATTTCGAGAAAGTTCTATTCGAAATAATGACGCATTGCGATACAATTTACATCAACACTAACGAGCATTATCGTGCCTCCGTGGAAACCGAAACCCGCGAAGCGCGTTTTGTGAAATGGTGGAAAGCAAAATATCCGGCACACGCTGTTGCCAAAAGCAATCCAATTTTGCAACGCATTCGTTCTGTGAAAGAAACGGAAGAATTGGATTTAATCCAAAATGCTTGTGATATTACCGAAAAAGGGTTTAGAAGATTATTGTCATTCGTGAAACCAAATGTAACCGAATACGAAATCGAAGCCGAATTGATTCACGAATTTGTTCGAAATCGTTCCAAAGGCTTTGCTTATACACCAATTATCGCTTCGGGTAACAATGCCAATGTCTTGCATTATATCGAAAACAACCAACAATGTAAAGCTGGAGATTTGGTTTTACTTGACGTTGCCGCAGAATACGCCAATTATTCCAGCGATATGACAAGAATGATTCCGGTTTCAGGAAAATTTACCAATAGACAAAAAGCAGTTTACAATGCCGTTTTACGAGTAAAAAATGAAGCAACAAAAATGCTTACTCCTGGAACATTTTGGAAACAATATCAAATTGAAGTAGGAAAAATAATGACTTCGGAATTACTTGGTTTAGGACTTATTGACAAAGCCGATGTTCAAAATGAAAACCCGGAGTGGCCAGCCTACAAAAAATATTTTATGCACGGAACATCCCACCATATGGGATTAGACACGCACGATTACGGAATTCTGACCGAGCCCATGAAAGCCAATATGGTTTTTACTGTCGAGCCAGGAATTTATATTCCAGCCGAAGGTTTCGGAATTAGACTAGAAGATAATCTTGTTGTTCAGGAAACTGGAGAACCATTAAACTTGATGAGAAATATTCCAATTGAAGTGGAAGAAATTGAGAGCTTGATGAATTCTTAAAAAGCAAACAGATAATAGAATATAGATAATAAACGGTTTGCAGTAATGTAAGCCGTTTTTTATGTACTATATAAGGCAATTAAGAACATTTAAGATTTTCATATATGAACTTATTTTTCTTATATGGTTTAAAAATTTTAGCCTTATTTTTGCTTCAAGTTTACAACGATGAAACAAATCCTCTACAAAAACACTAAAATCTCTTGTTCTGATACTGGAAAAGGCAATGCTATTGTGTTACTTCACGGTTTCTTGGAAAACCAAACAATGTGGTCTGATTTAATTCCAGAAATTAGCAAAAAACATCGTGTTATAGCCATTGATTTGTTGGGTCACGGCGAATCGGGTTGCTTGGGTTATTTACATTCTATGGAAGAAAATGCTGCTGCGGTTCGAGCGGTTTTGTCGGAATTTAGAATTCGAAAAGCAATTTTCGTTGGGCATTCTATGGGTGGTTACGTCGCTTTGGCTTTCGCCGAAATGTTTCCTGCAAAAGTAAAAGGATTGGTTTTATTAAATTCGACTTCAAAAGCTGACAGCGAAGAACGAAAAACAAACCGTGATCGTGCGATAAAAGCCGTGAAAAAAGATTACATTGGTTTTGTTAGGCTTTCAATCGCTAATTTATTCAATCCTGACAATCGCGAAAGACTGGCAGATGAAATAGAAAAGGTAAAAACCGAAGCAACAAAAACACCTTTGCAAGGCATTGTTGCTTCACTCGAAGGGATGAAAATCAGGAAAGATCGAGAAATAGTATTGCATTCAGCTACTTATCCTATGTTGTTAATATTAGGAAAAAAAGACCCCGTTTTGAATTATGAAGACGGTCTGAAACAAATTGAAAATACATCTTTAAAACTTGTCACTTTTTCCGACGGACATATGAGTCATATTGAAAACAAGGATGAATTGAAAACCGTTTTATTGGAGTTTTTTAAAGGAATTTAAACCTTTTCCGCAAAAGGAATTTCTTCATCCAGAATTTCATTTAACAACAAAACCATTTGCTCTAAATAATTATCCAAAATTCCTTCATCAATTATTGTGCTTTCTTCTTTTCCTTCTTTGAAATTAAATCGCAAAAACCCAGATTTCAAATTTTTGAAAGAGATAATCCCAGCTTCGATTGGTTTACCATTGGCTTCATTTTCATACATATAGGCATAAGCCAAAACTTGAATTATTTTGTCGTTTTTTATGTCTTGCGTTAAGTCTTTCCAAGATTTTAAAGTTACACTTGCTTTTTCAACTTTTCCGGTTTTGTAATCGATAATTCGAATGTTTCCATTGCGCTCTTCAATTCGGTCAACCGAACCACCAATTTTCACTGGAAATGGCAAACTGGGATGTTCCAAAATTCGTTCGAATCGCTGTTCCAATGCTAGGATTTTTATTGCATCTCCGTTTTTTATGCTTTCCAATTCTACTTTCAGAAAATTGGAAACATTACGTTTAGCAACTTCAAAAGCCAAAAGATTCCTGCCTTTTTTAATTTCCCCTTCTTTGTAAACGAGTTTGAATTGTTTTAGAACCTCATTATCCAAAAGTTTGAAACAAGTAAGAAGGTCATTTTCGGACAAGAATTTGCCAATAAAAGGTTCATACAAAACTTTCAAGGTTTCGTGAATAATTGTACCCAAAGTGTTTAACGCGATGTTTTCTTCAACTTCTTCGACCTCGCTAATACGCAAAATCTTTTGGAAATAAAACTGAATCGGATTCCTGATATAACTCGTCAATGCTGATGGTGAAAAACCTTTATCGGCAATCTCTTTCAATCGCAATATCACTAATTCCGATTTTGGAATAACCATTTGTTGATAAGCAGTTTCTGGTAAAACAGCATTGTAAATTTCGTGAGTCAACGTATGTTTTGGCTGTTTTTCAACTTCTAATTGAGTGATGAACCGACTTTTTTCACCTGCGTCCAATCCTTCACTTTCGGTATTGTATATCAAATAGATATTCTTGGCACGTTGTAATAAATGGTAAAAATGATAGGTATAAATGGCGTCTTTTTCTTTGAAGGTTGGCAAACCTAATTCTTTTTTCACATCATAAGGAATAAACGAATTTTGAGATTTTCCAGCAGGCAATTTTCCCTCGTTCATCGATGTGATTATCACGGTTTCAAAATCCAAAACACGGCTTTCCAAAACGCCCATAATTTGTAATCCATTCAACGGTTCTCCTTCAAAAGACACTTCGGCCAAATCGATTACTTGTTTGTAAATGGCATAAAGAGTTTCAATCTTATCGATATGTTCGTGTTTCGAATAGTAATTAATTAATTTGTTGATGACTTTAAAAATTGAGTAAACAAAAGCTTTGGTGATTTTCTCTTCTTCATTGTCGTTACTCAAATTAGTTTTGATTGTTAGCAATAAAGCAGAAATAGTTTCTAAAACTGCCATCGAACCATTTTCCCATTTTTGGAATAGTAAAAGAAACAGATCACTTGGCTTTGGATTCAATTCCAATAATTTATGATGCGTTATAAACGTATAATTATTCTGATTGATAATGCCTACTAACGAACTAGTTTTCGCATAAGGTTCAACTAATGGATGTGTCAAAATATCTAAAACATCTTTGTAATATAACACATAACTTTTGGCATTTCTGGACAAAGCATTCGTGTGCATTTTGAACAATTTGGCAATTAAAATCTGTGCGGGATTGTTCTTACTCGAATAACCCATTGTAATATTTAGAGCCCCAACACTTGAAGGTAACGAATATAAAAGTGGCACTAACAAGTTTTCCTCTCCAAGAACGACAGCAACTTTGTCTAATGTAGCATTAGGATTAGTATTGACAATATTTTCTAAAATGCTTCCGGCAATTTTGGCTTGACCGATGGTTTTTGGGGTGCCAATAATTTGTATGTTTTTCGATTGAGAAAAATCATCCACAATCCATTCAAAAGGATTAGACTTATAATGTTTCCAACTTTCTTTGAAACGGCGCACAAACAATCCTGCATCGTGAAACGGGTCATTAAGAAAAGTATGGTCAACGTCCCAATAAATTCTGGCTTGTTCAGAAGCCATTAAATGCTGAACAATTCTTTCTTCGGCAGTATTCAAGGCATTGAAACCCGCAAAAACAAATTGTTTTTCTTTGATAGAATCTGAAAAATGGTTGAGATTGTTAACAGCTTCCCGATAAATTAATCCTTGATAACCAATTCCTTTATTGAGTAAATGATTGTAAAGTGATTGATAATAATTAGGTAACATCTTCCAAAAATCAATGTAATTTTCGAGTAGTTGGGTTTTATTCTCAACTTCAATTCCCCATTTTTTAATATCTTCAATATCTTTTAGATACGAAAGAACGTGTGATGGCACTAATAAGTAACGGTCAATTTCGTTGAAATCTTGTAAAAGTGTTTTAGCCCAATTGGCAAAAAGTTCAAATGATTGTTGGTTTGCTTTTTCAGTAATCGACAGATAAACTTGATAGAATTCAAATAGTAATTCAATCTGATCAACGGCACGAATACTTGCAATGTCTTGAATAAATTCCTCAATACTAATAATATTGGGAGATAGAATATTAGTGTCAATTTGGTTTTTTAGAGCCTCGACCAGGAATATTTTAGCGCGTTTGTTTGGGAAAACGACAATTGTATTTGATAGTTTTCCTGAATAGTCATCAATTAAAACTTTTGCTATTTTATCTAAAAAAGAAGTATTTGTCATTCTATAAATATAAAAAAAGCCATTCAATTAAGAATGGCTTTTTAAAATTATTTATAAAAGTAAATTACAATTTACCTTCGTATATAGAACCTACGTGTCTAACTTCAGTTCTTCTGTTTTGAGCTTTACCAGCTTTAGTCTTGTTTGTAGCTATTGGTTTAGTTTCACCAAAACCTACAGCAGTCAAGTTATTTCCATTAACTCCTCTTTCTAACAAAGCATTTCTAACAGCATTAGCTCTGTCATCAGAAAGTTTTTGATTATATGCGTTAGAACCATCACTATCTGTATGTCCTTCAATGCTGAATTTAGCATTAGGATAGTTTCTAAGAATTTCTCTCATAGCGTCTAAACTAGCAATTGTAGCAGCATCTCCAGCTTTGAATGTTGATTTAGCTGTATCAAAGAAAACTGATCTAGCTTGGATTTTAAGACTTTCGATAACTTCTACAGTTACTTCAGGACAACCTCTATTGCTGATAGGACCAGCTACAGTAGGACAATCATCTTCTAAATCTGGAACACCATCTTTGTCAGCATCTAATATTGGACAACCTTGATTGCTTATAGGACCAGCTACAGTAGGACATTTGTCATCTTTATCTGCAAGACCATCTCCATCAGTATCAGGACAACCGTTGAATTTAGCTAAACCAGCAGTATCTGGACAAGCATCATCTTTATCAGCAATTCCGTCTCCGTCTTTATCTGGACAACCGTTCAAAGCAGCTAAACCAAATTCAGTTGGACAAGCATCACTTCCGTCAATGATTCCATCTCCATCAGTATCAGGACAACCGTTGAATTGTTTTAAACCAGCAACTTCTGGACAAGCGTCATCTTTGTCATAAATTCCATCTCCGTCAGTATCTTTACCTCCAAATTGGAAAGTAATACCAGCTGTATGTTGGAAATGAGAACGAACATTTGGATCTGTATCGCTACCAAATGCTTTTTTATAAGAAGTCCCTAAAGCGAGTCCCACGTTTTCAGTAAACCAGAAAGTCAAACCAGCACCTGGATTAACAGTTCCAAAACTACTATCACCCAAGAATGTATAACCTCCACCAAGACTTAGGGAAGGATCAATCACTTTAGATTTAATCAAAGACATAAAACTATATTTAACACTTACGTCAATTCCGTAATACATCAGGTCTCCTGGATTTACTACTACATATCCGCTAGAGTTATGACCTGGTGCAGTAGGATCAAAAATTACCATTTTATCAATTTTGTTGATAGATCCTTGAAGTCCAACAGAGAAATTGTTCCCAACTGATCTAGCGATGCTTAGATAAGAAACAGAAGGAAGAATGTTCCAGTTTTCATTTACATTGAAGGCTTGAGAAAAGTGTCGGTCAGCCCAATTTTTTCCTCCACCAGCACTAGTTCGTGTGTCAACTGCGTTAACGCCAAACGAAAGCGCCCAAGGATTGTTGTCGTTTTGTGCATGAGAGCTCATAGCTAACACCATCATTACGGCAAGTAAAAGTTTGTTAAGATGTTTCATACTTTAATTTAGTTAAATTACTATTAGTTAATTTTAAAACAAAAGTAATACGTAATTTTTTAACTACAAAAGAAAAAGTTAAAAAAAACACGGAAAAACCAATAAAAACGTGAATTATACAACATTTAGATTCATTCCAACTTCCGCAAAAGCTTGAATCGCTCTATCCAAATGTTCTTTTGTGTGTGAAGCTGAAAGTTGCACCCTAATTCTTGCTTTATCCTTTGGCACAACTGGAAAAAAGAAGCCAATAACGTAAATCCCTTTTTTCAACAATTCATTGGCCATATTCTGGGCTAATTTTGCATCATATAACATCACTGGAACAATGGCAGAATCCCCATTTACAATATCAAAACCCGCTTTCTTCATTCCTGCCTTGAAATAATTCGTGTTCCATTCGAGTTTGTCTCGAAGTATTGTGTCTTTTTCCAATAATTCAAAAACCTTGATGGAAGCTCCAACTATAGCTGGCGCCAAGGAATTTGAAAATAAGTAAGGTCTTGAACGTTGACGCAACAATTCTATAATTTCTTTTTTAGCTGTGGTGTAACCTCCCATTGCACCACCAAGTGCTTTTCCTAATGTTCCCGTAATTATGTCTACCCTTCCCATTACTCCTTTTGCTTCAAGCGTTCCTTTTCCGGTTGGCCCAATAAATCCTGCGGCGTGACATTCATCTACCATAACCATAGCATCATATTTATCGGCTAGATCACAAATTTTGTCTAAAGGCGCCACAACACCATCCATAGAGAAAACACCATCGGTAACAATCAATTTAAAACGAGACCCTGCATCATTGGCTTTTATTAATTGTTGTTCCAAATCTTCCATATTAGAATTTTCATAGCGATAACGTGACGCTTTACACAAACGAACACCGTCAATAATAGACGCGTGATTCAAGCTGTCCGAAATTATGGCATCATTTTCATTTAACAAAGGTTCAAAAACGCCTCCGTTAGCATCAAAAGCGGCAGCATAAAGAATCGTGTCTTCAGTTCCGTAGAATTCTGAAATCTTTTTTTCCAAAGTTTTATGAATATCCTGCGTTCCGCAAATAAAACGAACCGATGACATTCCAAAACCGTGTGTGTCCATCGTGTCTTTGGCAGCCTGAATCACTTCGGGATGCGAAGAAAGTCCGAGGTAATTATTGGCACAAAAATTCAAAACCGTTTCTCCATTGACAGTAATTTCAGCTCCCTGTGGCGAAGTTATAATTCTTTCTTTTTTAAAAATTCCGCTGTCCTCAATAGTTTGAAGTTCGATTTGCAAGTATTGTTGAATTTTTCCGTACATATTTTTGTTTCTTACGTTTAATGCTAAAGATTTTTTACAAATTTACCACATTGATTTGTTCTCCTATGTAAATAAGTGCTTTTTTTACCACTTTATAACCCATCAATTCAATCGCATTTTTATAATTCTCCAATTGCAATTGATATTTAGGATTATGCGTTCCTGTTTTATAATCCAACAAAAAAACCTCTTTTTTATTTGTTAAAACCATTCGGTCAGGCTTGATTGAGTTTCCAAGTTTTTGAATAATTGTTTGCTCGTTCAGCACCTCGTTTCCTTCGGCAAAATAATTTGAAAGTTCTGAGTGATTTACGATTTCCTGAATGGTTTTATAAACCACTTCTTTTTGATTAATGGTAATTAATCCGCTTTCTATAGATTTTATTATTGCCAAATCAATATCATCTTTAGTTTTCACAAAAGCTAAAATCTCGTGAACCACATTTCCATATTCTATAGCTTCTTGCTGATGCGTTCCCCACATTAAGGCTTCTCGTTGGGCAATTTTTATATTTTTAGGATTCAAAATTTCAGAAACTAAAGGAATGGTTTTCAAAGTATCGACGTGTTTATTCTCGTTTGACAATTTGGTTGGGTTTCCAAATTCATATTCAAATTTATCTTCTTCAAATTGCTCTTTGTTAACCAAATAATTCACAAAAAAGGTAGACATATTGTTTTTTCTCACAACGCCTTTGGAATCCAAATTCATATTCGAAATCACATACAATTGTTCTTCGGCTCTAGTCAAAGCCACGTATAAAATATTAATATTGTCTAATAATTCTTCCTGAGATTTCTGATCATAAACTAATTTTGCCGCTTCTCCAAAACCTTCAACCGCTTTGCTGTTATCAACCAAAACTTTTGGCAAACCAAAAGCCTCTACTTCTGCGTCAATCCATAATTTATTTTTTGGACTGCGACTATAATCTTCATCGGCAAATGGCATAATCACAACTGGGAATTCCAATCCTTTTGAAGTATGAATAGTCATTATCCGAGCTGCATTGTTCCCTTCTGGCGAAGGAATGCTGAATTTCTCTGAATTTTTGTCCCAAAAATTCAAAAAATCCGAGATGCCAGCTTGATTCCGAATATCTCGTTCGAGTACTATATCCATAAAATACTGAACGTAAGCATTGCTTTTTTTGAGATTAAGGAATTTAGAAACAATAAGTTCCACTGCTTCATACAAAGATTTTTTTCTGATGTTTTGAAAAGATAAACTAACATCAAAACTCTCGAGCCAGTTCTCGAAATCTATTTCATTTACATAACCCATTCCTTGTGCTATAAAGTCGTGAATGGGCAATTTGTCTTGACTATTTTGTGCTAAATAGTGCAAGAAATAAGCTTTTGATTCTTTATCCGAATTGTTTTTTAAATACTTTAATAAATGGATAATGAATCGAACTTCGGTGGCGCTTTTAATCATCAAAGTTTCTGATGACAAAAGCGGAATTCCTTGCTCCGTCAAATAATTAGCAACTGCAATTCCTTGACTTCGTTTTCTGGTAAGAATTACAATATCCTTGTATTCGAAACCCTGTTTTACTACTTTTTGAATGGTGTTTAAAGTCGCCAAAACGTATAATCCCGTTTTGTCCAACGCATCTTCGTCGTCTTCTGCGTTTTCCACTTTTGGAATGAAAGATATATTTACATAACCGCCTGTTTTGTCATTACTTTTTTGATGACTGTGATTTTCGTATAAATCTTTGTAATCTTCGTGCTCAAATTCATTGGACAACAATTGAAAAAACTCGTTGTTGAAATCAATTATTTGTGAATAAGAACGGTAATTTTTGTCTAAATGCTCTAAAACTTTATCGGGATTATTGAACGGATTTTTGTCTTTGCTCAACGCAATAAACTGTTCGGCTTTACCTCCCCGCCAGCGATAAATGGACTGTTTCGGGTCGCCAACAATCATCAAGGTTCCTTTTTCGCCATCAATTTCGCTTGAAGTGGCGTTGTCAATCAACGGAATCAGGTTTTGCCACTGCATTTCGGAAGTATCCTGAAATTCATCGATGAAAAAATGACGGTAACGTTCGCCCAATCGTTCATAAATGAATGGAGCTGGCTGGTTCTGAATTTCCCGATGAATAATGGCGTTGAATTCAGAAATGGAAAGCACGTTCTGTTCTTCCTGAATTTTTGCCAATTCATTACTAACTGTGTTCAACAACGATAATGGCGTAATGTTTTTCAGGAATGCTTTGTAGAAATCTCTCTTTTCAAAATTTTTGTAAATAGTGCCGAGAATTTGCAATAATTCAGGAATAATATTTTCGATAATCACTCCGTCTTTGGCGGTTTTATTGATTTTTATATCATCAATTTCGTGGTAGGTTTTGTTTTTTGGATTAAATTTTCCCTCTTGAATGCTTTGTAAATGTTTTGGAAAATAAGATCCTGAAAAGGATTTGGTGTCAATTCCGTTTTTTTCAATTAACAATAAAGCGCTTTCAGCAATTGCTGCGTTTTCTTTTTCCAAAACTTTACTGGCTTCGGCTAGTTTCTTTTTAATTTCGACGAATTGAGCGATGGTTTTATCGTGAAAATGAGTGATTTCATTTCTATTATTTTCATTGAGAACCAAACGACCTGTTTCAAGAATCTCTCGTGAAATGTCCCAAGATTTGTCGTCATCTGTTTTTTCCATCGTGAAATCGATGAGCAATTTGGTTAGCGTTTCATCTTCGCCAGCTTGCGCAATGATGGCATCAACGGCTTCAATGAGCAGATTTTCGGTGTCCAAAGTCACTTCAAAAGTCATTGGCAAACCTAAATCGTGAGCAAAAGCACGAATCACTTTGTGCGTAAATTTATCGATGGTGGAAATATCAAAAGCAGCATAATTATGAATAATATGCTTGATGATTTGCTGCGATTTGGTTTTGATTTGGATGAGGGAAAGTTGGGTTTCAATTGCCAAATGTTGCATTAAATCATGTGCTTTTTCGCTTGGATTGTCTTTTGAAAACTCGGATAAACTGCCCACAATCCTGCTTTTCATTTCGTGAACCGCTTTGTTGGTAAACGTAATGGCGAGAATGTTGCGATAGGCATCATTCTTTTTGGCAACCAGAATAATTTTAAGGTATTCTTTGACGAGTGCATAGGTTTTTCCGGAACCTGCCGATGCGTCGTATATAGAGAATGATGGTCTTTGCATATTATCTGATTTTAACACCGAAGCCCTAGCCCCGATTGAAGTGGAAATCCTTTTTTCACGCTTTTTTGCGTGGGAAAAGATTGTAACGGAAAGCGGGAAAAGCTCCTGAAAACAGCACTATCAATTAATTTAATAAAACTATAACTAAATAGAATTTCCTTTTCCAAAGTTAAATGTTTAATTTTGAATAAAATATTTATAAATCACTTAAACAACAATATTATGGCTTTTGAATTACCACAATTACCTTATGCGTATGACGCATTGGAACCACATATTGATGCCCGTACTATGGAAATCCATCACACAAAGCATCATAATGCTTATATCACTAACGTAAATGCTGCTATTGCTGGAACGGATTTAGAAGGAAAAAGCATCGAAGATATTTTGACAAATCTTGATATGAAAAATATGGCTGTTCGTAACAACGGCGGTGGACATTTTAATCACAGTTTGTTTTGGACAGTGATGTCTCCAAATGGTGGCGGATTGCCAACAGGAGAATTAGCTGCTGCTATTGATAGCGCTTTTGGTTCTTTTGATGTATTTAAAGCTGCTTTCGCAAAAGCTGGAGCTACACAATTTGGTTCAGGATGGGCTTGGTTATGTGTAAAAGATGGTAAACTTGAAGTTTGTGGAACACCTAATCAAGACAATACTTTAATGCCAGGTGTAGGTTGTGGCGGAAGACCAATCCTAGGAATGGATGTTTGGGAGCACGCTTATTATTTGAATTATCAAAATAGAAGACCAGATTATATTGAAGCTTTCTTTAATGTAATTAACTGGGCTGAAGTGGCTAGAAGATATGCTTTAGAAAAATAGTCTAGAAGATAATAGACTTTTAGATAATAGACGGATGGACTTGAATGAGTTTATTCGTCTATTTTTTTTATTAAGAATCCTTGAGTTTATTCCAATAAAAAAGGTGAAATTGCTTTCACCTCTTTGCCCCAAAATCTACCATAAACTTAATCTACTAAATTACGGTAATGCAAAGTTAATAATCTTGTAGTTTTATCTGATTTTTTATTTGAAATATATTGGGATGAATCCCAAATCAGTGTGTAAACATCTGTTTTTTAGATTATTTGAGTTTATTCCAATAAAAAAGGTGAAATTGCTTTCACCCTTTTTGCCCCAAATCTACCATAAACTTAACCTACTAATATTATGGTGAAACAAAGATATAATCACAATACGCTTACTACAAATAAATTAGATGAAATACCTAAAAAGTCGATGAACTACTTAATTATCACTTTTTTTTAGTAAGCTCTTGCATTTTTACCTTCATAAAAATTCATAAACGCCTTATTTACAACACGATTGCCTCCAGGAGTTGGATAATCTCCAGTGAAGTACCAATCTCCTAAATTTTTAGGACAAGCAATATGTAAATTCTCAACCGTTTGGAAAATAATTTTCACTTCGGCATTGATTTCTGGCGAACTTAAAAGTTGTGCTATTTTATCAGAAATTTCCTGTGGCTGAAATGGCGCATAGATTTCAGTGACAAAATTAACAACTTCGTGATCCATTAAATCCTCCTGCTCTTTACATTTGGCATAAACCTCATCTACGATGTGATATAAGTTTCTGTCTTTTAAAAGGTCTAATGCTGCTCTGAATGCTACCAATCCTTCGAGCTTTGCCATATCAATTCCATAACAATCCGGATATCTAATTTGTGGAGCCGATGAAACTACAACAATACTTTTTGGTTTCAAGCGGTCCATCATTTTGATAATACTCATTTTGAGCGTTGTTCCACGAACAATACTGTCATCAATAATTACCAAATTATCTGTTGGTTTTATTACACCATAAGTCACATCATAAACGTGGGCAACCAAGTCATCTCGACTACTGTCTTCGGTGATAAAAGTTCGCAATTTTGCATCTTTGATAGCTACTTTTTCAGTTCTGATTTTTACCGAAAGGATTTCCTCGAGTTTTTCTCTTGTTAGTTTTTTTCTATTTTCGAGTATGTAATTATTTTTCCTTTGATTTAGGAAATCCTGAGCCGCTTCGACCATTCCGTAAAAAGAAGTTTCGGCTGTATTTGGAATATAAGAAAAAACGGTGTTGTCCGTATCGTTCTCAATGGCGTCTAAAACTGCTGGAAGAATTAGTTTTCCCAAGTTTTTTCTTTCTTGATATATTTCGGCATCGCTTCCACGAGAGAAATAAATTCTTTCAAAAGAACAGGCTTTTTTAACCGTTGCTGGAAGTATTTCTTCTTCTGTAACTTTTCCATTTTTCTTGATTATTAAAGCATTTCCAGGTTGAAGTTCTTTTACTTTTTCGAAATCTACATTGAAAACTGTTTGAATAACCGGACGTTCTGATGCTACTACCACAATTTCATCATCCTCATAAAAATAGGCAGGGCGAATTCCAGCAGGGTCTCTAAAAACAAAAGCGTCTCCATGACCCAATAATCCAGCCATTGCATAACCACCATCTAAGTTTTTAGAGGCTCTGTTTAAAATTTTCGCTATATCTAATTTTTCAGCAATTACAGGAGATGCTTCTCTTTTTGTCAAACCATTATTTTTGCATTCTTGGTATAAATCTGTTACTGCATTGTCTAGAAAATGTCCAATTTTTTCCATTACAGTAACGGTATCCGTCATTTCTTTTGGATGCTGACCTAAATCAACAAGATTTTGAAAAAGTTCTTTTACATTAGTCATGTTAAAATTTCCAGCCAAAATCAGATTTCTATGCATCCAATTGTTTTGACGTAAAAATGGGTGAACACTTTCAATGCTATTTTTTCCAAAGGTTCCGTAACGAACGTGTCCTAAAAATAATTCGCCTAAATAGGGGATTTTTCTTTTTTGCAAAGCTACATCATCCAAATATTCGGGATGTGAAGCCATTTCCTCATTTATCCTGTCATTTATTTGAGCAAAAACATCCTGAATAGGTTGTGCGTCATTCGACCGAACTCTGCTTATATATCGTTCTCCAGGTTCCACATCAAGTTTGATGCTTGCAAAACCTGCTCCATCTTGTCCTCGATTGTGCTGCTTTTCCATTAGGAGATACATTTTTTGTATTCCGTAGAAAGCTGTCCCGTATTTTTCTTTGTAGAATTCTAACGGTTTTTTTAATCTTAAAAGGGCAATGCCACATTCGTGTTTAATTGCGTCGCTCATTGTGTTGTTGTAATTTGTAGTTAATTTTTTTAACGCAGTTTGCAAATTAAAATCTGTAAATCTGCGGCTATTCTTAATAAAAAATGCCCCGAAATACGAGGCACACTTTATTATATTTCTATATCAAATTGAGTTAGAGATTTAAATTGCTGCAACCTAGCTATCACTTCGTCTTTTTCAAGGTCAACCATTCTTTCGGTTCCAAATTTTTCTACACAAAAGGAAGCTAAATTAGAACCAAAAATTATGGCACTTTTCATATTTTCGAAAGATACGTTTTCGCTTTGTGTAATATATCCTGCAAATCCTCCTGCAAATGTGTCTCCAGCTCCAGTTGGATCGAAAACTTCTTCTAATGGCAAAGCTGGGGCAAAGAAAATTTTGTGGTCGTGAAACAACAAAGCACCGTGCTCTCCTTTTTTGATAACCACATATTCTGGTCCCATTGTATGGATTTTTGCTGCTGCTTTTACCAATGAATATTCTCCTGAAAGTTGTCTTGCTTCTTCATCATTAATTGTAATAACATCAATACGTTTTATTACAGCTAACAGCTCCGGTAAAGCACAATCCATCCAAAAATTCATTGTGTCGAGAACCACTAATTTTGGCTTAACGTCCATTTGATCTAAAACACTGCTTTGTACTAATGGATGCAAGTTTCCTAGCATTACGACATCGGCAGTTTTGAAATTCTGAGGAACTTTTGGTTGAAAATCAGCTAATACATTTAATTGGGTGTCCAATGTGTCTCTTGAATTCAAATCGTTATGGTAACGACCGCTCCAAAAGAAGGTTTTCCCACCTTTGACCACTTCAAGACCTGAAATATCAATATTCTTTGATACTAATAAATCCAAGTATTCTTGCGGAAAATCATCGCCAACAACCGAAACAATAGCAGATTGAAGTTTAAAATGAGAAGCCGAAAGTCCTATGTAAGTTCCTGCACCGCCTAAAATTTTATCTGTTTTGCCAAAAGGCGTTTCAATAGCGTCGAAAGCAACGGTTCCAACAATCAATAATTTATTCATTATATGTGATTCGAATTAAGCGGCAAAGATAGTTTATAAGTTTGAAGTTTGAAAATGTATGCGATTAGAAGTTTTGAGGTTTTTTTATGGTAGATTTGTTATGAGAATATAAATGATAAAATATGAGAAAAAAATTAGTAGTGTCCGGAATAATTTTAGTTGTTTTCCTATTTGCTTTCATTTATTTTAAATACATCTTTGGATGGCAAGAACTTAGAAGTAATAATTACACTTCAAAAGAGTATAAATCGTTAATAAACATTTCTAAAGAACAATATTTTAAAGACAGTTTGACTTTAGTTTCAATTATTAGAAAGAACATAAATAATCATGAAGAACCATACACTGCTGCTATTCGAGTAAATGAAAAACTAGAATTTATAAATGATAGTTTTACTAAAATATATATTGACAGCATTTTTTATAGTCCGAATGTAAATAGAATTGCCTTTCTAGTAATTGTTGAAAATGATAATAAAAAACAATACAAAGGAATGACAAGAAAAGAAGCAGATGGCTGGGAAAAGGAAGGAAATTTACCTTATGAAGGCACATTCTTTGATGGCAATTGTTTTGTCGCAGAAAGGATAAATAATAATCTTAAAAGCTCTTTTTATGGATATTCCTTCACAAATTCAAGAAGTTATAAAGAAAATTCAGATGCCTTAAGAAATGCTTGTTTAAATCAACTAGAAGAAAAAAACACAAAAAAGCAAACCTATAATATTGATGATATTCGTTTTTGGAATAGTACTTTTTGGAATACAGAAAAATAAGCAGTTTAGTTTCTATAACCATTTATCCTTTTCCTTCTCATAAAAAACATCCACAGAGAGCTCTTTTTGACTGGACGCAAAAACCGCCAATTCATCACAACGTTCGTTTTGAGAATGGTTATTGTGTCCTTTTATCCATTTGAAATCGACTTGGTGTTTTCTGTAAACTGCCAAAAAACGTTTCCATAAATCAGGGTTTTTCTTTCCAGCAAAACCTTTTTTCTCCCAGCCAAAAACCCATTTTTTCAAAACAGAATCCACTACGTATTTAGAATCCGAAACTATCAAAACCTTCATATTAGGATTTTTCAGCTTTTCGAGACCCACAATTACGGCTAACAATTCCATTCTGTTATTAGTAGTATGACGGAACCCTTCGTAGAATTCCTTTTTATGTGGCGTTCCCACGAGTTCCATAACAACGCCGTAACCACCCCGTCCAGGATTTCCCTTGGCAGCGCCATCCGTATAAATATGTACGACGTGTTGAGCGTCCAAAATTATAAGTTATGAGTTATAAAGTTTTCAATCACTTCCGGAAAATAACGTTGTTCGAGTTCGTGAATTTTTTCAGCTACACTTTCAGGTGAATCTGTTTCTGTTAAAGGCACGGTTTTCTGAAAAATAACATTTCCTTCGTCATAATTTTCGTTGACAAAATGAATCGTGATTCCCGTTTCTCTTTCTCGATTTTCGACAATCGCTTTGTGCACATTCATGCCATACATTCCTTTTCCACCATATTTGGGCAACAAAGCAGGATGAATATTTATTATGGTATTAAGATACGATTCAATCATACTTTTGGGCAATTTTAATAAAAATCCGGCGAGAACTATCAAATCGGGTTGAATTACATTTAGTTTCTGTAGTATTTTACCTTCATATAATTCCTCTTTGTTGAAGATTTCTGTTGGAACTTGAAAGTTTTTGGCTCTCTCAAGAACTTTCGCATTTGGATTATTGGTAAAAACGGCAACAACAGTTCCTATCTCTTTAGATTGAAAATATTTTATAATGTTTTCGGCATTAGTCCCCGAACCAGAAGCAAAAATTACTATTTTCTTCATAACCAAAGTGATTTCATTTATGCAAAAAAAAGAATAAAAAGTGATAATAAATAACATTATGAAGTCTTTGTGAAATTTATTTTATAAATTAGCTGTCACATTTATTAACTAAATAGTTGTTTTAAAATAAAGTTTTTTATTTTTGCCAACAAATTAAATTTTAAAATTAAAGATTATGTCAGACATTGCATCAAGAGTAAAAGCGATTATCGTAGACAAATTAGGCGTTGACGAAAACGAAGTTGTAACAGAAGCTAGCTTCACTAATGATTTAGGAGCTGATTCATTAGACACAGTAGAACTTATTATGGAATTCGAAAAAGAATTTGACATTCAAATTCCAGACGATCAAGCAGAAAACATTGCTACTGTAGGTCAAGCGATTTCTTATATCGAAGAAGCTAAGAAATAATAAAAAAACACCCGTTTGCTTCATTGTTAACGGGTGTTATTATTTTTAAAACTAAATTTCGGATTGAATTTCAATCACAATAATATTTAAAATAGAATTACCCATGGCTCTTTTGTAGTAATAATACAGGAAAGAAAGCGTGGGTTTTATTTGTTGAAATATATAAAAAACACCCTAGGTTATGGTATTAAAAAGAGTTGTAGTTACAGGTTTGGGTGCGCTTACTCCAATAGGAAATAATATTCAAGAATATTGGAACGGCCTTATTAACGGTGTTAGTGGAGCCGCAAACATAACTCATTATGATGCTTCAAAGCATAAAACACAGTTTGCTTGTGAAGTGAAAAACTTCAATGCTGAAGACTTCATAGACCGAAAAGAAGCCCGAAAAATGGATCGATATGCACAATATGCTATAGTTACTGCAGAAGAAGCTGTAAAAGATGCTGGTTTCGATTTAGAAAAATTAGATAAAGACAGAGTTGGTGTTATCTGGGGTTCAGGAATTGGTGGGTTGGAAACATTTCAAAATGAAATGCTTGATTTTGCCAAAGGCGATGGAACACCTCGTTTCAATCCTTTCTTTATTCCGAAAATGATTGCTGATATTGCTGGTGGTCATATCTCTATAAAATACGGCTTTAGAGGTCCAAATTTCACAACCGTTTCTGCTTGTGCTTCCTCTACAAATGCTATTATTGATGCTTTCAATTATATTCGATTGGGTCATGCAGATGCAATGGTAACCGGTGGTTCAGAAGCTGCAGTAACAATTGCAGGAATGGGCGGATTTAATGCCATGCACGCACTTTCAACAAGAAATGACGATCCAAAAACCGCTTCAAGACCAATGGATAAAGACCGCGACGGTTTTGTTTTAGGCGAAGGCGCTGGCGCTTTAATTCTTGAAGAATACGAACACGCCGTAGCACGGGGAGCAAAAATATATTGCGAAATTGGCGGAGGCGGAATGTCTGCTGATGCTTATCATATTACAGCCCCACATCCTGAAGGATTAGGAGCAAAAAATGTAATGCTAAACTGTTTGAGAGACGCAGGGTTAAAACCTACTGATGTTGATGGTGTAAATATGCACGGAACTTCGACTCCTCTTGGCGATTTAGCAGAATCAAAAGCAATTTTACATGTTTTTGGTGAACATGCTTACACAATGAATTTGAACTCTACAAAATCAATGACTGGCCATTTACTTGGAGCAGCTGGTGCTATAGAAACCATTTCGTCTATTCTTTCGATAAAACACGGAATTGTTCCTCCTACCATAAATCATTTTACAGATGACGAAAACATTGATCCTAAATTAAACTTTACTTTTAATGTTGCCCAAAAAAGAGAAATGAATGTTCTGATAAGCAACACTTTTGGTTTTGGCGGACATAATGCTTGTGTATTAGTTAAAAGATTAGACATCTAATTACAATGAGAATAATTAGAAAAATATTTTCGAAATCCCGTTCTCTTGAAGACGGGATTTTTTTTGATTCTATGAGTGAAATACTAGGGTTTGTTCCAATTAATCTGGATAACTTTAAGAAAGCGTTCACGCATCGTTCCTCTAATAAGCAGGACGAAAAAGGGAATGCAATTAATTATGAACGATTAGAATTTCTTGGAGATGCTATGTTAAGCTCAGTTATTGCTGCGCATTTATTTAACAAAGCTCCAGCTGGCGACGAAGGTTATTTAACAAAAATGCGTTCAAAAATTGTTAGTAGAGAGCATTTAAACGAACTGGGAAAAGATTTAAATCTCGTTGGATTTATACAAAGTAAAGTTCCCGTACAACATTTTGGAGATAACATCCACGGCAATCTTTTTGAATCTTTAATAGGGGCAATTTATCTTGACCGAAGCTATGAATACTGCGAAAAGTTTATTCAAAAAAGAGTCATTATTCCTTATGTAGATATCGCCAGACTTGAGGGAAAAGTGATCAGTTACAAAAGTCTGCTGATTGAATGGTGCCAAAAGGAAAAGAAACAATTTCACTATGATATTTTTGAGGATAACGGAATCGATGGACAACGCTTTTTTGGGGTAAAGCTGAGTATCGACGATAAAGTAATTGCAAAAGCAAGAGCAACCTCCAAAAAGAAAGCGGAAGAAAAAGCATCTCAACGTGCCTATTTTGCATTTCAAAATAAAATTGATAATAAATAGGTGAAATTTCTCTATACTATAACGTTTTCGTTTTTAAAATAGAAAAAACATCCGTTTTATGAGGTCCATACTTCAATAGAAATACTATATTTACACCTTATTTTTTTCTTGAAATGGCTATTCATAAATTAGATTTTGGCGAATTTGACGAGATAGATTATCATCTTATTGCTATTCATACTTCATTAGAAGACTATAGATTAGCCTATTTTATCAATCAAAAACTTCCAATAAATTTAAGCAAAAACAAGAATGAGATTCAAATTAATATAAAAGAAGGAGAGACAAAATTCTCGAGATTTTATTTTTATGATACCGAAAAAGCAATTTCTTGGAATTTGATTCAAAATAAAAACGAAGTGATTCAACAAAAAAACGAGATTAGCCAAAATCTATTTTCGAATATAAGCCTGGAAGTTTCAACAAAAGTATATTTACTTCCGGAATTTAAAAAAGTCGATTATTTTTTAAAAATAGAAAACATAGAAGAAGGGATGAATGTGGCAGAAATTCAGCTTCTATTAAATACAATCGACAGCATATCGACGGTTTATAAAGTCGAAACAAATAAAATAAAATCAAAAAATAATTTAATTTTTTAATATCAATGTCAACAAACAAAAAAACAAAAATTGTAGCCACACTTGGACCTGCATGTAGTACGCGTGAAATCATAAAAGACATGATCGACGCAGGTGTAAACGTGTTTAGAATCAATTTTTCGCATGCTGATTATGATGATGTAAAAACAAAAATTGCTCTTATTAGAGGACTCAACGATGAGTTTGGTTATACTACTGCAATTCTTGGCGATTTACAAGGTCCAAAACTTCGTGTAGGCGTTATGGAAGATGGTGTAACCGTTAATGATGGAGATTTAATTACGTTTACAACTGCCGAGGACATCCTTGGAACTGCCGAAAAAGTTTTTATGAAATACCAAAATTTTCCAAACGATGTAAATCCCGGAGAACGTATTTTGCTCGATGACGGAAAACTTATTTTCGAAATTGTTGAAACTGACAAAAAAACAGAAGTTATTGCCCGAGTAATTCAAGGTGGTGAATTGAAATCTAAAAAAGGGGTTAATCTTCCGAACACAAAAATATCGCTTCCTGCTATGACAGAGAAAGATATTGCAGATGCTATTTTTGCTATTGGACAAAATGTAGACTGGATTGCGCTTTCATTTGTAAAAACACCAAGAGATCTTCAGGATTTACAGGAATTAATTGCAGAACATTCAGACCATAAAATTCCTATTATTGCCAAAATAGAAATGCCGGAAGCACTGGAAAATATCGATAAAATTGTTGCATATTGTGATGCTTTGATGGTTGCTCGCGGTGATTTAGGAGTTGAACTTCCAGCGCAAGAAGTGCCACTTGTACAAAAAGAATTAATTCTTAGAGCAAAAACAGCTCGAATTCCGGTAATTGTTGCCACACAAATGATGGAAACCATGATTACCAGCTTGACACCAACTCGTGCCGAAGTAAATGATGTTGCCAACTCTGTTATGGATGGTGCTGATGCAGTTATGCTTTCCGGTGAAACAGCTACTGGTCTTTATCCTGTTCAGGTTATTGAAAAAATGACTCAAATCATTGAAGCTGTTGAAGATTCTCCACTTATTAAAGTGCCACAAAACACACCTCAAGTAAGAACAAACCGTTTTATCACAAAAACGATTTGTCATCATGCAGCACTTATGGCAAATATTATCGAAGCAAAAGCAATTTGTACTTTAACTAATAGTGGTTATACAGCGTTCCAGATTTCTGCTTGGAGACCATCTGCTCATATTCTTGTTTTTACATCCAATAAAAGAATCCTTACCCAACTCAATTTATTATGGGGCGTAAAATCTTATTTTTACGATAAGATGAAAAGTACTGATGAAACTATTGCTGATGTTAATGAAATCGCAAGAGAAAAAGGATATGTTACCAAAGGTGAGTTTCTAATTAATTTGGCTGCAATGCCATTAAAAGATAAAGGAATGGTCAACACATTGAGAGTTTCTGAAATTTCATAGAAATATCTTTACTCAAACAAATCCGCCTGTTTAAAAATTAAACAAGGCGGATTTTTTTTGGACTTATTTTATTTTTTAATATATCTTTGAAAAAAACAAATCTAAAATAGTATGGCCTTCAAATCGAACAATCCGTTTTTAAACAATAAATCTTTTTCAGCGACAACAGCTTCGAAAAATGATGAAGTGCATCACGCAACACTTATTGATTATAACCAAGATATGACTTTGTCTGGAACAATCAATAAAACTTTAATCTTGTTCTTATTGCTTTCAGCATCTGCCATTGTTATTTGGTGGATGACTTTTAACGGAATGAACCCTATTGTTCCGGCTTTTGGAGGTGCAATTGTGGGATTAATTTTAGTTGTAATTGCTGCTTTTAAACCACAGTACTCACCCATTTTAGCTCCTGGTTATGCCTTATTTGAAGGTTTATTTATTGGTGGCGTTTCGGCAATTTTCGAAACTAAATATCCAGGAATTGTGATTCAGGCCGTTGGCGCCACATTTGTAACATTTGCTGTCTGTTTAGGATTGTATAAATTTAAAATTGTAAAAGTTACTGAGCAGTTCAAATCGGTTGTTGTAGCAGCAACACTGGCCATAGCTACCTATTACTTAATTTCTTGGCTGTTCTCCATGTTTACCAGTTTTGTTCCTGTTCATTACGGCAATTCGATGATGAGCATTGGTATCAGTGTTTTTGTTATTGTAATTGCAGCATTAAATTTATTCTTAGATTTTGACCGAATGGAAAAAGGAGTAGAACAAAAAATGCCAAAGTTTATGGAATGGTTCGCTGCTATGGGATTAATAATAACTTTAGTTTGGTTGTATATTGAGTTTTTAAGATTGCTTTCTAAGCTAAGCCGAAAATAAATCAAAACTTCTTGTTAAGTTTCAAAACCACGCTTTTCGGCGTGGTTTTTTATTAAAATGCAAATTTCAATTGCACCACGACGGTCTTTTTCTCTTCCGTATTTAAATTACTTAAAGATATTCCCAGCAAACGGACGGAATCTTTCATTCGTTCCTGATATAAAAGCTCTTTCACGGTTTCTATAATCAATCCTTTGTCGGAAATAAAATAAGGCAAGCTTTTACTTCGGGTTTGTTGCGTAAAATCGCTGTATTTTATTTTTAACGTAACCGTTTTTCCTGCTATATTGTATTTTTTTAAGCGTTTTTCCAATGAATTTGCAATATTTTCCAATTGCTCCATCATAAAAATTTCGGAAGATAAATTGATGTCAAAAGTATGTTCTGCTGCTACTGATTTAGTAATCCGGTCTGATTTTACTTCACTGTTATGAATGCCTCGAACGACATTATAATAGAAATTTCCAGATTTCCCGAAATGCTTCTCCAGAAATTCCAAAGATTTACTTTTTAATTCCAATCCGGTAAAAATGCCCAATTGATACATTTTTTCGGTGGTTACTTTACCCACGCCATAAAATTTCCGGATGGGCAATACTTCCAAAAAAGAAATAACCTCATCAGGATTTACCGTTTTTTGACCATTTGGCTTATTATAATCACTGGCTATTTTCGCCACAAATTTATTGACCGAAATCCCTGCGGAAGCAGTTAAACCAACTTCATTTAAGATTCGAAATCTAATTTCTTGTGCCAATAAAGTGGCGCTCGGATTCCCTTTTTTATTTATCGTTACATCAAGATACGCTTCATCAAGCGAAAGTGGCTCAACCAAATCCGTGTATTCGTTAAAGATTTTTCGAATTTTATTTGAAATCTCTTTGTAACGTTCAAATCGAGGTCGTACAAAAATTAAATCAGGACAATTCTTCTTAGCCAAAACACCACTAATGGCACTTCGAACCCCAAACTTTCTGGCTTCATAACTTGCAGCAGCAACCACGCCACGGTTTTCTGCTCCACCAACAGCGACAGGTTTTCCGCGCAACGCAGGATTATCCATTTGCTCCACCGAAGCAAAGAAAGCGTCCATATCAATATGGATAATTTTTCTATTTTGATTCATTTCTGACATAAAGCAAATTTATGTAAAAACTATTAGCTAGTGATAGCCAAAGATTTTTAATACATTTGAAGTTCATAAACTAGCCCAGATAGCAACGGAAATCCTTTTATCACGCTTTTTTGCGTGATAAAAGATTGAAGTGGAAAGCTGGAAATAGCTCATAAGAAATGATAGAAATAGAAAGAAAATTCCTCACGACTTCAGATGCTTTCAAAAAAGAAGCGTTTGCAAAAAACCGAATTACACAAGGTTATTTGAGCTCCATTCCGGAACGCACTGTTAGAGTTCGGATAAAAGGAGATAAAGGATTTCTGACCATAAAAGGAGCTTCAAACGAGTCGGGTATTACGCGTTTTGAATGGGAAAAGGAAATTCCGGTTAATGAAGCACAAAAATTATTGCTCCTTTGTGAAAAAGGCGTTATCGATAAAATCCGATTTGAAGTAAAAGTGGGCACACACCTCTTTGAAGTTGATGAGTTTTATGGCGAAAATGAAGGTCTGATTGTTGCCGAAATCGAACTAGGTTCTGAAAACGAAACTTTCGAAAAACCTTTTTGGCTTGGTAAAGAAGTGACCAATGATACTAGATATTATAATTCTTATTTGAGCAATAATCCTTTTTCGAAATGGGAATAATTATTTTTGTAGCACCTCAATAGTCACTATTACTGCTCCAGAAGATTTATTGCTTGCAATATCCATAAAAGCTCTTTTTGAGAGGTCAATCTCTCTCGACTTTACAAAGGGTCCTCTGTCAGTGATTTCTACAGTTACAGCTTTTCCGTTGGCTTCATTAGTTACCTTTACTATAGTTCCAAAGGGTAGTTTTTTGTGTGCCGCAGTGTATTTGTTATTATCAAATCTTCTTCCGCTTGAAGTTTTTTTACCGTTAAATTTATTGGCATAATAAGAGGCATGGGCTTTTTTCTTATAGAATTTGAAGTTTCCATTTACAATAAATAAACTATCCGCTGCGATTTCTGGTGACAAAACAAGCATTTTACTTTTTTTGATAGTGTCTTTAGATGCAGCAGATTTTTGTTTGTCTGTAATCAAGTTTTGACTCATTACAAGACCAACAATTGCTATTGAAAGAAAAAGTGTTATTAATTTTTTCATTTTAAACTTTTAGTTAAACTCCATTTAGCAAAAACCATACCTAGGTAAAAAAAGTCCTTTTCAGGACTTTTCTTTGTTTTTTAAAACCACAATCCCCAAGGAATTTTACTCAAAATTATTACTAAACCTAAACCATAATAAATAGAAAAAGTTTTGAATTTTGATTCGCTCGTTGTCAATTTTTTATGTTTCATCCAACCAATGGTAATCAATGTAATCCCAATTAAATTCATTAATGGATGCTCTAACGAAGTTAGTCTTAGCGCTGCATCTTTCATTTGACCTAAAGAAGCAAAGCCTAATGGAGAAACAAAATAAACAACTAAACCAATCAATAATTGAGTGTGTATTGCTGCTAAACCAAATAGTGCAATTTTCCGGTCTTTTTCAGTAAAATCTTTTTTGAAAAATAGACCAACGAATGAATTGACAACGGCAACTACTAATAATAAAAAGGCTAAATAAGCAAAGCCAGAATGCAATTTTTGAATGATTTCGTACATAAAATAAATTTTTGTTTTTACAAATATATATTAAAAACATAAAAAAAACCTCATCTTGACAGAATCAAGTGAGGTTTTATAGAAAAATATTTATCAAAAAATTACTTTCCGAAAATATATCTTAAAGAAATTTGTGCTTGCCAAACATCAAATATAGAACCATTTTTCTGGAAAGTGTCTTTTATAAGAAATCTGTTTCCTGATGCATCTGTTTGAGTTGCCAATTGATAGAAAGGTACGTTGGCGGTAGTTGTTCTGTAATTCAAAACGTTTCTGTTAGTAGCTCTTTGAGAAACTCCCCAATCTTTATTTAACAAATTGGTAAAATTCAAGATGTCTGCTCTAATTTGGAAATTGTTATTTTTCCCAGCAATTTTCACAAAAAGATCTTGTGTTACAGAAAGATCAAGTCTGTGCAACATAGGAAGAGTTAGTGCGTTTCTTTCAGCATACTGACCTCTTCTTCCTGATAAATAAGAGTCTTGGTTGATGTAACTATCAAAAGCTATACGTTGTTGTGCTTCTGTGTAAATAGTAGTTACTCCATTACTTACAACTGTTAAAGGTTGAAAACGAACTTCATTAGCTGATTTAGGAATGTACATCAAGTCATTAAATGAAACCCTGTCACCATTCATATCACCATTATAGGTATAAGAAAATACCCCAGCTTGTTCTCCAATATATCCTAAGTTGATTGAAGTTGAACCACCAAATTTATCACCATAATTAATTTTGTATCCAAGAATACCAACTATTCTGTGTGGTGTATCATTACTTGCGGCAGATACTAACAAATCATTATTTCCGTTTACAGAATTTGCACCTGTCCAAGATCCAGAAGCTATTGATCCTGCTGACATTAACTCAGTAGCTGCAGAATGCGTGTATGCAACTGAACCCCAAAGTCCATTTTTATATGGGTATTCTAATTTAAAAGTCGTAGAATAAAAATAACCTTCGTTTGTATTAGAAAGAACAATAGCATTAGATACATTGTCATTGATACGAACTCCATTATCATTACGAGCAAACATTGGTCTGTTATCAGTTCCTGTAAAAGTTCCAGTAGGCTTTTCTAAGTTTGCGTTATAATAATAAATAGCATTGATATTTTTGCTAAAAAGTCCTTCGATAGTACCTACAAAACCAAAAGGTAATTTTTGATCAACAGCTATATTTGTTTTCCAAGATTGAGGAAATTTGAATTCTCGGTCAGTAAGGGCAAGATCAACAGTTGCAGGCAATGTAGCAACAGCTGGAGTAAAATAATCCTGTGGATTAGGAGTAAATCCGTAACCTCCAGTAGCAACAGCCGCTCCACTTACATCAATAAATCCTGTCAAAACCCCATTGTTTCCAATCGCATTTGATAAAAATACTGCTGGTGGTCGTCCTGTAAACACTCCACTACCTCCACGAACTTGAGTTGTAGCCTCTCCTGTTACATCTAAATTAAAACCAACTCTAGGTTCAAACACAACTTGACTCTTTGGCATTAAACCAGTGTTAAATTTCTCGCCATTAGCAAAAGTTAAAGAATTAACTAATGGGTTTTCAAGAGCTGTATCTTCAAAAGTTACCAGTGTTGCACGAATCCCTGCTGTAATTCTAAATTGATCACTTACTTTGATTTCATCTTGCGCATATAAATCAAATTTGTTGTATTTCAAAACTTGCAATGGATCTACTCCTCCTGGCAAAGCCGAGTATCTGTATTGAAAACGAGACGGAAGATTAGCAGTTGTCAAGTCTGGTTTGTTTCCATTTGCTGCTGATGCAGTAGCTGCAGCCGTGAAAGCGGCCAATGAATCAAAAACATATACTCCATTAGAGGCAGGGAAAAAAGAGTTATTAGAAATGAATCTTTCATAATTTGCTCCAAACACAAAAGTGTGTTTACCAAAACGTCCTGTTACATTATCTGTAAAATGTAATGTAGAATAATCCAATAAATTTCCTGGTGTAAATGGATCTAATCCTACCGAGATTAATGTGGCAGCGTTTGCACCATTATTTCTAATATCGATTGTTGGAAAAATTCCACCACCTTGTAAACCTCTGTTTTCTTCTTGCAAATCATATCCTCCGATAAAAGTATTGCTCCATTTTTCAGAAAACTTGCTATTTACCTCAAGAACGATAGATTTTGTATTGTCCTCAATCACATATCCACTATTCTTAAAAGACATTGCAAGTGGTGATGTTCTTCTGTTTCCTAAACCAGCTGATTGAGAATTAGAAGTTAGTTCGTCTGATGATGAATTGTGTTGTACATAACGCAAAGATACTTTGTGATTGTCATTAACATTCCAGTCTAATCTAGCCAAGAATTTTGTTGATTCGCTTACAGCATCATAATTTTCCCACGGTCCTGTTTGGTATCCAAATTTATCTGCCATAAGCTTAGATAAATCTGCCATCTGAGTATAGGTTGGTAAAGAAACTTGAGCACTTCCGTTAGGTGATCCAGTAGAAGTCCAGGTTGTGGCTGGAGATGTTTTTTGTATAGTCTCAAAGTTTCCGAAAAAGAACAGTTTATTTTTAATAATTGGCGCTCCTAATCTAGCTCCCCAAATGTTTTCATCAAATTTACCAGGTATAATTGTTACATTCCCGGCTTTAGTCCCTACAAAATTTTTCCCATTATTACGAAAAGAATTATATACAGATCCTTCTATCTCATTTGTCCCACTTCTAGTAACAGCATTTATACCAGAACCTGTAAAACCTGATTGACGAACATCGTAAGGCGCAATATTTACTTGTAATTGCTCAATAGCGTCAAGAGAGATAGCTGTAGAGCCTGTTCTACCACCTGCTTGTGAATCATTTCCAAGACCAAATCCGTTATTAAAAACCGATCCATCAATTGTAAAATTATTTGCTCTTGAATCCTGACCTCCAAAAGAACCATTAGCACCAGCATTTGGACTATATTTAGTAACTGAATTGATAGATCTTGATCCTAATATTGGAATAGCGGCGATTTGTCTTTCGGAAAACTGTGTAGAAGCCCCTGTTTTACCTTTTGAAAACACACCACTTGTACTTGATTTTGTAACTACAACCTCCTCAAGTGCATTAATATCATTTACCATCTCAACGTTTACGGTTATATTATTACCCAAAGGAGCATTAATGTCAGTAATTTCAGAGATTTTATACCCAACGTACGTGGTCTTAACTGTGTAAGGACCTCCTGGTCTAATAGAAGGAATTGCATAACCTCCTTGACCATCTGTTGTGGCATAATACTTTGAACCCGTTGGCTTGTGTATCGCTTCAACAGTAGCTCCTGGAAGCCTTTCTCCGTTACTACTCTTTACAGTTCCACTTATACTAGAATTTGTAACCTGAGCATATCCGACGATGGATAGAAAAAAAATAAAAAGGATTGAAATTTTTTTCATTTTTGTTTTTGTTTTTTATTTAGTAATTTTTGGCAAAATTCTAACATTTTATCCATATAAATGTTAAGGAAATGTTAATAAAAGCAACTTTTGAACATCTGTTATTAACAAATATAACTTTACGCTATAAATATGTTAAAAATTTTTCTGTAAAAAATTGATATTCAATTGAATAACTATTACTAGCGCTATGCTAATTGTTGATAAAAAAGTAAGCAAAACCAGTCTAAATAAGGAGAAAAACAGTTGTTATTACACCTAATACAAAAAAACCTTAACTTTTTATAAAATTAAGGTTTTATTCACATTTACTTTTATAAACAAAAAAATAAAGTTGTTATTTATTGTCTAAAAAATGTTTCAATAAAAATTCGGTAGAACTATCGTGTTTATTTACATTTTTTGAATGTATTTCATCAAGAATTGAGTTGGCTAATTGCTTGCCTAATTCAACACCCCATTGGTCATAACTAAAAATGTTCCAAATAATACCTTGTACAAAAATCTTGTGTTCATATAATGCAACCAAAGAACCCAAAGTTTTAGGTGTTAATTTTTGAATAAGAATTGTATTTGTTGGTTTGTTTCCACTGAATACTTTAAAAGGTAAAAGAAATTTTGCTTTTTCTTCAGAAAGTCCTTGCTTGTCAAATTCTGCCTGGACTTTTTCCTTTGTTTTACCATTCATTAATGCTTCCGTTTGTGCAAAAAAGTTTGACATCAATTTATTGTGATGGTCTTCATTTCCATACAATGGTTTTACAAATCCAATAAAATCCGTCGGAATCAACTTGGTTCCTTGATGAATCAATTGAAAGAAAGCATGTTGTGCATTGGTCCCAGGTTCGCCCCAAATAATAGTCCCTGTTTGGTAATCTACCGGTTTTCCGTCACGTCCAATACTTTTTCCATTACTTTCCATAGTTCCTTGTTGTAAATAAGGAGCTAGTTTTTGTAAATATTGCGTATATGGAATCAAAGCTTCACTTTCTGAGCCAAAAAAGTTGTTATACCAAATGCTTAACAAAGCCAAAACTACAGGAATATTTTCATTGAAATCTGCAGTTTTGAAATGAGTGTCCATTTCATTGGCACCCGTTAATAATTCATCAAAATTATCAAACCCAACAGCTAAACTTATGGAAAGACCAACGGCGCTCCAAAGAGAAAAACGACCTCCAACCCAGTCCCACATAGGAAAAACATTCTCAGGATTAATTCCAAATTCGGTTACTTTTTGCATATTGGTTGAAACCGCCACAAAATGTTTGGCAACATCTTCTTGTTTTGCTGATTTCAAAAACCATTCTCTAATCGTTTCAGAATTAGTTAATGTTTCTTGAGTAGTAAACGTTTTAGAAACAATAACAAAAAGAGTAGTTTCAGGATTAATCTTTTTAATGACTTCGTTTACATGATCACCATCAACATTTGACACAAAATGAACGTTCAAATGATTTTTATAATATTGTAAAGCTTCGACAACCATCACAGGACCAAGGTCTGAACCACCGATGCCAATATTAACGATATCCGTAAATGGTTTTCCTGTATATCCTTTTCTATCTCCGCTTAAGACTTCACTCGTAAAGTTTTTTATTTTGCTCTTAACTTCAAAAATCTCTGGAATTACGTTTTCTCCGTCAACTTTTATATTTGAAGTTGCAGTTGCTCGCAAAGCAGTATGTAAAACTGCCCTGTTTTCGGTTTGATTGATGATATCGCCATCAAAATATTTAGCAATTGCATCTTTTAATTGTGTTTCGTTTGCTAATTCAAGTAACAAATCCATTGTATCCTTGTTGATGATATTCTTAGAATAATCAACTAAAAAATCGTTCCATTGTAAATGAAATTGTGATGTTCTTGTATTGTCTTCATTGAACATTGCTGACATAGAAGCATTTTGCATTTCATTAAAATGTTTCTGAAGTTTTTGCCAAGCTAATGTGGTAGTGGGGTTTGTATTTTGTAATGCCATTGTAAATTTTATTTTTGAAGGTGCAAATTTACACTATTTAGTTTGTAAAATAAACAATGCTGTTCTATTTCATTGAAAACAGTTTTTCAAATTATAAATTAGCAATGCTATCTAATTCCCACTTCAAAGGTTCTATTTTAGCTTTAAAACGAGGTAAATTTTTCTTGTCCATAGGTTGAGAATTGGGTAGTTTTAATCTTAAGGCATCAACTTGAACCCCGTTTTTCCAAAATCGGTAGCATACGTGTGGTCCAGTTGCCAAACCTGTGCTTCCAACCTTTCCAATAATACTTCCCTGAGCAACTCTTTGTCCTCTACGAACCAAAATCCTTGACATATGTAGATATTGCGTTGAGTACGTTTTATCGTGTTTTACTTTAACAAAATTTCCGTTTCCTGCCGTATAACCAGTTTGCTCAACAATTCCGGATGCAGTTGTCATAATTGGTGTTCCGGTTGGCGCAGCATAATCTGTTCCTTTGTGTGCTTTCCAAATAAGTTGCACAGGATGAAATCTATTTTTAGTAAAGTGCGATGTAATATTTACAAATTTAAGCGGCGCTTTGAGGAAAAAATTCTTAAGTGCTTTTCCTTGTTCATCATAATAATCCAATTTCCCGGAATTTGGATTTTGGGCAAAAGGAAAAGCATAAATTAACTTTCCTTTGTATTCAAAAAAGGCTGCCTTTAAACTGTCAACTCCATCATAAATGGTGTCATCAATATATCTTTCGGTAAAAGTTATACCAAATTTGTCTCCTTTTTTCAACTTGAAAAAGTCAATTGACCAAGCATATACTTTTGTTAATTTACTAGCCAAAGCCACATCAACTCCTTGCTTGTCTAAAGCCTCTGACAAGGAACCGTCTAATTTTCCGGTGATAGTTCTTTGTTTAATTCTGATGGGTCTGATTGTTTTGTAGACTTTAACTGAATCTCTCAAATCTATAACATAATAACTCCCTCTATCAGGCTGATAAACTAACACCTGTAATTTTTTATAACGGTCTTTTGACCTTAAAAAAGTAAAAGGTTTTCCAACTCTAATAGTTCTTACATCAAAACTATCTTTTACTTTTTCGATAATGTCATAAACCTGTTTATCTCCAAGATTTTGATTTTCTATTATACTGCCAAATGTGTCTCCTCTTTGAATGGTATCGTGAAAAACATTAAAATCATTGAGATTAAACCCAAAATTATTAATTTCTGGAAGTGGTTTTTGATCTGGAATTATGCTTACAGAATCAGAATTTTTACAAGAAAACACTGAAAATAAAACCATAATAAATAGAAATACTTTTTTCAAATTGGATATATTATTCAATTATTTTTCTTTTACAAAGTCACAATTTCACATGAATTATAGTTGCTATTCAAACTCTATTTCGGTTAAAACATAAACCGAATATCAATTGCTCTTATTTTATTTTTACTTTAAAAGGGTATTTTAATCCTTTGAAGGCCTCTAAATCTGCTTTAATTGAACCCACAAGAAGATTCGCTTTTATTCGAACAGGTATTTTATTGTCATCATCCGATATCCAAACGGTTAAACTTTCTTCTTCTTTGAAAATGCGTCCAGTTTGAACAAATGGTCGAAAAATCATTGTTGAAATAACCCCAAATTTAGTTGTAATATCCTCACGACCTATAAACTTTAACCTAAATTTAGTGATTGCATCATCCAAAAACATATCAATAGCCATGAATTCTCCTGGTTTCATTTTGTCAATATTTTGATAATTTCGCAAATAATAAAAAGATGACAAAATGTCCTGAGCATTTTTGGTTGTAGCAACAGTTTTTTCTGTAGCGTGTTTATAATCTTTTACGAGAATATTGTTCTCTGAATGATTAAAAAATCCTTCTTGGTTTTTTGTGTAGCCTCCTTCATTAATTTTTCTGACAAACTGATATGGATTTCCTGTTTCCTTGTCAATGTAGCTTTCATATAAGTCACTTACATTAAAAAAAAGTTTAGACACTCCAGTAGTGTACCCTCTGCCAATTACATGAAAAACATTTTTTTTGTTTAAGGTGGCGTCTCTAACTTCCATAGTGGCATAACCCGCATTTACAAACTGATAATGTATTCGAAATTTAAACCATTCGCCAGCCGTAAAAGCATCCTCTCTTGGGGATTTAAAGCCTAAAGCAGTAATAAATAGTAATAATAAAAATATTTTTTTCATTGTCATATTGGACTATTTATTGACTGCAAAAGCAAATTTTGTTCCAAATGTATTAAAACAAAAAAACTCAGTCAAATAATGACTGAGAATTAATGCTATTAACTAACCAAAAAATATAAATTATGAAAATTTATATGAAATCAGGAAGGAAACCACCCCATCCCTTTTTGCGAGTGCAAAGATATTTTATAAATCAAAAATGTTTTAGAAAAAAATAAAGTTTAACACATTGCATGCTAAGGCAAATACTGTTTGTTGGTTATTTTTTCACATTGTATAAAAAAAACCTACTTTTTCAACTTTCTTCGTAATTTTAATTTCTTCGTTTTACGTTAAACGAGTTTCAAATTTTAAATTAAAACCAAAATCCAATACTGAACCAAGTATATCCTTTACTCGTTTCTGGAGACCATGTATATTTAATTTCCAAAGGGCCAACTATTGTTTCCATCCCATAGCCCAGCGCATATCCCGAATATTTTGGCAGGGAAATCCAGTCAAGAGAATCAAAATAATTGTTTCCAATATTTGCATAATTAGCCGAAAAATTTAAATGGTTTTTCTTAAAAATCTCATAGTCAATCGTTGCGGACGATTTTAAATAACTATTACCTGCAATACTCAAGAAATCATATCCATAAAAAGATCTGAAATTATTTATTGGAACAAAACCATAACCGCCCAAAACAAAATTAAAAAAAGGAACGCTTTCGTCTCCAACGGAGAAACCCGCTTCCGTTTGAAACTTGAATGTGGTTTTTTTTAAAATTTTGACTGCAATCCCAATATCAGCTTTAGCTATCGAAAAAGGATTAAATTTTCCGGTATAATCTGAAGACAATAAATAATTATGCAAGTCAGCGGCAAAATACCACCCTTTTTTAGGGAAGTATTGATTGTCAAAAGAATCATATTTCATATAAGCATAAACACTTCCATAATTACTTCTATCAAGCACTGGATTAGTTGTGGCAAGAGTTTCTGATTTTATCTCCAAGTATTTATGTTCCAAACCAGCTCCTATCAGAAATTTTTGAGCAAATATGGATTGAAAATATAACTGATTTGTGAGGTCAACAAAATCTATGTTTATGTAATTTACACCTGCTAATGGATTAATAGATAGACTACTTATTTGGCTGGTTACATTTTTATTAAATTTATTTAACTGAGAATTAAAACCAACACTCAAATTATATCCATTATCAATATAATAGTCTAAATTATATCGCACATTATCGCCAATAATTAAATCGAATGAAGCAACATCATTTTTAAAAAGCATTTTTTTATTCGTAATATTTGCCAAAACCGCACTTTTGTAAAGTCCGTCATAATGCAGTCCGAATTTTAAATACGTTTTTATAGGGTTTTCTATCAAGTTAAGAACCAAGTCATCTCCCAATCCATTTGGCTCCAATGAATACGTTACTGTTCCAAAATTATGAGTTGCATCAATATTATTTATTCCTTTTTCTAAATCTCTATACCTGATTTTAGTTCTTGATTTGAACTTTAATTTTCCTTCAATATAGGCTTTTGAATAATTGTCCAAATTATCGCACACAATGTTTACAATGTTTAAACTGTCAGATTCAATTTTTAATTTCGGTTTTTGATACAGATTTGACTTATCCGCTAATTTATCAATTTCTTCGTAAATAGAGAATGCAGCGTCTTCTCCCCTAAGAATAATTTCTTTCGCTTTTTCAAAGGATACAACCCCAAAATCTTTAATATCTGGTTTTATATAAATATCTGTTTTTTGTGAATTCATCTTCATTTTTTCAATCATCTGAAGATTCGTAATTTGAAATAAAATCTTTGTGGCATCTTTAAGTTGCGCTCTGTCTCGCAGCCCGCTTTGGACATCAACACCAATGATGATATCGGCTCCAAGTTTCCGAATTTCTTCTATTGGATAATTATTGGTAACACCACCATCAACCAAAAGTTTTCCATCTAGTACTACGGGCGAAAACACAGAAGGTAAAGCTGAACTGGCAAATAAAGCTTGCGCCAAAACTCCTTTGTCTAATACAACTTGCTCTCCTAATTCAATGTCTGTAGCGATACATAAAAAAGGAATTGGTAGTTGGTTAAAATCTCTTAAATGCCTTACGTGCAAAGTAAGCCTATTAAATAAATTGTAGTTAAACATCCCTTTCGAAAGTGATTGTGGAATTTCAATTTTGAATCTATTAAACGGAAGTACCAAAGCATATAACTCATCATTCCTTTTTTCATAAAAACTTTTAGAAGAACGCGGAACATAATCAATTAATAAGTTGTCAAAATTGGTCACTGAAACAATCGAATCAATTTGAGCTGCATTATATCCAGAGGCATAAAGTCCGCCAACAACTGCGCCCATACTTGTTCCACCAATAAAATCTATTTTAATGCCAGCTGCTTCTAAAACTTTCAAAACTCCAACGTGAGCAAATCCTTTTGCGCCTCCACCACTAAGAACCAATCCAATTTTGGGTCTTTTGATAGTGTCTTGCGAAAAAGACTGCAGAAATGTGAAAAACAGAAAAAAGAAGACTATTAATCTTTTCATTTTGACTCGCTGTTGGTTTTGTAAAAGTCGGTAATTTTTTTTGCTTTTGATATACCTATAACGTCAGAAATTTCTTTTTCGGTGGCTAATTTCAATCTTTTAACACTTTTGAAATGTTGAATCAACGCGAGCATTGTCTTTTCGCCAATTCCCGGAATGCTTTCTATTGAAGAATTGAGCGATGATTTACTCCGTTTGTCCCGATGAAAAGTAATCCCAAAACGGTGTGCTTCGTTCCGCAATTGCTGAATTACTTTTAATGTTTCGGACTTCTTGTCTAAATACAACGGAATCGAATCTCCTGGATAAAAGAGCTCTTCCAATCGTTTTGCTATTCCAATTATCGTGATTTTTCCTCGCAACCCTAATTCATCAATACTTTTCAAAGCCGCTGACAATTGCCCTTTTCCGCCATCAATAATTATGAGTTGCGGCAATGGTTGGTTTTCATATAATAACCGTTTGTATCTTCTATAAACCACTTCAGTCATCGAAGCAAAGTCATCCGGCCCTACAACTGTTTTTATATTGAAATGACGATAGTCTTTTTTGCTGGGTTTTCCATCTTTGAAAACTACGCAAGCCGCAACAGGATTGGTTCCTTGTATATTTGAATTATCGAAACATTCGATGTGTCGCGGTTCAACCGGCAATCGCAAATCCTTTTGCATTTGTGCCATAATTCGGTTGGCGTGACGATCCGGATCTACAATTTGTAGCTGTTTTAATTGTTCGATTCGATAAAACTTGGCGTTGCGAATGGACAAATCCAAAATCTGTTTTTTATCTCCCAATTGTGGAACAATAACTTTGATGTTTTCGCCAACTTCAACTGTAAACGGAACTATTATTTCTTTTGAAAGTAATTGAAAACGCTCTCTTAGTTCAATTATCGCCAACTCCAATAATTCTTCGTCAGTTTCGTCCAGTTTCTTTTTGATTTCCATCGTATAGGATCGAATGATGGAACCGTGAGAAATTTGCAGAAAGTTTACAAAGGCAGCACTTTCGTCAGAAACTATCGAAAACACGTCGATATTGGTGATTTTTGGATTTACAATAGTGGAACGCGATTGGTAATTTTCGAGAATTTCGATTTTCTCCTTTATTTTTTGGGCTTCTTCAAAGTGCATCTCCCGAGCTAAATCAGTCATCAGCTTTTTGAAATCTTTCATAGATTCCTTAAAATTTCCTTTCAAAATTTCCCTGATTGCATCCACTTTTTTTTGATAATTTTCCAATGATTCAAGTCCCTCGCAAGGTCCTTTGCAATTGCCAATATGATATTCCAGACACACCTTGAATTTACCGTTTTCAATATTTGATTTACTCAAATCATAATTGCAAGTCCGCAATTGATACAATTCTTTTATCAATTCTAAAATAGTGCTCACCGTCTTAAAACTCGTATAAGGACCATAATATTCTGAGCCATCCTTGATTAATCTTCTAGTGGAAAATATTCTGGGAAAAGGTTCTTTTTTAATACAAATCCAAGGATAACTTTTGTCGTCACGCAACAAAACATTATACCTTGGCATAAGCGTTTTTATAAGGTTATTTTCCAATAAAAGCGCATCAGTTTCGGTAGGAACAACGATGTGTTTTATAGTTACAATCTTCTTGACAAGCACATTGGTTTTGGCCGTGTCGTGAATCTTATTAAAGTAAGAAGCGACCCTCTTTTTTAAGTTTTTGGCTTTGCCTACGTATAGAATTTTCCCTTCCTTATCATAATATTGATACACGCCTGGACCGTCAGGCAAGGTTTGAATTTGAAGTTCGAGAGTTGGGTTGTTCATTTAACAAAGTTAACTGAAAAACTTCAAGTTCCAAATTCTGAAATAGTATAAAACTGATGATTATCATATTTATAAAGATTTATAAAATTATCTTTGTGAAAAATATTTTAGCAATGATTCACTGGAAAAAACTTTCACAAGAAGAACGAAAAAATAGAATTGAAAGAGCCTTGGACGAAAATGTGAATTTCTCCAAAGATGCGTCACTTGGTTATCCTGCTTCAAAACTGGATGGAAAAGTATTTTATGATGACGCCCCTTTTTTGCAAGATGCTCCAACCTTGAAAACATACGTAGCAAACCCTAATCACATTGGCTGCCATACTTTAGGAACTTCCGAGAAAGCTTTTAAGGGAACCCAGGAAATGGAACGCGAAGTTTTAAACGTCATTGCAGTTGATATTTTTAAAGCGGAACCCGATTCGATTGACGGCTATATTTCTCCTGGAGGAACCGAAGCAAACATTCAAGCTATGTGGATGTATCGCAATTTTTTTATGTATCAAAAAGGGGCTAAATTAGAAGAAATCGCCATATTGGCTTCCGAAGATACCCATTATTCTATCCCTAAAGGGGCGAATGTTTTAATGCTGGATTGGTTAAAAATTCCCGTTTCTTTCGAAAAAAGAGAAATAGACAAAAAGGAATTGGAAAATGAAATCATCAGCGCCAAACAAAACGGAAAAAAATATTTTATTGTGGTTGCCAATATGGGAACGACAATGTTTGGCTCAATTGACAATCCCGAAGATTATACTACGCTTTTAGAAAAACACAATGCCGAGTACAAACTCCATATTGACGGAGCTTATGGCGGTTTTGTTTATCCTTTTAGCAACCAGAAATCATCCATTAATTTTAGTAATCCAAAGATAAGTTCTATCACAATTGACGCGCATAAAATGTTGCAATCACCTTATGGAACGGGAGTTTTTGTTTGCCGAAAAGGTCTGGTTGAAAATGTTTTGACCAAAGAAGCCGAATATGTCGAAGGAATGGATTTAACCCTTTGCGGAAGTCGTTCCGGCGCAAATGCAGTGGCTGTTTGGATGATTTTGTTTACGTATGGACCTTTTGGCTGGTTCGAAAAAGTGAGCGTTTTGCAAATGCGAACCCAGTTTTTGTGCCACGAACTTGACAAATTGAACATCAAATATTTCAGAGAACCTTTTATGAATATCGTGACTATTCATTCTGAATATATTCCTGAGGAAATTGCAGTAAAATTTGATTTGGTTCCCGAACAACATAATGAAAACAACAAGTGGTATAAAATTGTACTTATGGATCACGTAGAAGTGCAACATTTGACCTCTTTTATAAACGAATTGAAAGCAACAATTCATGCTTAAAAAGGAATTACGGGCAAAATACAAAGCCTTACGAAACCAACTTCCCGAAAGTGATTTGGAGGAAATGAGTTTGGATATTGCCAATAAAATTTTGACACTTCCTATTTGGGAGAAAACATATTTCCATATTTTCCTTCCAATCATTGAACATAAAGAAGTCAATACAGAGTTTATTCTCCATTTACTTTCCGGAAAAGACAAGGAAATCGTGATTTCAAAATGTGATTTCGAAAGTTGTCATTTAGTTCATTTTCTATTGACAGACAATACCAAAATCAAGAAAAACCAGTACAACATTCCGGAACCCGTTGATGGATTAGAAGTTCCAACCAATAAAATTGATGTAGTATTTGTACCGCTTTTGGCTTTTGACAAAACGGGACATCGAGCAGGATACGGCAAAGGATTTTACGACAAATTCTTGACGGAATGCAAACCCGAAACCATAAAAATTGGACTTTCCTTCTTTAAACCCGAAGAAAAAATTGAAGATGTTTTTGAAAATGACGTGAAGCTGGATTATTGCGTGACTCCAAATGAGATTTATGAATTTTAAAATGTATTTTAGCATTCTCAAAATTTTATAAAATTATGAAAAAATTTAAGCTCATTAGATTTGGAATGACAATTCTGGTTATTCTATTCGCCTTTTCAGTATCAAATTGCCATGTTCAAATGGGAACACACAAATCAAAAAGTCTTCCTCCAGGACAAGCTAAAAAAATCAATGGAGACAAAAGTGCCAAAAAATATGCCCCAGGCCAAAATAAATAAAAAAAGTAGACCTATTTCGTTATAAGAAATAGGTCTTTTTTATTTTGTGAAATATGAAAATTATTTTTGCTCTAAAGTACTCCTAATGGTGGTGATGAAATGCTTTTCTGTTGAAAACAATCAAAATCCCAACGCCTGTAGAAATCGCCATATCGGCAATGTTGAAAATCGCATTGAAGAATTTAAAGTGGTGACCACCCCAAACTGGGAACCATTCTGGCCAGTTTCCTTCAAATAATGGAAAATACAACATATCAACCACTTTGCCGTGAAACCAAGTCCCATAAGGTTTGTCTGTGAATAAAGTAGCCAAATGACCGTAGCTATCATCGAAAATTACACCATAAAAAACTGAGTCAATAATATTACCAAAAGCGCCTGCAAGAATAAGGGAAATTGCCACAATTAGGTAGTTTGAACTGTGTTTTCTTTCGACAGAATCCCAAAGCCAATATGCAATTCCCGTAACGGCAACGAGTCTAAAAACAGTAAGAAACAATTTTCCATAAATGCCCGGAATCACGGTTCCCCAAGCCATTCCTTCGTTTTCTATCAATAGGATTTTGAACCATCCGGTAACATCAATTTGTCCGCTTTCGCCGTAAATGAAATTGGTTTTAATGTATAATTTGGTAATCTGGTCAACAATTAAGATGAGGAAAACTATCAGATAAGCTTTTCGTAATGTCATTTTGTAAATTTTAATGCCGCAAAAGTAGTGTTATTTTCTAAAAAAAACGCTCCAAACGGAGCGTTAATTGCTTTATGACAAGTGAATTATCGTTGCAAGTTTTTTGCTTCGATACTCATTGTAGCATGAGGAACAATCAATAATCTTTCTTTGCTGATCAATTTTCCTGTTACTTTACACGTTCCATAAGTTTTATTTTCTACACGGAAGAGTGCGTTTTTCAAGTCACGAATAAACTTCTCCTGACGGATTGCCAACTGTGAATTAGCTTCCTTAGACATTGTTTCGCTTCCTTCTTCAAATGCTTTGAAAGTAGGCGAAGTATCGTCAGTTCCGTTATTTAAATCGTTCATATAGGCACTTTTTATCAAATCTAGATCTGCTTGTGCTTTGTTAATTTTTTTAATAATAAGCTCTTTGAACTCTGCTAAATCAGCGTCTGAGTATCTTGCAATTTCATCTATCATTTTGGTTCTATTTTGTAATTGTTATTTTGGTTTTTATCTCGTCAAATTCTATTTCCGCACCATTGCTTATGGCATCTTCAAATAGTAATGTTTCTGTTAATGTTTCTGATTTAATATATGCTTCATTTGCCTTTACGGCTTTTTCCAATTCGGAATTTTTTTGCAAATGTACTTTAATTTTATCAGTAACTTCAAATCCTGAATCTTTTCTTATGTTCTGAATTCTATTTACCAATTCTCTGGCAATTCCTTCGTCCTTTAATTCCTCAGAAATGGTAATATCCAGCGCAACTGTTATTCCGTTTGAGTTGGCAACCAGCCAGCCCTCGATATCTTGAGAAGAAATCTCTACTTCTTCTAATGATAAAATTATACTTTTTCCGGATATAACAATACTTAGGCTTCCTTCCTTGTCTAATAGACTGATTTGTTGCGCCGAAAAATTTTGTATCTCGTTGGCAATCAATCCCATATCTTTTCCGAACCGTGGTCCAAGTGCTTTAAAATTAGGTTTAATTTGCTTCACCAAAATCCCCGAAGCATCGTCTAAAAGCACGATTTCTTTGACGTTAACTTCCGCTTTTATGAGGTCAGAAACTGCCTCAATTTCAGCTCTAAAACCTTCGTCAAGTACTGGAATCATTATCTTTTGCAACGGTTGGCGTACCTTTATCATTTCCTTTTTTCGCAGTGATAAAACTAGTGACGAAATGGTCTGCGCTTTCTGCATTTTGCTCTCCAACAATTTATCAACAAAGTTTCCAACATATTTTGGAAATTCTGCCAAGTGAACACTGTCAAATTTTTCCGATTTCGTAGCCAAAGTTAAATCTCTGTAAAGCTTGTCCATAAAGAACGGAGCGATTGGCGCACCCAGTTTGCTTATGGTCAATAAACAGGTATATAAAGTTTGATAAGCCGCGATTTTGTCCTGTGCATATTCGCCTTTCCAAAAACGACGACGACACAAACGAACGTACCAGTTACTCAAGTTTTCACTCACAAATTCCGAAATCGCGCGAGCTGCTTTCGTAGGTTCATAATCCGCATAAGCCTCATCAACCACTTTTACCAAAGTATTCAACTCTGAAATAATCCATTGATCGATTTCCGGTCTTTCGTTTAATGGAATTTCAGCTTCGGCGTAAGTAAATTTATCGATGTTAGCATACAACGCAAAGAAAGAATAAGTGTTGTATAATGTTCCAAAGAATTTTCGTCGGACCTCAGCAATTCCTTCTAAATCAAATTTCAAGTTGTCCCAAGGATTCGCATTTGAAATCATATACCAGCGCGTGGCATCGGGACCGTATTCATTTAATGTTTCGAATGGATCGGCTGCATTTCCTAGACGTTTAGACATTTTTTGTCCGTTTTTGTCTAAAACCAAACCGTTTGAAACTACATTTTTATAGGCTACTTTGTCGAAAACCAAAGTGGCGATTGCGTGCAAAGTATAAAACCAACCGCGAGTTTGATCTACTCCTTCGGCAATGAAATCAGCAGGAAAATCTTTATTTTCGTCAATTTTGTCTTTATTTTCAAAAGGATAATGCCATTGCGCATAAGGCATTGAACCCGAATCAAACCAAACATCAATTAAATCGGCTTCGCGTTTCATTGGTTTTCCAGAAGCAGAAACCAAGGTTATTTCATCGACCACATTTTTGTGTAGGTCAACCAAATCATAGTTTGCTTCGTCCATATTTCCAATTTCGAAACCTTTGAAAGGATTTGCTGCCTGGAAACCTGCCGCGATTGATTTTTCAATTTCGTTGTATAATTCTTCTACAGAACCAACTAAAATTTCTTCTGTTCCTTCTTCGTTTCTCCAAATTGGCAACGGAATTCCCCAAAAACGAGAACGCGATAAATTCCAGTCGTTGGCATTTTTAAGCCAATTCCCAAAACGTCCTTCACCAGTTGATTTTGGTTTCCAGTTGATAGTTTCGTTCAATTCGAACATTCTGTCACGAACTTTGGTAATTTCTATAAACCAAGAATCTAATGGATAATATAAAATTGGCGTGTCGGTTCTCCAACAATGTGGGTAACTGTGCACGTATTTCTCTACTTTGAATGCTTTATTTTCTTCTTTTAACTGGATGGCGAGTTCTACATCCATCGAGCGTTCTGGCGCTTCGCCTTCGGTATAATATTCATTTTTAACGTATTTTCCGGAATAACTTCCTAAACCATCAATGAATTTTCCTTGCAAATTTACCAATGGAACTGGATTTCCGTTTTCATCTAAAACTAGCATTGGTGGTACTTCAGGAATAGCTTCTTTGGCTACTTTTGCATCATCTGCACCAAAAGTTGGCGCTGTGTGTACAATTCCTGTTCCGTCTTCGGTAGTCACAAAATCTCCTGAAATTACTCGGAAAGCATTTTCTGGATTTTGGTACGGCAAAGTAAATGGTAATAATTGTTCGTAACGAATTCCAACTAAATCAGCTCCTTTGCATTCGGCAAGGATTTGGTAAGGTCTTCTTTTATTAACTAATTGAATATTACTTGCTTTTAATAATCTTATGGTTTCTTCGTTAAAATCGTATCCTGTTTGTTTAAATTTTAATGTTAATTCCCCTATATCTAAAGATTTATAGTTAACTAATAATGTCCAGAAATTTTGAAATTCAATATTATCAATAGTAATTAATTTTTTTCCAATTATTAACTCGATTCTTTCGGTCTCGTCAAGTTCACAATCCTCACTAGGAAAATCAACTGAATTTGGAATCTCAAAATATTTTCCTCCGAATTGTTTTCCAACCAAGTTTTTGGCTAAAACTACATTTGTAGGCAAAAAAGTGTATTGATTGAAAGTTCTAACTAAAACATAATCGATTTTTGGGCCAACGGTTAAAGCCGTGTTACTAGGCAAAGTCCAAGGTGTAGTTGTCCAAGCCAAAATATAAATGTCTCCAAAACCTTGAAGAGAACTCGGTAGAGTTTCAGGTAGAGCCTTAAATTGTGCCACAACAGTTGTATCTGTAACATCACGGTAACTTCCCGGTTGGTTCACTTCGTGAGAAGATAATCCGGTTCCGGCTTTTGGCGAATACGGTTGAATAGTGTAGCCTTTGTACATCAAATCCTTGTTGTAGATTTGTTTCAAAATCCACCAAACGGTTTCCATATATTTGGATTTGTAGGTAATGTATGGATCTTCCATATCCACCCAATACCCCATTTTTTCGGTCAAATCGTTCCACACATCGGTGTAACGCATCACGGTTTTTTTACAGGCTTCGTTGTATTCTTCTACGGAAATTGTTTTTCCAATGTCTTCTTTAGTAATGCCCAATGCTGCTTCGGTGCCTAACTCTACCGGCAATCCGTGAGTATCCCAGCCCGCTTTACGTTTCACTTGGAATCCCTTTTGAGTCTTATAACGGCAAAATATATCTTTAATCGCACGTGCCATAACGTGGTGAATTCCCGGTAGTCCGTTTGCCGAAGGTGGGCCTTCAAAAAATACAAATGGTGGGTTGCCTTCACGAGTGGTTACGCTCTTCTCAAATATGTTTTCTTTTTTCCAAAAATCAAGCACTTCCGATGCAACTGTTGGCAAGTTAAGTCCTTTGTATTCAGTAAATTTTATGCTCATTTTATCCTTTTCTTAAATCGTGGTGCGAAAGTAATAAATAGTTATGAATTATGAGTTATGAGTGATGAGTTTTTGTTTGCCAAAAAGGGGTAAAAACGCAAAGTTTCAAAAAAATAAAATCAAAATTTCAAAGTGTAATGAAACTTGTATTAAATCTTTGTGGCTTAGCGTCTTCGTGGCAAATTTTTTCAAGAAAAAACAGTTGCCAAAACTTCTAAAGATTTTGGTTTTCTGAAACCATCTAGATGAAAAGAGAAGTAATCAATGAGGATTTTCAAAACAATTTGCCTTTCGATGACGTGGAAGGTTTTCTGGTTGTTATCAAATTTTAAAGGAATGAGTTTTTTGAAGAGATTCGTTTCGTGTTCTGTGAGCGAA
>NZ_JAYWCK010000137.1:0-28011 GCF_043780635.1 Flavobacterium sp.
TCCTTATTTATTAATCAATTAAGTACTAAAATGACTTTTTCAGTGCCCTCAAACTTTATATGAGGCTTTTTTGAATTTATTAAATAAAGAACTTTTAATCTTTAGCAAATGGTTTAACTGTAGTTTCCTTTCCATTATTAAATTCGAAAAAATAGATTCCTTTGCTCAGAAGGCTCACATTAATATCTCCTCCAGAAGTTTTCCCTTTTTGAATTTCAATTCCTAAAGAATTGTAGATTCTATAATCGCCTTCCCTATTGTCTTTTATGGAAACACTTAATATAGAATTAGTTGGGTTAGGGTATAAAACTATTGATTCATTAATTGAAGCAGTTTTTGTCTTAGGACTACTTATTTTTGCAGCCGAAACATATGCCGTTCCTACACCCACAGCATAAAAGGCATTTGTTGTTGCTATTGTTTCTAATGAAGTTGCTCCATAAAGATCAGTTGATGCTTTTATTGCATAAGTTCTTGCATTTGCATACGTTGATCCAGATGTCATATAAACACTTTCCATTCTATAAGTTATTTTAGCTGCTTTGTCAATTCCTATACCAGTTACGCTATAAGAACTGCCTTTATCATTGGTTCCTGTTTTGCCTTCTGTTAAAATATAAAACCAATGATTAAGTACGCCGCTATTAGTATGAACACCACAATAATCATTGTTGCTTGTTGGGTGGCATCTTGTTACGGATTTCCAATTTGCACCTCCGTAAGTATCAGGTTGACCTTCTACTTTTGGATTGCTCATAGAACGTAAAGACAAATGTCCTGATCTTCTTTCTATGTCTTCACCTATTAACCAACGTTGTTTGTTTGGAGCAGCATAGTACTCGATGCACGCACCCCAAATGTCAGATAAAGATTCATTCAAAGCTCCTGATTCAAGTTGATATGCTAAATTAGCTGTGCTTGAACAAACAGCATGACCTATTTCATGTCCTGCAACATCAATTGAAGTTAAAATATCAAAACCTCCAGTTCCTGAACCATCACCGTATGTCATTACACTTCCATTCCAGTATGCATTGTTGTAAGAACTACTATAATGTACGTAGCTTTTTAAAGCGGCTCCAGCATTATTATAACTATTTCTGCCATGAACCGCAGACCAATAATCGTATGTTTTTTCAGCTCCCCAATGCGCATCCAATGCTCCGTTATCTTTGTTGACATTGTCATATTCAGCCGCGGTCCAGTTGTTGTCTAAGTCTGTAAAATTAACCGCAGCTGTATAACTGGTTCCTTTTTTCATATTGTATGTCATAATTCCAGAACCTCGAGTTGCATCAGATAGAATGTTTGTGCCTCCGCTTAGGATGGTTTGTATAGATTGTGAGCCACTATAACGTGTGTCTGCATTCGCAACAGCTAATGTTGTGGCAACAGTTTGATTTATTGCCGTAGCTGAATTTGAATTATTACTATATTTTCCTAAGTGTTTTATAATTGCATTGTAAAACAAAGATTGTCCAGTTACGGCATCTATATAGATGTCACCACGACTTACAGGATTTGTGGCATAGATATCATATTTATAACAAAGACGAATTTGTTCTGTTTTTTTTCCATTATTGTCTTCGTCTACAATTGGTAATAGCACAAGTTCTCCTGCGGGTTTTTGATAATCATTTATTTTTGCATCTGATGGGTTTTCCCATAAATAGCTAGACGCTCCTATTTGTTTTAGGGCATTATTAAAGGCTTGTTCTTTTGACAGAACAGGGCGAATATTAATATTGTCCAATTGATAAAACTCACCACTCATGGACTCTAATTTATCGGATTTTGAGTGAAGTGTATAGGTAGAGAATTCTACTTTAATCCCTTGATAAAATAATTGATATTTATCATGTGTAATTCCTAGATTATCAATTTCTGTTTTAACTTTTGCAAAGGATGAGTTTTCTTTTAAAAGCAACTGTTCTTTTAAAACTTTTTGATTTTCAGATGCTTTATAAGATGAGTTTTCATTAAAAATTATTAGAGAAGGCTTGCCTCTTTCATCCATAATTTTTTCTTTCACATTTTTATCTGCATTTTGTGCTTTTGTTTGCATAACGATTAATGAAACAACCGTGAACAATAATGCCTTTACAAGTAGTTTTGCTTTCATGTTAATTTTGATTTATGGTTAGTTTTTAAAGAACTTCAAATTTAACAAAATAATAACAATATGACATATAATATGCTAAAAATTTAAGTTTTATATTGTTGTTACGTAAATTCGTTGAATATTTATTTTAACTAATAAAAGAAATAACAACTGTAACAGTTATAAAACAAAGAAGAGATGGTGTTTTAATTTGATCAAAAAAACAAATACACATCCAAAATCAAGGATGAGTCATATGATTTGGAGTAAAAAAAATATCTATTTTCAATTTTTAATCAATCACCATTTCAGGAATTTCGCCTTCGATAATTAAAGAGGCTTCTGTTGAAGAGATGATGTGTTCTACTGTAACGCCTGGAGCGCGTTCCAAGAGTTTAAATCCTTTTGGTGTTATTTCTAAAACGGCAAGTTCAGTAACTACTTTTTTCACACAACCAACGCCAGTTAACGGCAAAGTACAATTTTTCAATATTTTAGATTCTCCGGCCTTGTTAACGTGCATCATTGCCACGATTATATTCTCTGCCGAAGCGACTAAATCCATTGCGCCGCCCATTCCTTTGACCATTTTTCCGGGGATTTTCCAGTTGGCAATATCACCGTTTTCGGCAACTTCCATCGCGCCAAGAATTGTCAAATCGACGTGTTGCCCACGAATCATTCCGAAACTCATTGCCGAGTCAAAGAAAGAAGCGCCTTTTAAAGTGGTAATAGTTTGTTTTCCTGCATTGATTAAGTCTGCATCTTCCTCGCCCTCGAAAGGGAAAGGGCCCATTCCCAGAACGCCGTTTTCGCTTTGAAACTCTACGTCAATTCCTTTTGGAATATAGTTTGCCACTAGAGTTGGAATCCCAATTCCGAGGTTTACAAAGTATTTGTCTTTGACTTCTTGAGCGATGCGTTTTGCGATGTCTTCTTTACCAAGTGCCATAATTAGTCTCTTTTTCTTGTTGTACGTTGCTCAATCCTTTTTTCGTATTGTTCTCCTTGAAAAATGCGTTGCACTAATATTCCGGAAATGTGAATTTGGTTGGGGTCGAGGGTTCCGGCTTCGACTAATTCTTCGACTTCGGCGATGGTGATTTTTCCTGCGCCAGCCATACACGGATTGAAATTTCGGGCTGTTCCTTTGAAGATGAGGTTTCCTGCCGTGTCGCCTTTCCAAGCTTTTACAATGGCAAAATCCGCTTTGAAAGCCAATTCCATCACGTGCATTTTTCCGTTGAATTCGCGGGTTTCTTTGCCAATAGCGACTTCGGTTCCGAAACCTGCCGGTGTGAAAAAAGCGGGAATTCCGGCTTGTGCTGCGCGACATCTTTCTGCCAGAGTTCCTTGCGGAATGAGTTCCACGTCAAGTTCGCCGGAAAGCATTTGGCGTTCGAATTCGGCATTTTCTCCCACATAGGAAGAAATCATTTTTTTGATTTGATGTTTTTTCAAAAGCAATCCAAGACCAAAATCATCGACGCCGGCATTGTTAGAAATGCAGGTGAGATTGTTGGTTCCTTTTTTTACTAGTTCTGCAATGGAGTTTTCGGGAATGCCACATAGGCCGAAACCACCCAACATTAGGGTCATTCCGTTTTCGATTCCTTCGAGTGCTTCTTGTACGTTGTTAACTTTTTTGTTGATCATAATTATAAAATGACTTTTTAAACCATTAAGAAATTAAGGGCATTAAGTTTTCAAAGTATTGTAATTTCATGATTGTTCGTTTTATAAGTAAATGCCCTAGCCCTGATAGAAGTGTAAATCCTTATGTGCCGATGTTCGGCACGTAAGATTGAAACGAATAGCAGGAAATAGCTCCAAATAAAAAAAATTACAATTCGAATTCTTCAGTATCTTCTTGAATATCGGTGGTGTCTTTTACTTTTGGAGCAACGTAGCAGTCCACTTTTATAGAAAGATTTGGTGGTCTGTCGAAATCTTCTTTGGATACTTTAAGGTTTTCATCTGCATAACAAAGTTTCATAAAATAGCCCCAAATAGGTAATGCTGCCGTTGCTCCTTGCCCATAAGTCAGGCTTTTGAAACGTGCCGAACGGTCTTCGCAACCTACCCAAACTCCCGTTACGAGATTTGGAACCATTCCCATAAACCAACCGTCAGACTGGTTTTGCGTTGTACCGGTTTTACCCGCAATTGGGTTGGTAAACATATATGGATAGCCTGTCCAGCGATTGTCGCCACTTCCGCCGCCTTGTGTACGTAATCGTGCTCCTGACCCACCTTCGGTAACGCCTTCGAGTAATTTGATAACGGCAAACGCAATGTCTTTGTTTAGAACGTCGTGCGATTCAGGAATTGGTTCATAGATTATCACACCACTTTTGTCTTCAATTCGAGTTATAAATTGTGGTTTGATGTAAACGCCTTGATTTGCAAAAGTGCCATAAGCTGCTACCATATCTTCTACAGTAATATCAACTGCACCAAGCGCGATGGAAGGTTGCACTGGAATTTCGGATTTTACACCTAATTTATGTGTTAATTCTACTACTGCTTCCGGACCTGTTTTGTCAATTAATTTTGCCGAAATAGTATTTATGGAGTTTGCCAATCCTTGTTTCAAAGTAACCATTCCACGGTATCTATTGTCGGAATTTCGTGGTTCCCAATCTTCGGTTACGTGATGGCGTCCTTTACGAATCATAAACGGACCATCAAGAATAGTATCGCAAGGCGACATTCCTAATTGTTCGATAGCGGTTGCATACACGAATGGTTTGAACGTCGAACCTACTTGTCTCGCGCCTTGACCTACGTGATCGTATTGGAAATATTTGTAATTGATGCCACCAACCCAAGCCTTTATACTTCCAGTTTGCGGTTCCATAGCCATTAAACCGGATTGTAGAAAGTGCTTGTAATACCGAATAGAATCCAAAGGCGTCATAATAGTATCCCTTTCACCTTTCCAAGTGAAGACGGTCATTTTTGCTTTTTCGCTGAATGATTTTATGATTTCTTCTTCGCTTTTATCTTGCTCAGCTAATACTGTCCAACGGTAGGAGGATTTCATTGCTTGCTTCATGATTCGGTCAGTTTCAGCTTCAGAAATGTTTACAAAAGGCGCATTTTTATTAGTTTTAGCTTCGATAAAAAATTGTTGCTGAAGGTTTTCCATATGTTTAGCAATGGCTTCTTCGGCATGCAATTGCATTCTTGAATCAATGGTGGTATATATTTTTAAACCGTCTTTGTAGATATTGTAATCAGATCCATCGGCTTTTTTGTTTTCTTCTACCCATTTTTTCATATAATCACGCAAATATTCTCTGAAATAAGTGGCTGTTCCTTCGCGGTGACTTTCTAATTTGAAATGTAATGTGATAGGTAAAGATTGTAGTTTTACTTTTTGATCTTCAGTAATTATGCCGCCTTTTTCCATTTGCAAAAGCACCACATTTCTTCGGTTTTTTACTCCTTGCGGATTTTTTACAGGATTGTATAGTCCGGAATTTTTAAACATTCCAACTAATATTGCGGATTCGTCAGTGGTTAAATCTTTGGGTTCTTTAGAAAAATAGGTTTTGGCTGCAGAGCTTACCCCAACTGAATAGTTTCCAAAATCATAAACATTGCAATACATGGCGATGATTTCGCTTTTTGTATATTGTCTTTCCAATCGGATAGCAATTATCCACTCCTTCACTTTTTGTACGATTCTAAAAGGTAAAAATTTAGAACCTTCCCCATGAAATAATTGTTTGGCTAATTGTTGTGTCAATGTACTTGCGCCACCACTTGTTCCTAAGCTCATTATTGCTCTCAAAGTTCCTCTGCCGTCAATTCCTGAATGTTCATAAAAACGTTCGTCTTCAGTTGCGACAAGTGCTTGTACTAGACTTTTTGGCAAATCGGAATATTTTAATTGAGACCTGTTTTTTTCGAAATATTTCCCTAAAACCACTCCGTCAGACGAAATGACTTCTGTTGCTAAATTAGAATCCGGATTTTCTAAATCTTCGAAAGAAGGCATAGAGCCAAAAAGTCCCCACGAGGCAAACAAGAAAAACAATAATAATCCTCCCAAACCATAAAAGAAAATTTTCCAAAATTTATTTTTGTAGTACGTGATGTCTTTTTCGGTATTTTTTGTCTGAATATTATTTTTTTGACTAGCCATAATTACTTCTTAATCTATTTTTTCTATTCTGAAACCAACGTCTGTTATTCCTTCCAAGGCAGTTACTCCGGGAACTTTTCCGTTTTCCCTAACTGCTTGTTTGATGTGAACTTTATATTTCCCTCTAAATCGTACTTTCTCTTTATAAAAAAGTTTGCTTTCCTTTATGTCTGAAAAGCCATCACCCATTAGAGATCCATCAGGATTTGCCATTTGGTATTCTAGAGTGTCTACTTTTGTAAACCCATTAGGTCTTTCTATTGCCACAATCAAAAAGAGATTGTTGAACGGATAGTTGTTGTTATCTCTCAAAGTTACAAATAAATTGTACCGTTTTGTCGAATCTAATTCTGGCAAATTAAAAGTTACAATACTGTCTTTGTGCCAGGCACTTCCCACGGATTTATACTCGTCGAAAACTCTTTTTCTGTCACATGAAAAAAAGAGAATTGCAACTAAAAGCAGCAATGCACTATTCCTTATTCTCATTTTTAGTAATAATTATAGGTTTCCTTGCTATTACAGGTTTTTTATCTTCTGCAACATTAGGTTTGGCATTATTATTTGGCTTGTTGTTGGTGTTACTATTGTTGTTTGCAACAATTAAATTCTCACCGCCTTTGCGTTTTTTATTTGACTTTTTCTTTTTCTTTGGTTGGTCAAAACGGGTTAAACTTTCCTGACCCATTGCATTATTGAAGTGTTGTTCCGGTTCCTGAACAATTACAATTGCAAAATCTTCAAGCGAAGCAACTTTGTTTTTAAGTTTATTTTCAGCAACAATTTCTCTGACTTGTTCGATTTTTAGAACGTGCCAATTGGCAAAATCATTAGTATATGCAAACCACATCAGTCCTTTGAAAATATCCTGTTTTTGGCATATAGCGTCGCCTTTTTCAGTTACTAATTTAGTGTCAAAATCAGGAAATCCTTTTAAGGCGTCCATATAAGTATCGAGCTCATAATTCAGACAACATTTTAATTTACCACATTGTCCTGCTAGTTTTTGTGGGTTTAAAGACAATTGTTGGTAACGTGCCGCAGAGGTGTTTACGCTTCTAAAATCAGTTAGCCAAGTAGAACAACATAATTCTCTTCCGCAAGATCCAATTCCGCCCAAACGAGCTGCTTCTTGACGAAGACCCACTTGTTTCATCTCGACTCTAGTACTGAATTCTTTAGCAAAGTCTTTGATTAACAATCTAAAATCGACTCTGTCATTGGCCGTGTAATAAAAGGTAGCTTTTGAGCCATCTCCTTGAAATTCGATGTCCGAAATTTTCATTTCCAGTTTTTGAGAAATCGCTAATTCACGTGCACGAACTTTCATAGGCTCTTCTTTATCTCGTGCAGCAGACCAAATATCAATATCTCTTTGGGAAGCTTTTCTATAAACTTTAGGAACATCAGGACTGGTGTGATTTACTCCTTTTTTCTTCATTTGGATTTTTACCAATTCACCTGTCAGCGTAACGATTCCTATGTCATGTCCAGGCGAAGCTTCGGTAGCGACAATGTCTCCAATGCTTAGGGTTAGTTTTTCGGTATTTCGGTAAAATTCTTTTCTTCCATTTTTGAAACGTATTTCAACACAGTCAAAAGGAGTTTCTCCATTAGGCAAACTCATATTCGAAAGCCAATCGAAAACCGTTAATTTGTTGCAGCTATCGGTACCGCAAGTCCCATTATTTTTACAACCCTTTGGAGCACCGCCATCAGAAGTTGAACAACTTGTACATGCCATAATTATATATGTAGTGTTGTGACGGGCACAACTTAAGTTCTTAAAACGTTTAGTTTGTAAAGATAGTATTTTTTAGTTTTAAGTTACAAGGTTTGAAAAGGCCAAAAAATCATAAAAATATACTAAAAAAGGTGTTAAATTGAATTTTTGAGTAGATAATAAAGGGTTTGGATTAAGTAAATTTCTAGGTCTCCTTTACCGAAATAATCTTGACCGGACAGGCTTTCGCCGCTAATTCACATTTTTCCACAATGGTATGATCGTATGATTTTAATGTAAAAAAGCCTTTGGCATTTATGCTTTTAATCAATACTGATTTCCCGTCTTTCTTGGACATTTGAAATTGAACCGGAGCCATTTCAACACAATAATTGCAGCCAATGCATTTGGCTCTTTGAAGGGTTACAATGATCATTAAGCTTCCACAATTTTATATAATTTGTCGGACAGTCGAATGCGGAAAGGCAATTTAAAGGTGCAATTATCTCCTTTCGTAGCTTTATCTGAAACTACATCGTTTACATACATTTCCTCGATAATCATTTCTTGTGCGCCAGTGCTTGGTCCTGTAATCAATATTTTGTCGCCTGTTTTTATATCGTAAGCTTCAATTTTGAATTCTCCAACGGTAGCTTTTGGGAAATAATGTGTTGCTTTCCCCACATATACTTTTTTCTGAGTTGCCATCGAACCAGAAACGTCGCTCCATTCGCCCAATTCCTGACCGAGATAATAACCTGCCCAAAAACCACGATTGTAAACTGTGCTCAAAGCTTCCATCCAAACTGCTACTTTTTCTTTAGAAAATGTACCTTCACAATAACTGTCAATCGCATCACGATAAGTTTTGATCACTGTTGCCACATATTCCGGAGCGCGTCCACGGCCTTCAATTTTCAAGACTTGAATGCCCGAATCAATTACTTGGTCAAGAAAATCTATCGTACATAAATCCTTTGGAGACATTAGATATTCATTGTCAACTTCAATTTCGAAACCTGTTTCCTGGTCAGTAAGAGTATATTTCTTGCGGCAATTTTGCTTACAAGCCCCACGATTTGCCGATGAATTATCCGAATGTAAACTCAAATAACATTTTCCAGAAACCGCCATACACAAAGCGCCATGACCAAATATTTCAATTTCCACCAATTTTCCACTTGGGCCTTTGATGTCTTCTTTGATGATTTGCTCTGTAATTTTTTTGACTTGGCGCAAGCTCAATTCCCGGCTCAAAACCATGGTGTCGGCAAATAAGCTGTAGAATTTTATGGTTTCGATATTGGTAATATTCAATTGGGTCGAAATATGGACTTCCATCCCAATGGTTCTTGCCATCGCAATCACTGCTTGGTCTGAAGCAATCACTGCAGTAATATTGGCTTCCTTGGCTTTCGTCAATAATGTTTTTACAACCGATAAATCGTGGTCGTAAATAATGGTGTTTAAAGTTAAATATGTTCTAATTTTTTTGACTTCGCAACGACGGGCAATTTCTTTCAAATCATCCATCGTGAAATTTACTGTTGCGCGTGCTCGCATATTCAATTGCTCCACACCAAAATAAACCGAATCAGCATTATTATCAATTGCCGCCTGAAGCGACTCGAAGTTTCCGGCCGGAGCCATTAGCTCTATTTTTTGAATCATTTTATCTTGTTTAACGACCTTTTCCAAAGTTTTGACATTTGACAAAGATTCATTTTCTGAGAATGTCTTTTTAAAAGTTAACACATCAGACTTTCCTTTTTTGAAAATTTTATTTCCATTTTTAATTCCTCTGCGAATGTCTTTTTGTTCCTCTTCCGAAAGATGAATTACCTCCATACATTCAGATGAACAGCAACCTTCCATTGCCGTTTTGCATTCCTCACATTGGATAAAAAGCAAATGACAGCCTTCGTTCACACAATTCGTATGAACGTCACAAGGTTTTCCGCATTGATGACATTGAGATACAATATCGTCTGTAATTCTTTCGCCTAAGCGATGGTCAAACACAAAGTTTTTTCCAATGAATTTGCTTTCTAATCCTTCAGTTTTTACTTGTCGCGTGTATTCTATGATTCCGCCTTCGAGTTGATAGACGTTTTCGAAACCTTTGTGTTTGAAATAAGCGCTGGCTTTTTCGCATCGAATTCCACCAGTGCAATACATCAAAAGGTTTTTGTCTTGTTTGTGTTCCGAAAGTTGGTCTTCAATAATGGGCAGACTTTCTCGAAACGTATCTACATCGGGTTTTATGGCATTGGTAAAATGGCCAATTTCGCTTTCGTAATGATTGCGCATATCGACTACAATAGTATTTGGATCTTCAAGTAATTCGTTGAAGGCTTTTGCTTTTAGGTGAATTCCGATATTGGTCACATCAAAAGATTCGTCTTCCAGTCCATCGGCAACAATCTTGTCACGGACTTTTATGGTGAGTTTCAGAAAGGAATAATCATCGTGTTCGACGGCAATATTCAATCGAATCCCTTTCATGAAATCGTACTTTTCAATAGTGTCTTTGAAAGCATAGAAATTATCTGCCGGAAGCGATAACTGAGCGTTAATTCCTTCATTGGCAACATAAATTCGTCCTAAAACATCGAGAGGATTCCAAGCAAGAAATAATTCATTCCTGAATTGAGTTGGGTTTTGTAAATGCGCATAAGCATAGAAAGACAGCGTAAGTCGCTGTTTTCCGGCATCATCAATCATGACGGCTCGCTCTTCTGCGCTTAAAGTGTTGTACAGTTGCATGCTATAAACAATTAAGTTGAGAAAAATAGTTGCGCAAAGGTAGAGTGTTTACTGCAAAGTCACAAGATTTATTAAAAACAAAAACCACGAACGAAAGAACGCGGTTTTATGGCATTTGTATAAGGAATTTAATTTATGATAGTACAAATTCCATTGACACATTTGATTTCGGTTGGAGGCAAAGGAACTGAACAATCTGAAATTGCATTCGTTTGAATGTTGTGCAAATTGTCCATTTCGTTGTAATTTTTCACCATTTCTTGTAAATGAACCAAGTTGACACTGTTTGAAAAAACCAAAAAAGTTTTAGGACCTCCACAAGGTTTTGATCCAAAGGCAATATAATTGCACCCACCACTTTCTGAACAACTAAAGCTGTTGATGTAATTTTGAATTTCCAACTTTTTGGTTTCTAATTGTGCCGAAGTTATGAGGTCAGGAGATTCGTTTGTATCTGAAAATTGAAAACTTTGTAAAATTAGAGAAAGCGCTAAAATTTTAAAAAACCACTTCATAATTAAGGATAATAAGAATTATCTATATAATTGTAAAGTTAAAAAAATTTGTTGTAAAATAGCAAAAAGACAATTATTTATAAATTTATAAAAAGCAAAAAGCACTAAATTAATAGTGCTTTTTGTAAAATGTGTGCTTAAAATATTAGCAATACTCGTTGAAAGCGTCTTTCAAGTTATCAGCAATTAGTTCAGCAGCGCGACCTTCAATATGGTGACGCTCTAACATATGAACTAGTTCGCCATCTTTGAACAAGGCAATACTTGGTGAAGACGGAGGAAAAGGAAACATAAATCCTCTTGCAGCATCAACAGCTTCTTTATCAACTCCTGCAAAAATAGTCACTAAATGATCAGGTTTTTTGGCATTATCCAAACTCATTTTTGATCCTGGACGTGCATTTCTGGCAGCACAACCACAAACGGAGTTAATCACTACAAGGGTTGTTCCTGAAGCTTTTACAGCTTTTTCAACTTCTTCGGCAGTGTATAATTCTTGAAACCCAGCAGATGTTAATTCTTCCTGCATTGGTTTTACCATTTCTTCTGGATACATATTTTTTTATTTAAAGATTATTAATTGAAAGTTACAAAGTTACAAAGTTTAAAACCAAGTTGAAAGTTTGCCTAATAAAATTTTGTTATAGTTTGATTTAATAGCTAAACTTTAAATCGGAAAGAATATCCTAGAGCAAAATAATATTCCGGAGAAATAGCTGACAAACCAAATCCTCCAGACACATCCAATTGATGATTGTCATTGAACAAATAAGTCAATCCTAAGTCAAATCGATGATCTGCTTTACCTATTTGCGGAACAAAACCATAAAACTCTATATAAGCTCCAATGGTTTCAGTCAAAGAATATCCTGAAGTCAAGGTATAAATAAAGGTTGGTTTTTTGTCTACTCCGTTCCATTCTGCACCTAGATTATAACTCAGAGATTGCTTGTCGCTAATAGTATGCTGCATCGTGAATCGAAATTCCGGATAATAGTAGTTTGCTCTATATTGTGATGAAGCTACCTCGGGGAATCCTATATGAGCTATCAATGAAGTGAATGGGATAATTCCTTTTTCTTCTAAGAGTCTTGTTTTAAAACCAATTAAAACGGGATTAATTCCCGCATAAGTGTTTTCGTTTTCCTTGGAAATAACATATTCCGTAATTAATCTCAATTCAAAATATTTGTTGATTCCAAAGCGTGTTAATATGGTTGGAGCAACAATTAATTCAGAATTTTGATTGTTTTTTTCATACGAAAACCCATTTTCAAGTTGAAAAAAATGCCTTGGAGTTATAAACGGGCATTCCGTCTGGTCTGGCCTGTCAGTTTGAATAGAAGGCAAATCTTGCGCAAAAGTTATATTTTGAAATTGTATAAAAAACCCCAAAACAAGTAGAAATTTATTCATTTTTTTTATTTTTTTAAATTAAATTTAGACAAAACTAAAAAAATAATTACTCTCGTCAAATTTAATACATACTTTTGTTTTTAAAATACATAATTAGAATGGGAAAATCACTTGAAGAGGTAAACCAATCCGTCTCTACACAAAATAAAAAAACTGTTTTCAGAAAAGTTCTTGCCTTTTTTGGCCCCGCTTATTTGATAAGCGTTGGTTATATGGATCCAGGAAACTGGGCAACGGACATTGCTGGAGGAAGTCAATTTGGTTATGCTTTGCTTTGGGTTTTATTGATGAGTAATTTGATGGCGTTGCTTTTGCAAAGTTTAAGCGCCAGATTAGGCATAGTTACGCAACGTGACTTAGCACAAGCATCTCGTGAAACCTATTCGAAATACATAAATTACATCCTCTATATTCTTGCCGAAATTGCTATCGCAGCCTGCGACCTTGCCGAAGTGCTTGGAATGGCAATCGGGATAAACTTGTTATTTGGGATTCCGTTGATTGATGCTGTTTTGATAACTGTTTTGGACACATTTTTATTGCTTTTTCTTATCAACAAAGGCATCCGAAAAATGGAAGCTTTCATCATTGCCTTAGTCTTGATAATTGGGATTTCCTTTGTTTTCGAAATGTTCTTCGCCCAACCCGAAATGGGTAAAGTGATTTATGGTTTAATTCCTTCAATGCCTAATTCCGAAGCGCTTTACATCGCCATTGGGATTATTGGCGCTACGGTTATGCCACACAATTTATACTTACATTCTTCTTTAGTTCAAACCCGAAAATTCGACCGAAGTGTTGCCGGAATTAAGCAAGCATTAAAATATAATTTAATCGACAGTACGATTGCATTGAACTTGGCATTCTTTGTAAATGCCGCCATTTTAATTTTGGCTGCAGCCACATTTTACAAAAACGGGATGTATGAGGTTGCTGAAATTCAGGATGCTTATAAATTTATGGAGCCTATGCTGGGTTACAAATGGGCACCAATATTGTTTGCCATTGCTTTGATCGCTGCCGGTCAAAGCTCCACAATCACAGGGACTTTAGCAGGGCAAATCGTTATGGAAGGCTATTTGAATTTAAGAATTCAACCTTGGGTTCGAAGAATAATCACGCGATTAATTGCCATTATTCCGGCAGTAATTGTAATCACGATTTTTGGCGAAAGCGTAACTGGAAAACTCTTGATTTTGAGTCAGGTAATTTTGAGTTTGCAATTGGGGTTTGCCATAATTCCGTTAATTCATTTTGTGAGCGATAAAACAAAGATGCGAGGGTTTCACATTAGCAAAACAACCCAAATTATTTCCTGGATTGTTGCCTTGATTATAGTTTCACTGAATGTTAAACTAGTTTTTGATGAAATTTTAGGCTGGCTAAAAACTTCTGAAAACCCAATTATCTTATGGATGACGGTTGTTCCGCTGGCAATTGGATTTTTGATCTTGCTTTTATACATTGTGTTCAAACCTTTTATTACCAAAGCGAAACAGGAAATTCAAAACCATTCGCCACACAATCTAAAACTTCAATTTTCCAAAAAAGGAAATTACAATAAAAAGAGAATTGCTATTTCAGTGGATTTTTCTTCAGCGGATGAGGTTGCCATAAATCACGCCTTTGAATTGGGCGGAATGGAAGCAAAATACACCTTGATTCACGTTGTAGAAACCGTGGGAGCTATGGTTTATGGCAAGAACATTGATGACCACGAAACCTTAATTGACTCTAAATTATTGTTAGAATACAAGGAAATGCTTTCGGAAAAAGGATTTAAGATAAAAACTAAATTAGGCTATGGTAAACCAAACAATGTTATACCAGAAATTATCAATAAAGGAAATTTTGATGTTTTGGTAATGGGAACACACGGTCACACTGGTCTCAAGGACTTGATTTTTGGAACAACCGTTGATAAATTGCGACACAAAATTTCGATTCCGTTGTTTATTGTAAAAATTTAAAAAAGTATTAAGTAAAAAGTACCAACTATTAAGATTTTATTTTTTTATTTCTAAAATCTGCAGTCTAAAATCAACAATCCTATGACTTTTTCGGAAGAAAATTATCTCAAAACCATCTATCATCTTACGAATCTTTCCGATTCTGAAGTGAGCACAAATGCCATTGCTGAAATGATGGAAACCAAAGCATCGTCAGTTACTGATATGCTAAAGAAATTATCCGAAAAAGATTTGGTACATTACAAAAAATACCAAGGAGTTTCATTGACCGAACAAGGAAATTTAATTGCCAAAATGATTGTTAGAAAACACCGTTTATGGGAAGTTTTTTTAGTGGAAAAATTAGATTTTCCTTGGGATGAAGTTCACGATATTGCGGAACAATTAGAACACATAAAATCTGAACAACTTATCGATAAACTCGATGATTTTCTTGGAAATCCAACCGAAGATCCTCACGGTGATCCTATCCCGGATGCACAAGGAAGAATGACAAAAACGGATAAACAATTGCTGTCGGATTTAGCGGTAAATCAAAAAGGAATTTGTGTAGGAGTAAAAGATTCGTCAGCAGATTTCTTGAAATATCTGGACAAACAAGAAATCGCTTTGGGTTCAAAAATCGAAATCATCTCCAAGGAAACTTTCGATTTGTCAATTAAAATAAAAGTAGACACTAAAGAATTAACGATTTCGAATAAAATCGCAAGTAATCTTTTTGTCAAAGTGGGTCAATGACAATTACAGTCATCGCCGCAGTTTTTATCAGTTTTTTTCTTTTTGAAAAAGAACTTTCGAACTAAAAAAGCAACTGCAATACCTAAAGTTATATATGTTAAAATGTCTTGAATCATAATTATTTATTTTAAAATTTGGTAAGCTATTAATGCAACAATATAGGCAAAGCTACTCATAAAAACCAATTGTCCCAAAGGCCATTTCCAACTGTTCGTCTCCTTTTTTGTAACAGCAAGTGTGCTCGCACATTGCATCGCAAAGGCATAAAATAACAACAATGAAATTCCGGAAGCAAAATTAAATATTTTATCTCCGGTTTCTGGATTAATTTCTGCTCTCATTTTGTTTTTTATGGTATCTTCATTGTCGCTTCCGCCAACGCTGTATATAGTTGCCAATGTTCCCACAAAAACCTCCCTTGCGGCAAAAGAACTGATAATAGCAATGCCAATTTTCCAATCGTAACCCAAAGGTGAAATCAAAGGTTCGATGGTTTTTCCCATCAGTCCAATATAGGAATTTTCTAATTTATAAGAAGCAACTTTGTTTTTCAGTTCTATTTTTGATATTCCTTCATTCTCAGTTTTTGCCTTTAGAATGGCTTCGGCATCGCTGAATTTTTTGCTTGGACCATTAGAAGCCAAAAACCATAAAATCACAGCTATAGAAAGAATGATTTTCCCCGCTCCAAAAACAAAAGCCTTGGTTTTTTCGATAACGTTTATTGCCACGTTTTTGAACATTGGTAACTTGTAATTGGGCATTTCGACCACAAAGAAAGTTTTGCAATTGAGCTTAAGCACTTTATGGAGGCCGTAAGCCGAAAGTATCGCCATTCCAAAACCAATCAGATACAACAACATCAGCGTCAATCCTTGTAAATTAAGGAAACCAAAAACAAATTTGTCAGGAATTACCAGTCCAATGATAATAGCGTAAACCGGCAACCTTGCAGAACAAGTAGTAAACGGAGTTACGAGAATTGTGATTAATCTTTCTTTCCAGTTTTCGATATTTCGCGTTGCCATAATCGCCGGAATGGCACAGGCTGTTCCTGAAATTAACGGCACGATACTTTTGCCCGAAAGCCCAAATTTGCGCATAATTTTGTCCATCAAAAAGACCACTCGGCTCATATAGCCGCTTTCTTCGAGAACAGAAATGAACAGAAACAAAAAAGTAATTTGAGGAATAAATATTAAAATTCCGCCTATTCCCGGGATAATTCCTTGTGCAATTAAATTTGTAAATGCTCCTGGTGGCAAGTATTTGTTTGCAATTGAACTCAAGTTTGCAAATGCGTGGTCAATTAAATCCATTGGAATTTTTGACCATTCAAATATGGATTGAAAAATCCCAAATAATATGAAAAAGAAAATTAAATAACCCCAAAATTTATGCGTGAGAACTCTATCCAGTTTACTTCTGAAATCCGTAGCTGAAGCGGAATCTACTATTTGACCTGTTTTCAGTGTATCATTTATAAATTGGTAGCGCTTGATGGTTTCTTTTTGTTGCAGCCTTTTTAACTCGGAATCGCTTTTTGTAAACGAATTGTTTTCTAGCGCTTTTCTATTTAAATCCACAAAATTCACATCTTGTGTAATGACTAACCAAAGTTTATATAAGGATTGGTTTGGAAACGTTTTTCGAAGATTATCAAAATAAACATCGTCGATTGAGGATGCATTCAGACACGGTTCTGTCGAAATGGTTTTGTATGTTGTAATTAATTTCTTTAGCTCTTCAATTCCAATATTTTTTCTGGAACTTACCAATGCAATTTTGGTTTTTAATTTTTCTTCTAAAAAGGGAATGTCGAGCGAAATTCCTTTGAGTTTCATTCTGTCAATCATATTGATAACCAGAATAGTTGGAATTTCCAAGTCTTTGATTTGGGTAAAAAGCAATAAATTACGCTTCAAATTTTCTACTTCAGAAACTAAAACAATTATATCGGGAAAGAGTTTGTCTTTTTTATTTAGCAAAAGATCAATCACCACACTTTCGTCCGCAGAACTGGCATTCAAACTGTAGGTTCCGGGTAAATCGATTACGTTTGCATTGATATTAGTAGATAATTTGCAAAAACCAACTTTCTTTTCGACTGTAATTCCTGGATAATTTCCCACTTGTTGGTTTAAACCTGTAAGTTGGTTAAAAACCGAAGTTTTTCCCACGTTTGGATTCCCAATTAAAGCGACATTGATATTTTGTTTGCTCATTTCGAGTTATTTATTCATAATATCAACCTCAATTTCACGAGCAGTTTCGATGCGAATGGCAAGATGAGAACCATTTATATTCAAATATAAAGGATCGCCAAAAGGTGCAATTTGGAGCAATTCGACCGTATTTCCGGGCAAACAACCCATTTCCAATAATTTTAACGGAATGATGTCAGCATCAAAATCTATGATGGTGGCTTTCTCTCCTTTTTTTAAACTGGCAATCGTTGTTTTCAACTTCTTATTTAGATTGATTTTAGATTACAAAAGTACAGATAAAAAAAGAATATAAAATGACAATTATCAGGTTTACTATTTCTCATCTTCCAAAAGCCAATTTATATCTTCGATTAGCCTTTGAATTTCGACTTTATTTGTTCCGTCATAAAAACCACGAACTCGTTTCTTGGAGTCAACAAGCACAAAATTTTCAGTGTGAACCATGTCATAAAGTTCGTCTGGTTTTCCTTGTTTTACGGCCAAAAAGGATTTTCTTGCCATTGTGTAAATTGCTTTTTTGTCGCCAGTAACTAAATTCCATTTGCTGTCATTTACACCATTTATTTTCGCATAATCCTTCAAAACCGAAACGTTGTCAATGTCAGGCATAACGGAGAAGGAAAGCAATTTTACTTTTGGATTATCCAGAAACGCTTTTTGCACATCGACTAAATTAGTTGTCATTTTTGGACAAATGGATCTACAGGTTGTAAAGAAAAAATCGGCAACATAAATTTTGCCTTCATAGTCTTTTTGGGTGATGGTTTTGCCGTTTTGATTGGTAAACGAAAAATCAGCAATACGATGTTTGTTGGCAATATATTGTACTGTAGTGTCCACTAATTCTGGGTTCACATCCGATGGATTAAAAATTGGCAAAGTTTTCGTTGGTTTCAAGGCAAAATAAAACAAGGAAATCACAATGGTAGAAAACACGAGTAATACTCCAAAGAATTTTCGATATTTATAGAAAAATGATTTCATAAAAATGATTTGGTGCAAAAGTACAAAAAGCGTAATTTAAAAACGCTTTCTTTTTATATTTTGGCTTTCCGTATCGAATAATTGACCATATACAAACCGCACAATGTAACCGCACCTCCTATGGCAATTGACATCGTGAGAGGTTCGCCAAAGATTATTGCTCCTAATAAAACCGCAATAATAGGGTTGATATAAGCATAAATACTGCTTATATGAGCTGGTAGATTTTGAAGTGCATAAATAAATGCAATAAAAGTAAGTACAGAACCAAAAATAACCAAATATCCTATTGACAGCCAAGATATCAGAGGAATTGAACTTAAACTAACTGATATTCCTGTTGCACCATTGAATGCAAATATAAAAAGACTGGATAAGAACATCTGTATTCCTAAACTAAAATAGGGATTAAAACTGGCCGCTTTTTTCTTAGTGTATAAAGTTCCAAAAGCCCATGTTATTGTTGCCATTACTGATAATATTATTCCAAATCTAAAATCAGGAATCAAAAAATCACTCAAATGATTGTAGAAAATTACGCAAACTCCACCAAAACTTATTATTAGTCCAAAAAAGGCTAATCGCGCTAATTTTTCACCTCGAAATAGGCAAATTATGACTACCCATAAAGGTACAAGAGCACCAATAATTGCTCCCAATCCGCTACTGATGTATTTTACTCCCCAAGTGCTCAGACCATTGCTCAAAACAAAATTAAGAATACTCAATATGACAATTGTTTTCCATTGTTTGCCTTTCGGCCAAGGCGTTTTTTTATACAAAAAGTAACATAAATAAAGCGAACCACCAATGAATTGCCGAATACCGGCAAGCTGCAAAGCTGGCATATGTTTTACGCCCTCTTTTGATGCAATCCAGGTTGTTCCCCAAAAAAAGCAGACAAAGCACAAGGCAATTATGGGCAAACCTATCGAGTTTACTTTAGTTGAAACGGCATTTTTTATTTTAGTTCTCAATTTATAAATTGGGTTTTGAAAAGGTATATCCCAAAACATTTTCGAGTTTTGAACTCAAAATTGTTTTTCCAAAAGCAGGGTTTTCATAATTAAATTCGGGTGGAACCAAGTTCAAATCTTTAGCTTTTTGAGTGTAATATTCTTTCCGGCCGGGATGAAAAGGAGTTACAGCATTAAAGGTTTCGTTCCAAGAATTTTTTCGAAGAATCTTCAGAATTATGCCAATGCAATCGTCTTGATGAATCAAATTTATAGGTGCGTCCGGGTTTTCAAGATTGGTTCGTCCGGCGAGAAAATGTATCGGATGACGGTCTTCACCAATCAATCCGCCAAAGCGAAGAATGGTAGTTTTAAAGTTGGAATTGCTTTGCAAAAGTTGCTCGGCTAGTACTAATTGTCTGCCACTTTCCGTTTCTGGACAGGTTTTAGTTTCCTCCGTCACACTGAGCGCAGTCGAAGTGTCACCATATACTGATGTTGAACTGATGAAAAGCACATTTTCGATTGTGGATTTTTCTATAAATGGGATTAAGGTTTTGATTTTTACAACGAAATCTTCTTTACTATTTCCTCTTAATTTTGGTGGAATATCGATAATTAAGGTTTTGCTTCCGTTTAAGAAAACTTCAATATCTCCCGAAACACTTTTGCTGTTAAGTGCAATTAAAAAAGGCTGAATTCCCAAGTTTTCTAAAACCTGAAGCTTCCCATTTGATGTCGTCGAACCGTTTATGGAAAGTCCATTTTCAAGCAAGGCTTTCGCCAAAGGCAAACCTAACCAACCGCAACCCAAAATACTAATTTGTGTCATTATGAATAAAATAGAGTCGTCAAAAGTAGTTTAAATAATGGAGTAAATATTGAGTAATCGTTCAGTTTTGGCTTCGTTGTTAGTGATAAGTGCGAAATGAAATTCTAGCTGTATTGTGCTGGCTTTATTTCAATATTTTTGCGTAATCTTCGGGTTTTGTTTTATTAAAGAAATATTTTTCTCCTGTCATATCGATAAAATGGTCATATTTAGCATTCTTGACTTTATAATATTGTCCATCTACACTTACATTTCCTCCAAATCCACAATCATTTCCACCATTTACGGTTTTAATAGTTAATTTGTCACCATTGAAAACAAGTGAAAAGTTACAAGCATTATCATTTTCTTCAAATCTAACATAATATATTCCCTTGTTAGATTTTATCTTAACTCTATCATAAAGATTACCCATATTGTAAGATGGCGCTCCTCTAGAAATATCGATGAAAAACAAGATAGAATCATCAGATTCAGGATATACGGTTATCTGTCCAGATGGACCTTTTTCAGGACTATCTCCATACTTATAAACTCCAGCATATTTATTTGTCTGAAGATTATTATCTGTTATCTCTTTTATTTTATATGTTTGAAAACTTAAGTTCAGGAAAACCATCAAAATAATTATTACGGTAATTTGATTTCTTTTCATTTCTATTTACAGGATTTTTTAACTTTCAAACAACTCGTATATACCAGCCACAAAAGGTATGGCTCTTCAGCAAATATAACTATTAATTTACACTTGAAATTGAATCATTTGAAATTGAGTTTTTATTATTTTTTGTAGCCAATTTGCTTACGTTCCTTTTGCACTACTTCTTTCTCATCTTTTTTGATGAGGTAATTTAAGGCTTCATAAATATCACTAAATTTTTTGTCGTATTTGGTTTCTATTTCCAATAATTTAGCATTAAATTCCTTGTGTTCCAAAGCATATCTCCTTATCATAACAAAAGTTCGCATAATGGCAATATTCACATTTATTGCTACATCCGAATTTAAAATTCCGCTGAGCATTGCTACTCCTTGTTCGGTAAAGGCAAAAGGTGTTACAATTACGTTTCTTTTATTTTGGTATGCGGTCACAATTTGTGACCGCATACTTTCCCATTCTTCAATAGTTAGTCGAAACATAAAATCGACAGGAAATCTCTTCACATTCCTTTTGACAGCTTGGTTTAAAACCTTAGTTTCTATTTCATAAAGAATTGCTAAATCAAAGTCAAGTATGACTTTTTGGCGGCGAATATCATATATTTTGGATTGTAAAGTCGCTACTTGCATATAAAAGGGAAATGGGTTTTCAGCGAATATAGTCAATAATTTCCTACTTAAATTGTATTTCTAAAATTTATATACAATCACAATTTGTGATCCCATATTATGGTTTTTTCAAACTGTCTTTCACAACCGCTACACTATCTTTTTTGACAGCATATTGCATTCTGGAGTTCAAAGGTTTTACTTCAACTATTTTCGCACTTGGTTTTATTTTTTGTTTAATTACAACAGCGTCATTCAAAACATACGGTGTTGGCATCATCCAATTGGCTCTTTTTGCCATCGAAAACAGGGGATTATTCATCAAATCGAAGGAACTTTCAAATAAATCCAAATCTAAAACGCTTAAAGCAGGAATACTAAATTCGATTTCCAGCGGCAGTTGATCAACGACATAATAACTCAACAATTTTTTGTCTTTGCGCTCGTATTTTGAAGTTTTTTGACCTAAAAGAGTCATTCCATTGGCTTTGAAATTTTGGATTTCTAGATTTTCATTGGCAAAAACATCGTAACGATTTACTTTTCTGTTTGGCGTAATTCGTATTTTTAAATAACGATTGGCACCAACAACGCTGTCTTTCAAAAACTCGATTGTTGGTTTTGCAATTTCTTTCATTGGCGCATCAGCCATAAAACTATATCCAGTTTTGTATTTGCTAGGTAATGGAATTGAGTTTAATTCTTTAGCCCCTTTTGGGTTTTCTCCCAAATAAGCTTTTGTCCATTCATCAAGATTGGTGTCATAAGATGCCCAATAGGCCTTGTTTTTATCAGCATCCAGAATATAGACCAAACTATTTGATTTGGCTTTCCCCAATTCATAATCGGAAAAATAATGCGCTTTTGCAAAAAAACCAAATGCAACCATAAACAATAGTAACGACGACATTCCTTTTCGTGTAAACGAGCCAAAAATCGGTAGCAATAAACCAAAAGCCAACGCAGTAAGAATAGCACTTCCAACGAGTATTTTTAATCCCAAACCTATTGGAAACATTTCAATAAAAGGCGCAATAATCAGCAATGAGGGAATGCTTAGAAAGAGATTCAGTTTCCAATTGGATTTTTGGGTAAGTACAAAAGAAGCCAACATAATCAATCCTGCATAAACTGGAATTATCAAAAATCCAGCTCCTTTTAGGAAGAATGCAATCAATCCATTGACGAGAATCCAAATAAATAATGGCGCAATGAAATGGTTCATCGTCACTTTTTTGATAGAGAAACGTTGGTAAAAAGCAAAACAAATTGACAAACTCAACAATACGAAAGCCGCAATATAATCGTGGCCATTATAAGTGAATCCGTTGAGTAAATCGTTGTATTGTGGATAGACTTTTAGCAATAATTTCCATCCAAAAAAGGTAACTAATCCTGAACAGATTATTGAACTTAAAAAAGGTATAAATCCTCTCCAAATTTCTTTGCCGATTATAATTCGTTTGCCAATTCCTATGAATATTAAAATTAGTAAGAGCACAAAAGCGATGATGACCATTGGTAAAACCCAGCTAAAAGGATAGCTTATAAAAGTAAAAGGAATCGTGAAATAGACATAATCTTCGGTAGCTTGGGTTGTGTTTAAATTAGCATTCGAAAAATAATTCAATAATGGCATTAAATATTCTCCTTGATGTGCCAAGGTATTTTTGTCTAAATGATTAGCATCATCCTGAATTGTGTGATAATTGTAATGACTATCAATAAAAGCAAAATTGTACCCTTGAATATTGCCTTCTTTTCTAAAAACTGTCAAATCAGTATCGTTAGGCAACATTTTGTAAATGCTGTACATTAAAGAATTTGAAACTGGAAATTTTGGATTTGCTGCAGCGAATTCTTTTACCAATCCAGCATTTCCTGAATTGGTTTCCATAAACATATAACCTGGTCCTGAAGAACCTCTGGCTTCAAAATTTAGCACTACGCCAACTTCTTTTGCCCAATGGTGTTGCGTTACAAAAAGTGCTGCGCCATTTAACCCTAGTTCTTCGCCATCCGAAAATAAAATAATAATGTCGTTTTTGTGGGGTGTTTTATTATTTATAAAAGCGCGAACACTTTCCAAAATTGTTGCTACACCAGAGCCATCATCGCTCGCTCCGTGAGAAAAAGAATGCGGTGCGCTGTCGTAATGTGAAAGTAACAGCAATGCTTTGTCACTGTTTGTCCCATCTATTCGAGATAAGATATTCTTGCTTTTGGTCAAGATTCCATTTTCAGTGAAAGAAAAACCCTCCTGAAGGGAAGTTTCCAAACCCATTTTTTGCAATTCTTTTACCAAATAATTGGCAACAACCTCGTGATTTTCAGAACCCACAAAATGAGGTTCTTTCGAAATATTTTTCACTTGTTCCAAAGCTCTTTCGGTTGAAAATTCCGAAAGCGGAACTTCTTCATCAGATGTCCATTGTGGCATCAATGTGAAGAAAATAAATCCAAGGATTCCTAGGATAAATAGTGTTGATAAAATGGAGGAATAACTTTTTTTCATTGGGTTCTAAATTTCTTTTTTGACAAGCATATAATAATCATCTTCCAGTGCGCGATAGCCTTGGTCATAAACAAAAAAGTAGGTGTTTCCTGTTTTAGTTTCTAAAATATTTGTAAAAAATTCAAAATCAAAACCCTTGCTCAAAAGTTTTGATTTTGTGGTTTTGCCTTTTCCATCGACATTCAAGGCTGAAAGAATGCGGTAATTCTTGCGCAATTTGTTGTTAACATTGCGCATAAAATTAGTGCTGTCTTTGTTTATTTTGTTGTTGTAGGCATTGCGACAGCCATCGCTGCAAAACTTTTTGTCTTCGCGGCCTACAATTTTGTCTCCACATTCAAGGCAGGTTTTAGTCATAGCTTTTTGTTTTTCTTAAAATTGACCTTTGTTTATTAAAGCTTGGTATATATGTGCCAAATGATGGTTGCAATGCCAAGCATAAAGCCCAATTATTTCGTCTAAACAAGATGTTTTGTTGTTTGCCGGATGAATAAATTGTTTCTTTAATTCCTTTTCTCCAAAGCTTTTTAGAAGCAAAGCCCAACGAGAATGTACGCCTTCGATTATTTGAATGGATGGTAAAATATTGTCCGATTTACTATCTGCGAGTTCGGCCCATTTTGCTTCTTGATACGGTTTTATGGTTGGAACATCTTCGGTCAAAGCCAATTTGAATCGGATGAAACTATTCATATGACTATCTGCGCAATGATGTACCACTTGTTTTATTGACCAGCCTTCTGGGCGATAAACCCAATGCAATTCTTCGACAGAAAGGTTGGAGGTCAGGTGCATAATTTTAATTGGAAAATTTTGAATGACTTCTATCCAGATTTTCAAATCATTCTCTGTTATTGAATCCGGTTTTTGAAATCTTCCTATCGGGAATTTTAGTTTTTCGAGATTGAAATTGTTTTCCATTATGTTTTATTAATTCTATTGATTTCATATAAATCTGTTCTTCGGTCTTTCAGGATTCGAGCACTTCCGTGTTCGTGAAGTTCTTTCAGTAAATTTAAATCTACATCTACGATTAAGGTCATTTCGGTATTAGTGGTTGCTTCTGCTTTTATCCCGGTACTTGGAAAAGCAAAATCAGATGGCGTAAACACCGCAGTTTGCGCATATTGAATGTCCATATTGTTTACTTTTGGAAGATTTCCAACACATCCGGCAATAGCTACATAGCATTCGTTTTCGATGGCTCGGGCTTGAGAGCAATGTCTTACCCTTACGTAGCCACTTTGTGTATCTGTTAAAAATGGCACAAATAAAATATTCATTTCCTCATCGGCCAAGAGTCGGGAGAGTTCTGGAAATTCTACATCATAGCAAATCATGATACCTATTTTTCCGCAATCGGTATCAAAAGTTTTAATTTGTGAGCCGCCTTTCATTCCCCAATGCATTACTTCATTTGGGGTAACGTGAATTTTATAATACATTTCGGAAGTTCCGTCTCTTTTGCAAAGAAATCCAACATTGTACAAAGTGCCGTTTTCTAAGAAAGGCATGCTTCCTGAAATGATATTGATGTTGTAAGAAATGGCAAATTCCTGAAATTTTTTTCGAATAGGGTCTGCATATTTCGCAAGTTCCCTGATGGCTTCTGGCTCCGATAAATGATTATAATCCGCCATCAATGGAGCTATAAACAACTCGGGGAAAACGGCAAAATCACTTTTATAACCAGATACGGCATCAATAAAAAATTCGGCTTGTTCGAACAAAGCGTCTAAGTTTGCCAACGGACGCATTTGCCATTGGATTAATCCAAGTCTGATGATGCTTTTTGTGGTATTTATAAGTACCGGACTTTCATCATAATAAATATTGTTCCATTCTAATAATACTGCAAATTCTTTTGAGTCTAAGTCTCCTTCCAGATAGTTTTTCATAATTCTCATTACGTGAAAATCATTGCTCAATTGAAAGGAAAGCACAGGGTCGTGCAATTCTTTTCGTTTTACTTTATCGATGTATTTTTTTGGTGTCAGTTTTTTGGAGTGTTCGTTGTAATTTGGAATTCTTCCTGCAAAAACGATGGCTTTTAAATTCAGTTTTTCGCATAATTCTTTTCGGGCGTCATACAATCTTCTTCCAAGACGCAATCCTCTATAATCAGGGTTGATAAACACATCAATTCCATATAAAATTTCACCTTTTGGGTTGTGTGTTGAGAAAGTGTAATTTCCTGTTATTTTTGCGTAATTAGGGTTTTTATCAACTAAAACTTCATCCAGAATTAAAGATAAGGCGGCGCCAACAACTTTTCCGTCTGCTATAATAACTAATTGTCCTTCAGGAAATCTTTCCAATAAATTTTCGATATCTGGTTCTTTCCAGTAGGAATCTTCCAACTCTGGATAGGCCATTTTCATTGACTTTTTCAGCTCCTTGTAATCTTCAATTTGCAGATTTCTTAATTCTACTTTCTTTATTTTGGTTTGCATAAGTTTTTGATATACAACAAATATAGATAATAAATTTCCATTTACAAACGGTTACAAATAGTTACAACCGAAAGTAAGTAGTTATATACCGAATAAATTTTTAGAGTCATCGCATCTTTGCCCTGTTGATTTGAAAGAACAATTCAACATAACGTTTACTAACAATTTAAATTTACACGCCATGAATGCAATGAAAAACACAGTACAGTTAATCGGAAACGTAGGTAACGATCCAGAAATCAAAAATCTTGATGGAGGAAAAAAAGTAGCCAATTTGACAATCGCCACAAACGATAGTTACAAAAATGACAAAGGAGAAAAAGTGGAACAAACCGAATGGCACAAAGTAGTAGCCTGGGGAAAAACTGCCGAAATCATCGAAAAATATGTAACCAAAGGTCTTCAAATTGCCATCGAAGGAAAATTAACTCACAGAAGTTACGACGATAAAAATGGAGAAAAAAGATATATTACTGAAGTTGTCGCGAATGATGTACTTCTTTTAGGAAAATAAATTCAAGATTTTTTATGTAACAAAAGGTTTCCGGAAACGGGAGCCTTTTTTATTTATTCATCAATTCCTGAAAACAATCCACGAATTGTCCCACGTGATAACCATCCATCAAACCGTGATGCACGTGAATTGACATCGAAATGGTTCTTTTGCCATTATTGTCAATCATCATTTTCCCAAAAGAAATTTTAGGGCAACTATCCGGAAAAGTATAACTTCTGGCATGAGAAAGCGAAGTGATATTTATCCAAGGTATTGCCGAAAAATGAATCAAATTATCACTTGGAAATTCTCTGGTGAAAAGTCCTGGAGTATTTTTTATTCTTTCTATTTCCTGGAATGCGTTTTTTGCAAAAACATCAAAATTAGCAGAATATTCGATCAATGAAAACCCAAAAGTTTTGTCTTCTCGCATTATCGTCGCTGACACATCAATTGTATCGTAGATGTAAATTTCATTGTCAATTATTCGATAACGAAATGATTCAATAGTGTTTACGGCAACGATGGTTTTGTGCAAATAATACACAAAAAAGGAAGTTCCTAATTGTTTTGCGGTTTCATATCCTTTCGAGCAATCGATGGTTGTGGTAATTCCGAAAAAAGGTTCTTCCATTTGTTTAAAAAACAAAAAATGTTCTTTTCGGTTCCAGTTTTCTAAGTCTAAAAGGGTTTTCACTGTTTTGGGTAAAATTTAATTATTCAAAAGTACAGCAATTCTTTTAATTTTTGTTGACCTGCTTTTTAAGTTTGTAATTAACATTTTTCAGAATGAGACAAAAAAAAGCCCTAAAAGAAATTTCCTTTAGGGCTTTTATGGGATAAATAGAGCAGTTTATTTTATCATAAAAGTAACTTTTCTAACTAATTTTCTAGCG
>NZ_JAYWCK010000138.1:0-41244 GCF_043780635.1 Flavobacterium sp.
AAATATTGAGTATTTAGAGCGAGAATGGGCATTAAATGACGTTTATAATTTTATGGATAAAGTAGATGATTTGTTAGTTTTGTTAACTAAGGAGAATCTAGTTTTTAAATCAACAAATTACAAATTTGTTTTTAAAGTTCCCGTTACCAAGCATATTAGCCTATTTTATAAAGTAGCTACAAATAAAGATATTGAATTATTACGCTTTTGGAATACCTACCAAAATCCTGAAAAAATTTCATTGTAACTTAATCGAAACATTTTTAACTGATTATCCTTTTATCTTTCTTGCTAAATGCCACTATTAGTCTCCATTATCGTTCCCTGTTACAACCAAGCCCAATACCTAGACGAATCCTTACAATCTCTATTGGATCAGACGTATACAGATTGGGAATGTTTTATCGTTAATGACGGTAGTCCAGACAATACAAAGGAAGTGGCGCAACAATGGGTAGCTAAAGACCCCCGTTTTATTTATTTATACAAGGAAAATGGAGGAGTGAGCAGTGCCAGAAATCTGGGGATTAAAAACTCAAAAGCTACATTCATTCTCACCTTAGATGCCGATGATAAATATGAAGCTACTTTTCTTGAAAAGGCTATGGCGGTGTTGGTTACTAATCCGGATATTGGAATAGTAAGCAGTTGGGGACGGTTTTTTAATACCGATAAACAATTGCATATATTTAAATCTACCGCCACATCGGTAACTGATTTTTTGTTTCATAATGGGGTAAATAATGGTTCATCCTTATTCAGGAAAGTATGTTGGGAGCAAGTGAATGGTTACGATGAAAATCCAGAAAATGGTTATGAAGATTGGGAATTTTATTTAAGGGTATGCAACTTAGGATGGAAAGTGCATATCATTGAGGAAGTATTGTTTTTTTACAGGCAAAATATAGGTTCCAGAAGTGCAGGAATGAACCAAAAACATAATACCACCCAAAAATACATTTACCTCAAAAATAAGGACATTTATTGTACGCATTATGAAGCTTTGATTGACCGATTTTTAACAGCTTCTGATTTAGAGAAAGCGGCCATTAATAAATTCAGAAATACCATTGATTATAAATTAGGCGCTGCACTATTGAAACCATTGCGAAGCATAAAGTGGTTTTTCTTGAAACTTTTAAAATAATGAGAATTTTAAACCAATTTCAAAAAACTTTAATGTCCTTAATTGCTTTATATTTTTTAAAAAAAGTTTACCAAACAAGACATATAAGTTTCATATAAGAAAAAAAATAAAATAACTTTGTGGCTTAGCCCCCTACCCCCTAAAGGGGGAAAAAGAAAGTTAATTGTTTAATCGATTAACCACATAACCGACAACAGATTGCCACGCTTCACTGCGTTGCGCTCGCAATGACAACATGAACAAAGACATCATCCTTAAAGCCGAAAACATCTCAATCGCCATGCCTGTCCATAAAACATAGATTTGATTACCTTTGTAACAATGAATAAAAATCTTTATATAATCGCAGGATGCAATGGAGCAGGTAAGACAACTGCCTCTTTCACTATATTGCCGGAAATATTAAATTGTAAAGAGTTTGTAAATGCTGATGAGATTGCAAAAGGATTATCCCCTTTTCAACCCGAAAGAGTTTCCTTTGAAGCCGGACGAATAATGATTAAGAGGATAAATGAACTTTTGGAAATCAACGAGAATTTTGCTTTTGAAACTACTTTAGCTACAAAAAGTTATAAATCAAAAGTAATTATTGCCCAAAAGAAAAAGTATACTGTAACACTGCTATTTTTTTGGTTACAAAATGTAGATTTAGCTATCGAAAGGGTTAAAACAAGAGTGATGGAAGGAGGGCATAATATTGAAACAGAAGTTATCAAAAGAAGATATGTAAACGGGATAAAAAACCTCTTTGACATTTATCTTTCGGTGGTTGATGAAGTGCTGATTTATGACAATTCCGGAGGAAAACCAGAATTAATCGCAGAAAAAACATTAGAGTCTGAAATTACTATTTTGAACGAACTAAAGTTCAATAAATTAAAAAATCAATACTATGAAAACCTATAAAAGAACTCCCAATCAAACTAAAATAATTGAAGGAATGGACAAAGTTTATGAAAAGCTGATTGAATTCAAAAAGAAAATGAATAGCGAATTAGTAATTCTTAAAGAAGACAAAATCGTCCGGGTCAAACCTTGAAGAAAAGTTTAAAATGGTTTAATCGGTTAACTGGTTAATCGTTTAATTGAGAAAAAAATAAATAAAAATAACAATTTCAATGGCAATATCAATTTCATAACCCAATAATCTACAACAGATTGCCACGCTTCACTGCGTTGCGCTCGCAATGACAATTATGAACAAAGACATTATTCTCAAAGCCGAAAACATCTCTAAGCAATACCGCCTTGGGCAGGTAGGAACCGGCACGCTGAGTCACGACCTGAATCGATGGTGGCATCAGGTGCGGGGCAAGGAAAACCCCTATCTCAAAATAGGCGATACCAACGACCGAAGCACCAAAGGAGAAAGCGATTATGTTTGGGCACTGCAAGACATTAATTTTGAAGTAGAGCGGGGCGAAGTTCTAGGTATTATAGGCAAAAACGGAGCGGGAAAATCTACGCTATTAAAAATATTATCCAAGGTTACCGCACCTACCACTGGCAGTATTAAATGTCGTGGGCGCATTGCTTCCTTATTAGAAGTAGGTACAGGATTTAATGGTGAAATGACGGGACGTGAAAACATTTTTTTGAATGGTGCCATTCTGGGAATGACCAAAAAAGAAATCGCCTCTAAGATTGACGAAATCATTGAGTTCTCGGGTTGTGAGCGCTACATTGACACGCCCGTAAAACGCTACTCCAGCGGAATGACGGTACGACTGGCTTTTGCCGTGGCAGCATTTCTCGAACCGGAGATTTTGGTGATTGATGAGGTACTGGCTGTGGGCGATGCCGAGTTCCAGAAAAAAGCTATTGGCAAGATGCAGGATATTTCGCGAAAAGGTGGTAGAACGGTTTTGTTTGTGAGCCATGATTTAAGTGCGATAAGTACTCTTGCAACAAGAACTATTGTTTTAGGGAATGGTAGTATTTTAGCAATTGAGGAAACAAATAAAGCAATTTCTATATATTCATCTATGCAAAATAGAGAAAGTGCTTTTGTTCAAAAGGAAGCCGTAGATAAGCCATCTATAACAAAAGTAGAAATTTTGACCTCTGAAGGTGGCACATTACAAGCTAATGGGAAATCACTTAAAGTCAATTTTGAGATTATTATGCCGTTTGATAATTATGAGAATTTATCATTTTCGTTTCAAGTATTTGATTATTTAAATAAAGCAGTTTTGTACGCCTATATTTTTGATAAGGATAGTCCTATTTGTCGAAAAAAAGGAATAAATAAGTTTTGTTTTGAGTTTGATGCATTACGTCTTTATAAGGGGAATTATTATTTGAGAATTCATGTTGCCAATTCTAAAACCAGAGAGAAATTTCAAGAGATTGATTGTTGCAATTTTGAAGTTGAGATGATTGGTCAAAAAGAACCAGAGTGGGGGTGGCAAAATAATGTTTGTCAGTATATAGATGAAGGTAATTGGTATATTTCTTAATAAAAAAATATAAATGACGCCAAAAGATTATAATGATGATTTTCACAAAGTCCATTTTCAGAATTCTATTAATTCTGCCAATGAGTTAATACCCTTATTTTTAAATTATTTCAAGCCAAAAAGTGTTTTAGATGTTGGCTGTGGACTTGGAACTTGGTTGAGTGTTTTTGAACAAAACCAATGCGAAGTTTTAGGAATTGATGGTGATTATGTTGAAATTAAGGATTTAGTTATTGATAAAAATAAATTTGTCTCTCACGATTTAAACACTTCATTCGATTTAGAAAGGAAATTTGATTTGGTAATTTCGTTAGAAGTTGCAGAGCATATTTTACCAGAAAATGCTGGAGTATTCATAGATTCGATGTGTTGTCATGGCGATGTTATATTGTTTTCGGCAGCAATACCTGGTCAGGAAGGGACTTTGCATTATAATGAACAATATAATAAATATTGGATTGATCTTTTTTCTCAAAATGGTTATCAATGCATAGATTTTTTAAGACACAAAATTTGGAAGGATCACAAAATCAGTTGGTGGTATAGACAAAATATTTTGATATTTATAAAAAAAACGGAAATAGAAAATTCTAAATTTGATTTAATAACTAGTGAGAAAGTAAATAATTTGAATTCATATGTTCACCCTGAGTTATTTGAATATAAGTGTCAAAAAGCAATTCAATCAGAGAAAAGAGTTAATGAATTAGAAAAGTTGGTAAATGATCCTTTTTCATTATTAAAATACTATTTAAGGAAAGTAAAAACGAAATTTATATGAGTAGAGAAGCTAATCTTTCTCGTTTGGAGAATGTAGAAAAAATAGACATTTCACATAGAGAATATTTAGTGTATCTTTCTTTTCATAAAGATTTATATACAGCTATTCAACAATATGCCAAAGGAAAATTATTAGACATAGGTTGTGGTAATAAACCTTATGAGATTTGGTCTGGAGGAAAAGTTTCAGAATATGTTGGCTGTGATATTGTACAATCTAGTTTGAATAAAGTTGATGTTTTGTGTGAAGCAAATAATATACCTCTTGAAAGTATGAGTTTTGATACGGTTTTATCAACTCAAGTTATAGAACATGTTGAAGATCATCAAGGCTTAGTTAATGAAGCATTCCGATTATTAAAACCAAATGGATATTTTATTTTATCAGGACCAATGTATTGGAACTTACATGAAGAACCCTATGATTTTTTTAGATTTACTAAACACGGGTTTAAATACATATTAGAAAAAGCAGGCTTTGAAGTTAGTGAAATAGTTTCTAATGGTGGAGCTTGGGCCACACTTGGACAAGTTATAAATCACACATTTGAATTTAGAAATACCAATGCTAATAAGGTTGCAAAAGGATTAAAATATTTATTTCGCAAATTGAGAATATATATATTAGTAAATAGAATTTTTGCTTATTTGGATAAAAAAGATTTTAATCCAATAAACACTATGAATTATGTAGTTGTTGCTAGAAAAAATTAATACATGAACCCAATTTTATCCATAATAATACCTTGTTATAATTCGGAATCTACCATAGAATCTACATTGGAATCCGTGATTAGTCAAGATTTTCAAGATTGGGAAGCCATAATAATCAATGATGGTTCAACTGATACAACAGAAGATATAGCTTTGAGATGGATTGAAAAAGACAGTAGATTTAAATATTTTGCCAAGCCTAATGAAGGTTTGGGTAAAACTAGAAATTATGGTATTGCCAAATCGAATGGTATATACATTTTGCCTTTGGATTCAGATAATCAATTGATAAAAGATTTTACTCTAGACGCAATTGCTGTTTTTGAAAAGAATCAAGATGTTGGAGTTATATATGGAGATGCTGAATATTTTGGCGAAAGAACTGGACTTTGGGAAGTTGCTGAATATGATTTTAATAAGATATTAGTAGATAATTATATTGATGCCTGTGCAATTTACAGGAAAAAGTTGTGGGCTGAAGTGGGAGGTTATGATGAAAATATGCCGCATCAAGGAAATGAGGACTGGGAATTTTGGGTAGCTTTAGGTATTTTGAATGTTAGATTTCAACATCTTAAAAAAATTGTTTTTAAATACTATGTTTCAAAGGATTCTATGATAAGATCGTTTAATGATGAAATGCATGAGTTGAATAATGATTATATTTTTAAAAAATATAGTAAACAATATCAAAAACATTATAGAGAGCTTTATTTGAAAAATCAGAATATAGAAGAAGAGCATTTGAAAATTCTTAAAAGCGAAAAATTTGTAATCGATTTATTTTGTACTACTTTTTTTGGTTTTTCAGTATTTGGATTGTATAAAATAAAATAAAAATGCTAGCGATAATAATTCCTTATTACAAACTTGCTTTTTTTGAAGAAACTTTGCAGTCGTTAGAAAATCAAACAGACCAGCGATTTAAAGTCTATATTGGAGATGATGCGAGTCCAGAAAATCCTGGAGAAGTATTAGAAAGGTATAAAGGAAAATTTGATTTTTTGTACCATAGATTTGATACAAATATAGGCGGTATTTCTTTAGTAAAACAATGGATGCGCTGTATTAATATGACAGGAGGTGAAGATTGGATCATGATTCTTGGCGATGATGATTATTTTGAAGAAACTGTTATTGAAAATTGGTATAAAAATTACGGTATTTTTAATGGGAAATCAAACCTGGTTCGATTTGCAAGTAAAGTTATAGACGAAAAATCTGGGACCATTTCAGAATCATTTCAGCACCCAGAATTTGAAAATGCCATGGATTCTTTGTTTAGGAAATTTATGGGAAAAACAAGAAGTTCGTTGTCCGAGCATGTGTTTTCAAGAGAATCTTATATCAAGCATGGTTTTGTCGATTTTCCATTGGCTTGGTATAGCGATGATATGGCTTGGTTAGATTTTTCAGACAATAAACCGATATATACCATAAATGAAAGTACTATTTTTGTTAGGATTTCAGAAGAAAGTATTTCTGGAATGAATGATAATTTAGTGCTTAAATATAAAGCTAAAGAGTTATTTTACAGAAATTTGGTCTTTGATAAACTGTCACGTTTTAATTCAATTCAAAAACGTTCATTACTACTGGAGTATGAAATTCTAGCAAAAGAACAAAATCGACTTAATCTTAAAAGCAGTATTTATATTGGTTTGCAATTAGCAAGAATAGGATCAGTCTATACTATGGCAAAATTTGTACGTCGGGTTTTTAAAGCAAAATTTTAATAATAGCAAAAAATGGTTTTTTCAGTCTCAGTTGTCATTCCAGTATATAACTGTCAACTTTATATAGCAAAAGCAATCGATTCGGTTTTACAACAACCGGAAGTTGCTGAAATAGTGGTTGTCAATGACGGAAGTACCGATGGGACTCAAGCCATTCTACAAGAACTACAATCACAAAATTCAAAACTAAAGGTTTATTATCATAAAAATAATTTGAATAAAGGGCGTTCTGCCAGTAGAAATTTGGGGATACAAAAAGCCACCGGGAATTACATTGCTTTTTTGGATGCCGATGATTATTTTTTGCCCAATCGGTTTGCAAACGATAAAGTTCTATTTCAAGAGAATGACAAGATTGATGGGGTTTATAATGCCATTGGAGCCCATTTTTATAGAGAGGCTACACTATTAGAGAAAGAAAGTCTTGAATTATATACGGTTAATCAAAAAATAAAAGCTGAGGAACTATTCGAAACATTATTTTCTGGTAAAAAGGGTCATTTTTCGATTGATGGATTAACAGTAAAGAAATCAGTATTTGATGCTATAGGGTTTTTTAACGAATCTTTGATGGTAGCAGAAGACACCGATATCATATGGAAAATGGCCTTAAAATGCCAATTGGAAACTGGTACAATAGATAGAGCAGTGGCGATACGGGGAGTTCATGAGGAAAATGTTTTTTATAGAGAAGAGTTGTATAGAAAAGATATAATAAAAAGATATCAATCGCTTGTTTTCTGGGGTTGTGAAAATCAAATTTCATTTAGTAAAATCGATGTTTTGTTAAAAGCTATTTGGATTATAAAGTATAAAGAAAAAAACAAATTGCATCAGGATATTGGGTATTGGGCAAAATCGTTTTTTCCGTATCCAAAACTTTTATTTTCAATTCTAAGCATAAAATATTTTCCAATCATTAGGCTTAGAAAAGTATTCTTTTCATTTTTGTATAGAACAAAAAATAAATAAAAGTAAAATGGATTTTTTAATATCTGTAATTATTCCTGCCTATAATGTAGAGCGATTTATACAATCTGCTGTTGTATCAGCATTAAAACAGCCCGAGGTAAATGAAGTTGTTGTAGTTGACGATGGCAGTACAGATACTACCTTGCGGATTATCAAAGACATGCAATTAACCAATGCTAAAATTAAAATTTACCATCATAAAAATTATGTAAACAAAGGTCGTTCTGCCACTAGAAATTTAGGTATAAAAAAAGCAAGTGGAAGATATTTAGCATTTCTGGATGCAGATGATTTTTACTTACCCAATCGGTTTTCTAATGATAAAAAAGTATTTCAAGAGGATGTAAAATGTGAGGGTGTTTACAATGCCGTTGGATTTCATTTTTATAGAGCAATTAATTCTTTTGAAGAAGCCAAATTTAAAATTAGTACAGTTTCACAAAAAATAAAATCCGAAGAACTTTTTGATTCAGTAATTTGCAGTAAATATGGTTATTTGCATTTAAATGGATTAACGGTCAAGAAATCAGTATTTGATGCTACAGGATTATTTAACGAATCTTTGATGGTTGCCGAAGATTCAGATATTATTTTTAAAATGGCTTTAAAATGTTGTTTAGAGACCGGTATAATAAATGAACCTTTAGCTCTAAGAGGAGTACATGAAGCTAATGTTTTTACAAGGGAAGACTTGTATAAAAAATATAATAGCAAGTTATACGAGTCAGTTATAACTTGGGCTTTAGAAAACCAAATTCCTATAAAAAAAATTGATGTTACTTTAAAATGGTTGTGGGTTGTCAGATTTAGAGAAAATAATAGTTTGTTTGAGGATACAGTATATTGGGCATCCCTATTTTTTAAGACCCCAAAACTTTTGTTTTCTTATCTTAGCATAAAATATTTTCCTGTTATCAGGCGAAGAAAATTACTGTTTCCGTTTTTATACAGAAAAAAATAAAAAAAATAAAAAATTAATTTAAAATTTTACACGCAGTAAAATAAATATATTATGAAAAAAAAATTAAAAATGTTTATTCGTTTTTTTGGCTATGAATTAAAAAATTTAAAAACGCCTAGAGACTCTAAAATATTGAATAATAGGCCGGTGGGGAGAATGGATACTTTTCTTGAAGATTTAAAAATACGAGGGTTAGAGTGTAAGACGATTCTAGATGTTGGTGCTAATTCTTCATCTTGGAGCAGAATAGCAAAAAAAATATTTCCTGAAGCCTATTTTTATTTGATTGAACCACAAGTTGAAATGGAAGAAAAATTAAAAGCATTTACTAATGAGTTCAGTAATTCAGCTTATTTACTACAGGGAGCAGGTGCCAAAAAGGAGATTTTGACATTGACAATTTGGGAGGATTTGGCTGGTTCTTCTTTACTACCAAGAGAAGAAGAAAAATTATTATCAAATGGTAAACAAAGAAAAATTGAAATAGTTGCAATTAATGATTTAATTGAGGGTGATAAAATCAGGATGCCTGAACTAATTAAGCTTGATATACAGGGTTTTGAATTAGAAGCCTTAAAAGGAGCTACTAAAACATTTGGACATACAGAAGTATATATTTTAGAAGTTTCACTTTTTCCTTTTTCGGATGGACTAGATATGCCAGTGATGTCGGATGTTATAAACTTTATGTTAGGTTATGATTATGTTGTTTATGATTTTGCTGGATTTTTGAGAAGACCTTTAGATGGTGCCTTGGGACAATGTGATATTTGTTTTGTGAAGAAAAATAGTTTTTTAAGAAAGTCCAATGAATGGCAATAATTTTTCTTAAAATATGCATAATATATTTAATCTTTAGTGTTTGTATTTAATTTTATAAAATTCATAAAAATTAGATAATTATATTATGTTTTTTATACTCAATAGGGCTTAAAAGTCTATATAGAACCATAGTTATAAATAGAATTCAAATTAATAAAGTCAACATTGAACCCAAAACTATCCATAATCACTGTCAACTTCAACAATTTCATAGGGTTGCAAAAAACCGTTGAGAGTGTTGCCAGTCAAACCTGGAAAGGGTTTGAGCATATCGTCATCGATGGTGGCTCAACAGATGGCAGTGTGGGGTATATTGAAAGTAAAAACGAATTATTTGAGTATTGGGTCACTGAACCTGACAGAGGTGTTTATCATGCCATGAACAAGGGTATAGCCAAAGCTTCAGGGGAGTATTTGCTTTTTTTGAACAGTGGGGATCATTTTTATAATAAGAAAGTATTAGAAAAAAATCAACATGTCATATTAGATTATGATCTAATTTATTTTAATATGTATGTGATTGGCGAGAATAAAAAATTTATTAAAGAGTATCCAGGTACATTATCATTTGCTTATTTTTTGAAAGATAATTTACCCCATCAAGCAATATTTATAAAGAAAAAATTATTCCAAACTGTCGGATTATTTAAAGATGATTTTAAAATTGTAGCGGATTGGAAGTTCTTTATTGATAGTGTTTGTAGGTATAGTGCCTCATATCTTCATGTCAACAATACAATGACAACATTTTATTTAGATGGAATAAGTTCATTGCCTGAAAATAGGGTAGTTATTAATGATGAAAAACAACATATCTTACAATCTGATTATTCGGCATATATGCAAGATTTAGAGGATGTGTTAAAATATATGACTATCGTTCATAGTCTAAGACGGTCAAGAATTATTAAGTGGCTAATTAGATTTGGGCTATTAAATAAAATTTAAAATGAATACTCTCGTATCAATCATTGTTCCCTGCTACAAACAAGCTCATTTTTTGAATGAATCCTTACAGTCCGTTATAGGTCAGACATATACACGTTGGGAATGTGTCATTGTAAATGATGGAAGTCCAGATAATGCCGAAAGTATCGCTCAACAATGGTGTGAAAAAGATAGTCGATTTAGCTATTTGTATAAAGAGAATGGGGGCTTGCCAAGTGCTCGTAATGCCGGGATTAAAAAATGCAAAGGAGAGTTTATAGTTGCATTAGATTCAGATGATATTTTGCATCGTGATTTTTTGATTCAACTGGTTCCACAATTACAATCAGATGATAATTTGGGTATTGTTTCCTGCTACCGTTATTTTTTTAGTAAAAACAAGGAAAATATTATAAACAAATATAAGGCTACAGGTTCAACATATCAAGATTTAATGTTTGAAAACAAATTAATGCCATCGTCGATATACAGGAAAAAATGTTGGGAAGAAGTTGGCGGTTATGATGAATCGATGGTAAAAGGTTTTGAAGATTGGGAGTTTTGGCTGAATATAACCAAAAGAGGTTGGAAGTTTAAATTTGTTGAAGCATTTTTGTTTTATTATAGAAAAGCAAAGAAATCGATGCTTGTAGATACATTAAATAATCATGCAGAATCAAATATGGAATATATGTTCAAAAAACATAAAGAACTTTACACCGCCTATTTTGATAATACTGCCGAAGTTCTTTTTTATTATATAAAAACACACAGGGTAGGCAAAATGGAAATAAAAAACTCTCGGGAGTATAAAATAGGAAAGTTAATTACAAAGCCTTTTAAAATTATTTCAAAATTGTTTTCTATCCAAAAATAAAAGTTCAATGATTTCAGTTGTTATCCGAAATAAAAATCAAGCGAAAGCATTATCTTTTTTGTTGAAAAATTTGACGGAAAGATATCACAATGATATTGCCGAGATTATTGTAGTCGATAATCTATCAATTGATAACAGCGAGGAAATCACGGAGAAATTTGGAGCTCGTTTTGTCACCATCAACAATTTTAGTTTTGGCGGTAGTGCTAATCTGTGTGCCAAGGAAGCCAAAAATCCTATAATTGTTATTTTTAGTGCCCATTCGTATCCCGTGAGTCATGATTTTTTTAAGATGATACAAACAAAGTTTGAAGCCAATCCTAATTTAGCTGGATTAAGGTGTGTGCATGGCCCCAATGATTATAAAAATTTCATCAATAAAATCCCGGCAACCATAGATCCCAACAAATCGGGATTGATTTTTTCAGGTTCAGCCTTTTCTAAAAAAGTATGGGAAAAACATCCGTTCAGGGAAGATGTAGCCACTTTTGAAGACAAAGAATGGACAACGAGGGTTCTGAAAGCAGGTCATGAAATAGATTTTGTTGAATCCATATTTTGTTATGAGGTGAAGCGAACCAGAAAACAACTGTTTTTCAGGTTCAAGAATGATATCGTTGGAAATTATCAATTGTGGCATCAAGACATTAGTTTATGGAGCGTTATAAAAGGATTTCTATTTTCGGTTTTCAATTTGATGAAATATTTTGCAATAGATTTGTGGTATGCAGTTTTGCAGTTTTTGTATCTAATTAAATTTATGGGCAACAAACCCAATAAATTTTAGGAAATAATAATAGTAATAATAAAATATTTGATTTATAAATAGAGACTAAATATTATTATGGTTTTTAACCTAATTAACAGCTTACATGAAACAAGCAATTTTGATTACTGCGTATAAAAATTATCATCATTTAGAAGATATTATTGCTTTTTTTGATGATGATTTCGAAATTTATATTCATATAGATAGAAAGAGCTCTATATCAAAAGAGGAGTTATTAAGATTAAAGAAATATGATATTGTAAAATTAATTTCTCAAAAATACAAAGTAAATTGGGGAGGGTTTAATCATTTAAGAAGTATTCTTTATTTGTCCGAAAAGGCACTTAAAAATCCTCAAAATTATTATTTTCATTTGATAAGTGGTAATGATTTTCCAATAAAGAAAGTATCCGATTTTAAATTTTTCTTTAAAAATACAGAAGATGTATATATAGATTGTTTTGATGTCCCTTTTTTAGGTTGGGATTTTAATGGAGGATTAGATAGGATTGAATATTATAATTTATATGATTTGTTTAATTGGAGAAATGACTTTCAAAAAAGAATAATAAAAAAAATTATTCATTGGCAAAAAAAAATAGGTTTCAAAAGAAAATTATCTTGTAAAATTCCAAAGATATATGGAGGTTCAACTTGGTGGAGCCTGTCACGAGAATGTTTGAACTTTGTTGTTGTGAATTCAAAAGAAAATAAAAATGTTTTTAAAAGATTTAAATATACATTTTGTTCTGAAGAATTTTATTTTCAGACAATTTTAATGAATTCCAGTTTTAAAGATAAAATGAATAAATTTAATTTAAGATATATTGATTGGACAAATAGAAATGGTAATAATCCAGTTATTTTAGACGAAAAAGATTATGAAAAAATATTAGAATCTGATTCTTTTTTTGCTCGTAAATTTGAATACCCAGTTTCAGAAATAATTATAAATAAAATTAAATTTATTTTGCATGAATGAGATGATTTTAATAATGAAAATATCATTTGGATTTTAATATTTAGTTGTGGGAAATGAATAAAAATAATTTTGATTTTCTAAGGTTTTTGTTTGCTCTTTTAGTTGTTATATCCCATTCCTATCCTTTATCTGGAGGGAATGAAAGCTCTCAATGGATTTATCAAATTACAAATGGGCAAATCGTTTTAGCTCAAATAGGATTAAGTGGTTTTTTTATTATTAGTGGTTACTTTATTTTTCAAAGTTTGGAGCGGAGCAAAAATATTTTTGATTATTTTAAAAAACGTTTTTTAAGACTTTTTCCGGCCTTATTTGTTGTTTTATTGCTTACAATTGTGTTAGCACCTTTGGTATATAAAAGCGCGATTCCTTTTTTTAAAAACAATGCAGTCTATACTTACGTACCCAATAATCTTAGTTTGTATTATTTTCAATCCAGCATAAAGGGAATATTCGATACCAATGCATACCATGCCATAAATGGCTCGTTATGGACTATACGGTATGAATTTAGCCTGTATGTCGCATTATCGCTACTCTTCTTATTTAGAAAACAAAAACAATTAGTCCTGCTATTACTTTCTGTCGTTTTTATTATTTTTTACTTCCTTTATAATTTTTATCTCGGCAGGTTTGAGGGTTCCTCCATACTAAAATTACAAGGACTACATATACTCAACTTAGGAACATTTTTTATTGTAGGCAGTTTATTGGCTTCCATACAGTTTGAGAAATTGAAATATAAGGGCGTGATTTTAGGTTTATCAGTTTTGATTATGGTGTTGTCGCTTTATTTTAATCATTATGATTTGGTTAAGCATATTATTTTTCCCATAGTTGTTGTACTAATAGGTTTTATACCTTTGCCTTTTTTGCATACTTTTGGTAAATATGGTGATATGTCATACGGGATTTATATATATAGTTTCCCCATACAGCAAACCTTGGTGTATTTTTTTAAGATGAATACCTATAATTTGATGCTAGCCTCAGTTCTACTTTCAATATTTTTTGGTTATTTATCATGGCATTTAATAGAAAAAAGAGCGTTGAAATATAAAAAGCGAAAATTATTTTAGAGATAATATGGAAAAAAAATGGACAGGCGAAAGATTAGAAACTTTTATAAACTCTAGAGAAACTATAGAGCATTTGCATCGTTATGCTTTAGCTTCTGAATATATTAAAGATAAAGTAGTCCTAGATATTGCCTGTGTGGAAGGATATGGTAGTAATTTGATGATTAAGAAGGCCTCTTATATTTATTCTGTTGATATAGATGAAGAAACTATGCAAGTAGCTAAACATAAATATAAAAAAAGTAATTTAGAGTTTTTGACTGGAAGTACAAGTTCAATTCCTTTAGCCAACAATAGCATTGATGTTGTTGTGAGTTTTGAAACTATCGAGCATCACGATGAACATGATGAAATGGTGAAGGAAATAAAGAGGGTTTTGAAGCCAAATGGGCTATTAATTATTTCGACTCCAGATAAATTATATGCTTCAGACAGTAATGAGCACCATAACGAGTTTCACATAAAAGAGTTGTACAAACATGAATTTAAAGATTTAATTTCTAAAAATTTTGATAATGTACAATTGATTTCTCAGACTTATTTTAGTGGGAGTTCTCTAATAGATAATGAGAGTGATAAAGACCAATTACAAATCTATTCTGGAAATTTTTTTGAAATAGAAAGTCACACAATTAATCCTTTGTACTTAATTGCAATAGCCTCGGATGATAATTTTTTGCTTCAAAATAAATCAATATTTGAGGGAAGCAAAATATTAAATATTCATATTGAAAATCAAATTAAGAGCATATATAATAGTAATTCATACAGATTGGGAAATTATATTTTACTTCCATTAAAATTTATAAAAAAATTAATGGGTTTATTTTTATATAATCGATTTTTAAGTAAAGATTTTATTAATTAACGAAAACATCTAATTAAAATGTTCAAGTGAGTGATATTACAGTAAGTATATTTATATTAACCTACAATCAGGAGCAATTTATTGCTCAAACTATTGAAGGGGTTCTGATGCAAAAAACCAACTTTAAGTATCAATTGGTAATTGGAGAAGATTGCAGTATAGATAAAACTAGAGTAATTTGCGAAAGCTATGCTAAAGAATATGGCGTAAAAATAAAACTATTGCCAAATCTACCAAACAATATAGGGTTAATATCCAATTATATGCGAACTATCAAGGAGTGCGATGGTAAATATATAGCGATTTGTGACGGAGATGATTATTGGATAGATGAAAATAAACTGCAAAAGCAAGTTGATTTTTTGGAGAATAACCCAGAATATTCAATTGTTTATACTGCAATAAAGTTACTTTATAGTGATGGAAATTTGAAGAATTGGAATCCTAATCCTAGAAATGCAGGTACTCAATTTGAACATTTAATTTTTGATAATCACATACCTTCTGTTTCGGTACTTTTTAAGAATATTCAAAATTCTGAAAATGAGCTACCAACTTGGGTTGCAAATTTTCCTTTTGGAGATTGGCCTACTTATTTATGGACAATTAGAAATGGTGGCAAGATTCATTTTTTAAAGGATATTACTGCGGTATACAGAATGGATACAGGGATTTCGACACAAATACGAAAAGTTAATAGTAATATTCTAAAAATAAATTTAGAAATTCTAAATTATATTTTTTCGGATATTAATTTTATTCACAAGAAAGATATTGTATACAAAGCTATACTTGAAAAAAAATTAAATTTGATGTCAAGTTATAATCGAGAAGGCAAATATTTTAAAGCATTTAGACAATATATAATTAATTTAAAACAAAGAGGTGTAAATTATAATGATGCAAAAATGTATTTATATTCAATTTATAAAAGTCTAGTATGATAACACTTGTCCTTACTAATCGTAATCGTGACTTAAGAATCGTAAAAAATTGCCTCAATTCTTTGACAGAGCAATCGTTAAAAGAATTCCAAGTAATTTTAGTAGATTACGGAAGTGATGTAGTTTATGTCAATGGTTTGCAAACTTTAGTTCAAGATTATTCTTTTATACAATTGATTACTTGTCCGGTTCAAGGACAATTATGGAACAAATCACGAGCCATAAATATTGCTTTACAACAAACGTCAACTCCTTATTTTTTGGTAGGAGATATCGATTTGATTTTTCATCCTGATTTTATAAAAATTGCTTTGCAATCTATTTCCATAAACAAAATAGTTTATTTTCAATATGGGTTTTTATCAAAAGAGGAATCTTTATTGTGCAAAAAATTCGAAGAATTTAAAGTAGCCTTTTTGGGGAATAATGAAATTACAGGAACGACACTTTTCCCCACGGATAAATTAAAAGAAGTAAATGGTTTTGATGAGTTTTATCACGGTTGGGGTGCCGAGGACACAGATATTCATATTCGATTAAGGAATATTGGCTTGGGAATAGTTTTTTATTCTGGGGAACTTTTAATAAAACACCAATGGCACCCAAAAGCCTATAGAAGCAAAGAAAGCAGTACTCCTTTTCATTCCAAATTAGAGCAAACAAACCATTCTTATATTCAATTTACCGCTAGTTCAAATCGAACAAAAGTAAATTTACAAACACAATGGGGCAAAATGCCATTAGAGTTGGACTATCGAAAGCTTGCAAACAACCCTAATCACAGTTTTCAATTGCTGCCTGAAGAGGTAAAATTATCAGCACTATTAGCACAATTTAAAAATTTCGAAAAAGAGTTGGTTAGCATTGTCATCAAGGAGGTTTCATCAATAGAAAAAGCAAAACAGTTTCTGAAGAAAGTAGTAGGCAAGAAATACAATTGTTATTTAGAAATGGAAGAAATGAACAACAGCATACTCGAGGAAATCATCATTAATTATAGAAACTTACCTTATTCATATAGCTTTGACAGGCAAAAGAAAGAGATTCAACTTTTAATTCAATTTTGAGATGAAAATTGTAATGGTTTCCATACCCAATCATCATTTTTTTCAGTGGGTCAACCAATTGAAGCGGTCGGGTCATGAAGTGTTTTGGTTCGATATTTCGGATAGTGGTAACAAATCGGAAAGGATACAATGGGTGCATCAAATACAGGGATGGAAACTAAAATACGATTATCCTTTAAGGCATTTTCTTAAAAATAATTTCCCTAGAATTTATAATTTTTTTCAAAAATACAACGAACGAAAGGTAGCAACAGTTTTTCGAAAATTGCTTGATGAAATACAACCAGATGTGGTCCATAGCTTTGCAATGCAACTTTCGTGCTTGCCCATTCTGGAAGTGATGCAGCAACACAATGCAACAAAATGGATTTACTCCTCTTGGGGAAGTGATATTTTTTTTCATACAGAATTAGGGATTCAATCAGTTCAATTCACCCAAATTTTGCAAAGAGTCAATTATTTAATTACTGACTGCCATAGAGATGCTATAATTGCTGAACAAAATGGTTTTAAAAATACTTTTTTAGGCGTTTATATGGGAAACGGAGGACTTGATATAGAAAAATCCTTTATCGAAAATCCTGACGACCGAAATGTAATAATTATTAAAGGATATGAAGATGGAATTGGCAAAGCTTTGAAAGTGATTGAAGCAATAGAACTATTGCCAATTTCATTGTTTGATGAATTCGAAATAATTATTTATAGTGCTGATTTAGAGGTTGTAAAAAGAGTTAAGAAATCGCCACATTTTTCTTTGCTAAAAGTGAAAATTTACAAAAGAGGGCAATTTATTGCTAATGCTGATTTATTGCAATTAATGGGTAAAAGCGTGGTGCATATTGCGAATAGTCTTTCAGATGGTTTGCCCACAAGTGCTGTAGAAGCCATGGCAATGGGTGCTTTTCCCATACAATCTAACCCTGGAAAAGTTTCCGAGGAAGTTATAACTCATGGACTGAATGGCTTTTTAATAGAAAATCCATTAGATAGTATTGAAATTGCGAAATGGATTGAAAGCGCAATAGTAAATCCCAAATTGAGAGCAAATGCGCAAAAATACAATGTTAATTTTGTAGATAAAAATTACAATAGGGAGCAACTTGAAAAAAAAATAGTAAAACTATATGAAAGCATTTCTTAAAAAAATATTCAATGTCTTGAATCAGAATAAGTCTTCTGATACAAAAATACTGAGGCGACAAACCGAAAATTTAATTTTAAGAGAAGGAAAAAAATCGGACACAAAGCGGTGGAAAAACAATGAAGAACTTTTGCAGAATTGGGATGAAAGGACTATTATTTTGGGTTCATTTATTATTCCATATTCAAATATAATTGAATTCGGAGCAGGTAATATGGTTTTAAAAGACACGTTGACAAATTATAAAAGTTATACACCATCTGATATTGTACCCAGATTCAAAGAAACCATTGTTTGTGATTTAAACCAAGCCATATCCTTTGATCTCACCAATTATGACGCAGCTGTTTTTAGTGGCGTTTTAGAATATGTGTATGATATTGAAAAGGTTATTGAGCAAATGAGAGCGGCTTCGGTAAATCAAATAGTTTTGTCTTATTCTTGTGCCGATATTGTAAAATTGTCTAGAGACAAAAACGGATGGTTGAGTGATTATACTAAAGAAGATTTGGCGAAAATTTTCAAAAAACGTGGATATGCAATTGATAATTATCAAGAATGGAGAAATCAATCACTTTATAATCTAATAAAAAAATAGAGCATGTCATCAATAGCTTCGAAAGGTCCTGAATTATCCAAAGGGTTTTGGAGGGTAATTGAAGTAATCAAACCACAGCAAAGATTTGTAATTATTCCGACGCAAATTTTGTGTGAAATTGCGCCAAATATACCTATTTATGGATTGTAAGAGTTTTTTATATTGAATTTTAATTATTTAAAAGGCAATCCTATTTCAATATAAAAAACTATTTTTGAAATAAATACCAAATATCATTAAATGAAAGCTATAGCTATTATTCCACTTCGTAAGGATTCCAAAGGTATTCCTGGAAAAAACAAAAAGAAAATGTTAGGCCGTCCTTTGTTTTCATGGGTACTCACCGAAGCCATTTTTTCCGATCTTGATACAGTATATGTTTTTACCGACGACATCGAAATTATTGATTATGTCAACAAAAATTATGCATGGACGGCAAAGGTGAAAACACTGCTGAGAAGTGACGAAAATGCTAGTGACACTGCATCTACAGAAAGCACAATGTTGGAATTTTCTGAGAAAATAAAACATGACTATGACCTATTGTGCCTGCTTCAGGCTACTTCTCCTTTAACCATGGCCGCCGATATCAATAAAGTATTGGAAAAAATCACTCAGGAATGCTGCGATGCTGCCTTAAGCGTGGTAAAAACGCATCGCTTCACCTGGAATAGTAATGGTACTCCCCAAAATTATGATGTGTTCAATAGACCCAGACGACAGGATTTTAATGGATTACTCATCGAAAATGGAGCAGTCTACTGTACTGCTAAAGAAGTGTTTTTGAACTCTAAAAACAGAGTGAGCGGAAAGATCGGATTGGTTGAAATGCCCGAGGAAACACTGTTGGAAATAGACAGTCTGTCAGACTGGCATTGTATAGAAAATCTATTGATGGAACGCCAGAAGTCGATGAAAAGAAATCAAAGGATTCAGTATTTGGTACTGGACGTAGATGGAGTTTTTACCGATGGGGGAATCTATTACAGCGCAGATGGAGAACTCACCAAAAAGTTTGATATGCGAGATGGCATGGGACTGGAGATTTTAAGGGAAAATAATGTCGAAGTCGTGGTGATGACTTCGGAAAACTCCGCATTGGTAGCCCAACGCATGAAAAAACTGCAGATAGAAAACACTTTTTTGGGAGTTAAGGATAAATTTTCCTTTTTGAAACACTTTCTCACTTCTAAAAACAGTAGTTTTGAGGCTGTGGTTTATGTGGGGGACGATGTCAATGATTTAACTAATTTGTGTAGCTGCGGATGGTCTTTCGCTCCAAAAGATGCTACAACGGCTGTGTTAAATCATGTAGATGTAGTGCTGAACCATGCCTCAGGGCAAGGAGCTGTCAGAGAAGTTTGTGAGTTTATTTTAAAATACAATAAAAGATATGAATAGTTATAAAACACCTTATGTTATTGCTGAAATTGGTTGCAACCACAAAGGTGAAATGGAAATTGCCAAAGAATTAATAAAAATTGCTAAAATATTTTGTAATGCTGATGCGGTAAAATTCCAAAAAAGGAACAATAAAGAATTACTTACCGAAGAACAATATCATACTCCCCATCCAAATCCAGTTAATTCGTATGGGGATACGTATGGAACACACAGGGAGTATTTGGAATTTGATATTTACCAACATGCAGAATTAAAAGCCTATTGCGAAGAAATTGGAATTGTATATTCAACTTCAGTTTGGGATACCACTTCAGCAAGGGAAATTGCTTCTTTGAATCCTGAATTTATAAAAATTCCTTCGGCCTGTAACAACAACTATGATATGTTGGGTTGGTTATGTGAAAACTATCAGGGTGAAATTCACATATCCACCGGAATGACAACCAAAGAGGAAACAGAGGATTTGGTGCGCTTCTTTACTTCAAAAGGGCGAAATAAAGATTTAGTATTATATAATTGTACTTCCGGTTATCCTGTTCCGTTTGAAGACGTTTGTTTGTTGGATGTCAATCTATTACTTGAAAAATACGGAGATATAGTAAAAACTATAGGTTTTTCAGGACATCATTTAGGAATTGCAGTTGACATCGCTGCGTATGCCTTAGGAGCTAATATCATTGAGCGTCATTATACCCTTGACAGAACATGGAAAGGGACTGATCATGCCGCTTCATTAGAACCCGAAGGGTTGCGTAAGTTATCACGTGATTTAAAAGCGGTTCATAAAGCATTGCAATTTAAAAGCCAGGATATTTTGCCTATTGAGCAAGTACAGCGTGACAAGTTGAAAAATAAGAAAATTTAGTATGTTTAAAAATACCATACGGCTATTTTGGTGGAATGAAAAAATTATCCAACGCAAATCCAAAGAAAATTACGGAGATTTTTTGGGTAAATATTTAGTAGAAAAAATATCAGGAAAAAAGGTGGTTTTTGCTTGGCCTAAAAAGTTTTACTTTTATGATTTTTTTGCCCCTATTTATGTAACTGTAGGTAGTATTTTAGCTAATGTAAATAATAAATGTATTGTTTGGGGAAGTGGAATTATCAACCAACAAGTTCTAATTAAAAAAGCAAAATTTTTAGCGGTGCGTGGACCTCAAACCAGAAAATACCTTATGGGATTAGGTTATGAAGTTCCGGAAGTGTATGGTGATCCTGCCTTATTGTTACCGCGCTATTTTGCTCCAAAAGTAGAAAAGAAATACAAATACGGAATTGTTCCTCATTATAACGATTATAAAGTAGTAGATAAATGGTTTGAAAACAGAACCGATATCCATCTAATCGATTTGATGACCAATGATATAGAATCTAAAACCATCGAATTTTTAGCGTGTGAGAAGATAATATCTTCTTCTTTACACGGAATCATCGTTGCACATGCCTATGGGATTCCGGCCATTTGGCAAAAGTTTTCAGATAAAGTTTTTGGAGACGATATCAAGTTTCAGGATTATATGGAGTCAGTTAAACTTGACTTTTACCTGCCAATTTGCAGACAAATCGAATTTACAGAAGTGGAATTGAAGCAGTTGTTCGAAAATTTGCCCAGTTTGCCCAAAAAACAAGATATGGAAGATTTACGAAATAGTTTAATGCAAGTATGTCCTTTTTAAATAGAAACAGAAAGAATTGACAATGAAAAAAAAAGTTTTTATTTTTTTGCCAGACGGAGTGGGACTGCGCAATTTTGCTTTTACGCAATTCAAGGGAATAGGGGAACAAAAAGGCTATGAAATTGTGTATTGGAATAATACCGTTTTTTCCTTAAAAGAAGAATTGAATTTTGAAGAAGTCAAGATTAAAAATCACAAACTTCATAAACTGACTTCGGTATTTACAAGAGCCAGAAAAAGAATGGAGCTCAATATTTTTGATAAAAAGTTTAAAGAAACGGTTTATGATACCTACAATTTTCCCCAGTCTTATAAAGGGTTCAATAATGCATTCAAAAGTGTACTAGTTGATTTATTAGTGTATTTCGGATCTAATGAAAAAGGATTATTATTCGTCAGGAAGCAGATAAAAAAACTAGAAAGAAAGAATTCTAAATACGAGTATTGTAAAGCACAATTAACAGAACATCAACCAGATTTTATTTTTTGTACCAATCAAAGACCTTCACAAGCCATTGCCCCACTTTTGGCAGCACAGGATTTGGGAATTCCCACGGCCACTTTTATTTTCTCCTGGGATAATTTGCCTAAAGCCACCACACTTGTCGAAACTGATTATTATATAGTTTGGAGTGACCACATGAAACGGGAATTACTTATGTATTGCCCTTATGTTAAACCAGAAACTATTTTTGTAACAGGAACCCCCCAGTTTGAGAGTCATTTTGACAAAAGTATTTTAAAAAGCAGGACTGCATTTTTCGAAGAGAATAACCTGGATATACAAAAACGCTATATCTGTTATTCCGGAGATGATATCGTTACTTCGCCACTAGACCAGTACTATCTTGAGGATTTAACAAAATCGGTAATAGAGTTAAATAATCAAGGATTTAATTTGGGTGTATTGTATAGAAAATGCCCAGTAGATTTTACCGATAGGTATGATGAAATTTTAGAAAAATATAAGGATGTAATTGCAGTTGTCAACCCTGTTTGGAGACCTATTGGAACCAATTGGAACGAGATTATGCCAACAAAGGAAGATTTTGTGATGCAAGCCAATGTGTGTGAACATACCGAGTTTGTTGCCAATATCGCTTCTTCAATGGTATTTGATTTTGTGGCACACCATAAATCTTGCTTGTTTTTTGATTATGAACAACCCCAATTAAAAAAAGGAATAAGGGATATTGGCCAGAATTATAAATATATCCATTTTCGTTCCATGCCTTCTAAAAATGCCGCTTTGTGGTCTTTTGACAAAAATCGCCTGACAGCAACAGTAAAAACGATTATTAACGCCAATGTTTCAAGTGTCGAAGAGGGACAACAATGGTTTGAAACGATTGTTGGTGAAAATCCTACAGAAGCATCAGGGAAAATTTGGGATGTTATTCATTTAATCCTTGGCAGGGATAATTAATGGAGAACAAGCTTTTTAAGTTAGCAATTTGCATTATAACAATTTTGGTTCTTGGAGTCTTTTCGAATTACAAACAATTTATATATTTTTAGTTTTAATAAATAAAATATGCACATCGCTTTCCTAACGCCGGAATATCCTCACGAAAAGATGCCCCATGCAGGTGGTCTAGGCACGAGCATAAAAAATTTGGCAGAAACCTTAACGAAAAATAAAATTGAAATTACGGTATTTGTTTACGGTCAACAAAACGCTGAAATTTTCACAGAAAAAAACATTCATTTTCATTTGATTCAAGATAAAAAATACGATGTTGCCAAATGGTTTTTGTATAGAAAACACATCCAGAATTATTGTAACAAGATAATTATGGAGCAAAAAATCGATATTTTGGAGGCCCCGGATTGGACCGGAATCACGGCCTTTATGAAATTCAGCATTCCATTGGTAATTCGTCTTCATGGCAGCGATACTTATTTTTGCCACCTTGAAGGGAGAAAGCAAAAACTGAAGAATTTTTGGTTTGAGAAATTGGCTATTCGAGGTGCCAAAGCCTTTATTGCTCCCACAACTTTTGCAGGGGATGTTTCCCGAAAGTTATTTGGCATTAAAAATAAAACCATTCAAACTATTCATTATGGATTGGAACTCGATAAATTTGAGAACCCCAATCCCGAAGAATATGAAAAAGGATTACTTTTATATATAGGAACGATTATCAGAAAAAAAGGAGTTTTTGAATTGCCTGAAATTTTTAATTTGGTTCTACAGCTACATCCTGAAGCGAGATTGGTCTTGATAGGCAGTGATTCATCTGATATTGCAACAGAATGCCAATCGACATGGCAGTTGTTGGAGCAAGGCTTTAAGGAAGAGGACTTCAAGAGAGTCTCCTATTTAGGCAAAATTCCCTATCAGGACGTGCAGGATTACATAAAAAAAGCCAACGTATGCGTGTTTCCTACTTTTGCCGAAACCTTGGGAATGGTGACTATTGAGTCAATGGCGATGCAAAAAGCGGTGGTTAACAGTAATATAGGCTGGGCAAAGGAATTGATTGTAGAAGGCGAAAGCGGGTTTTTAGTACATCCTAAAAATCATCTTGAATATGCTGCAAAAATTAATTCTATTTTAGAGAATAATCAGTTGGCTAAAAAAATAGGGGAAAATGCCCGTAAGCAAGTGGAATCTCTTTTTGATATTGAAAAGATTGCAAACGAAAACATAGAGTTTTATAAATCCATTATAAATTAAGTCATGATACTGATTTATCATAAAGACAATAAAGTAGTGGGGCTAAGCAATTCGTATCGTATCGATACATCCGATGCTTTAACCATCGCGGAATATCTAATGCTATTGGCCATAGAATTTCCTGATGAACTATTGATATGGTGTCATATTAATTTAAAAGAACAGTTAAATGTTTCAGTAATTGAGCAATTGTTTCATCATAAAAAACTATTGTTCTCGTATAATCCCTATGAGGGGGTGTATTTGGATAAAAGCATTGGCTATGTAGAGGAATCTCCTTTTATAAAAATAAATAAAAAGTCTACTTATCCCACCTGGCAAATGAGTAGTTGGGTTGGTGGGGTGCATTCAGAAGTGGTTTTAGCAATAAAAAACGATATCCCTTTCGAAAAGGATTTTGATTATTTTCTGGGTTCCTTAGCCAAGCTGGGAATGCGACAAGGATTATTGTGTTATTCTGAACCTCTTCTTTTAAAGCGGCAATTGGAATCTATACCAACAAATACAAGCCCATACACCCTTTTTCGTTTCGTGAAACAACATTATAAATCCCAGTGGGTGTTTTTGTTGCTCTTCAATTTGATGGTGTACGAAAGAAGATTTCCAGTTTTGCCTTTTCTTTTTTCGCTTTTTTATAAAAACAGAAGCAAGCTCAACATTAAGCTGGACGGCATTAAGGTGCAATCTACCAGAAAACTGGTGGATTCCACCGCCGTGGATGTCATCATCCCCACTATTGGTAGAAAGGATTATTTGCATAAAGTCTTGAAGGATTTTTCTAGACAAACTCTTTTGCCCCAAAAAATTATAATAGTGGAACAAAACCCGGTTGAAGGAAGCCAAACGGAACTGGACTATGTTAAGGGGGAGCAATGGCCCTTTGAAATCAAACATTTTTTCATACATCAAGCGGGAGCCTGCAACGCCAGGAATTTGGCTTTAGACCAAACCCAAAATGAATGGGTGTTCTTGGCGGATGACGACAATCGTTTTGAAGCCACTTTATTGTCGGATATTTTTAACAAGATCAAACAATATGGAAATCCAGCGGTAACCACATCGTATCCACAAAAAAATGAAATACTGACAAATACAAAAGTGATCCAATCTTCCACTTTTGGAGCGGGTAATAGTTTTGTGAGAAGAAATCTTTTGGATAAGGCAAGATTCAATAGGGCATTTGAATTTGGTTATGGAGAGGATGTCGATTTTGGAATGCAATTGCGCAATCAAGGGGAAGACATTTTGTATTTGCCCGAGCCCAGCATCCTGCATTTGAAAGCTCCCATCGGTGGTTTCAGGACTAAGCCCGTATTGCAATGGCAAAACGAAATTGTTCAACCTAAACCCTCCCCGACGATAATGTTGTGCCAAATTTTGCATAATACCGATGCACAAACCTTGGGGTATAAAACCATCCTGTTTTTTAAGTATTATAGGTTCCAGAAGATTAAAAACCCGATTAGTTATTATTGTAATTTTCAGAAACAATGGGATAAAAGTGTATTTTGGGCTAATGAATTGAAAAAAGAATAATGAAACTTTCACTAATATTGCATAAATTAATTTCAAAGTCTGAATGAATACTACCATAAAGAAACTATCCATCGTGATTCCTGCCTATAATGAAGGTCCCACAATTCATAAAATTCTAGATAAAATTAAAGATGTTGATCTACTGAATGACATCCAAAAAGAAATTATTGTAATCAATGATTTTAGCACAGACAATACTTCTGAAAACATTAAGAATTATATTGGCAACAATACGAATCTGAATATTTTGTATTTAGAACAAAGTGAAAACAGGGGTAAAGGAGCCGCCTTGCATAGAGGTATCCAAAATGCAACTGGTGATATAATCGTGATTCAAGATGCCGATCTAGAATATGATCCGAATGAATATAATTTGCTGTTAAAACCTTTTCTTTCAGGATATGCAGATGTTGTTTATGGCAGCCGATTTATGGGAGGAAATCCCCATCGAATTTTATTTTTTTGGCATAGTGTAGGAAATAAAATATTGACATTTTTGAGTAATATGGCTACAAATCTAAATTTGACAGATATGGAAACCTGCTATAAAATGTTTAGATCCGACATCATAAAATCATTGGATTTAAAAGAAAACAGATTTGGTTTTGAACCAGAGGTAACAGCAAAAGTATCCAGAATTCCGGGTATTAGAATATACGAGGTAGGAATAAGTTATTATGGCAGGACATTTGAAGAGGGAAAAAAAATTGGATGGAAAGATGGTTTTAGAGCTTTGTATTGTATCGTTAAATATAAAATTTTTAAATAATAGATGAAAAATTTGATAAATATAAAGGGGGTTATGCTGTTAATTATCATCAGTTTAATTTCTGTTAAATTTTATTATCTGTATATAACAAATTTAAGCGCCGCTTATTCAAATGAAATTGCCTATAATAATGGTGATTCAAGCCATTATTTGAAAATTGGCAAAAACATTTCTGATTTTAATGTGTATTCGGATACTAATTCAAAAATTAATTCAGAATCGGCAACTTGGAGACCCCCTTTTTGGCCTTTTATACTGTCAGTTTTATTTAAATTCACGAATAATCCATTGGTTTTAATAGTTTTAAAATCCATTTTGGAAGTGTTTATTATTGGATTGATTTTGTTTAGATTCAAGAATGAAGCGAATTTAAAATTCATTTACCTCCTTCCTTTTCTTATCGTTTTTATTGAACCTCAATATTTAAAATATTCAATAAATTTTTTATCAGAAAGTTTGTCGGCTATTTTAATTTTAGGACTCACTATTTTTTTTGCTTCGCTAAATAAAACTAAAAGGTATCACATAGCCATACCTATTATAGCTTCAATGATCATTTTATGCCATCCTGTTTCTATTTTCTTTGTGATTTCGTTGTTCATCATATATCTGGTATTTATCCTAAAGTCTAATTTTGTTGTTGCCTTAGTGCATGGACTACTATTTTCAATACTTGTTCTCGCTTGGCCCTACAGAAATTATGTGACATTTGACAAAGGGTTTTATCTGACTGCATCACAAGGAGCCACGTTTTCAAAGGGATGGAATGAGAAAGTGGCAACCCAATTTACCAATGTTGATGGTGATTTAGCAGACGAAAATTTAAATTTGAAGTTTGTGGACAGCAGCTTGTTGTCCCAGTCAGAAAATAGTGTTCTAGCGATGAGTAAATTATACACTATAGGAACTAAAAAATTCATTAATGAAATACCTTTTCAAGAAAAAATTAATATTGGCCTTAAAAAATTAATATCAAACTTCAATCCTTTTCCTGAAAAACCAAAGCCGGGATTTCTGGAAACGTTGTCCATTTTCTTTAGAATTTTATATTTAGTTACTTTTGTTCAAATGATTTTTAGATTTTTCAGAAAAGAAAAAATAGATTTCAATTGCATGAAAGACCGAATTTATTTAGTTGTCTTGGCTGTTTTTATCGGGCAGACAGTAATGTCGGTTTATGTATACACAGGATTACGATTTAATTCTATATATTCGTTGACCCTGCTTTTTTGTTTTGTCTACATAAACAATGAATTTTTGAGAAAGAGTCTTAAAAAAAGGATGCCATTTACAATTCAAAAGCGAATTAATTGACCATGAAATTTTCCCTCATCATCTGTACTTATATGCGACCCATACCTTTGCTCCGTTTATTGCAGTCGGTGCAATTACAATCGAAGTATCCAGATGAAATCCTGATTATTGATGGTTCCACCAATACTGAAACAGAGAGACTCTTCCAAGAAAACAAATTTGCCAACTTACATTATTTCATGGTGCCAGAGGAACATCGTGGCTTGACCAGACAGAGAAATTATGGAATTGAAAGAGTAGCAGATGATGTAGAAGTGGTTTGTTTCCTAGATGATGACACAGTTCTGGAACAGGATTATTTTGAGCAATTATTGAAAACCTACGAAATCCGTCCGGAGGCATTGGGAGTAGGTGGTTATATTGTCAATGAATCCGAATGTGAATATGTTGGCAATAATTACCAAGCCAAGCCCGACGAGTATTACTTTGATGGTTGGAAACGAAAAGATGGTAACCGCTTCATCCTTAGAAAAAAGCTGGGCTTGGACAGTGATTGTCCCCCGGGATTTTCGCCCGCTTTTTCGCATAGCCGAAGTGTAGGCTTTTTGCCGCCCTCCGGCAAAATATATTCCGTGGAGCAATTTATGGGAGGCGTTTCGTCGTTTAGAAAAACGATTTTTCGAATCCTGCAATTCTCCACTTATTTTGAAGGCTATGGCTTGTATGAAGATGCCGACTTTAGCTTGCGAGTATCCAAAACGGGTATGTTGTACGTGAATACGGCAGCTCGACTGAACCACTATCATGCTGTTTCAGGAAGACCCAACCAATACCGATACGGCAAAATGGTGGTGAGAAACGGCTGGTATATTTGGAGAATCAAGAACCCTAAACCCATAGTAAAAGATATCCTAAAATGGCATTCTATCACGATACTCTTGGCATTCATAAGATTTTCCAATACATTTACCACGGCCAAAAGAAAACAATCCTTTACTGAAGCTATGGGAAGAACAGTAGGGTGGTGGAGTTTGTGGGTGAATAAACCCAAAATAAAAAATTAAAGATGATCAATGTAACAAAGACTTTTTTTCCTCCAATTGAAGACTATCATTTTCAAGTGGAAAGGATTTGGAAGAATCAATGGCTTACGAATCGAGGGGAACTCGTTCTCGAACTGGAAGAAAAACTGAAGATCTTTTTGCAAACTAGTTCTATATTGATTACCAATAATGGGACTGTTCCATTGCAAATAGCCTTGAAATTGTTGGGCAATGGTGGCGAAATTATCACCACGCCTTTCAGTTATGTTGCCACTACGGCTTCCATCGTTTGGGAAAACTGTACCCCTGTTTTTGTGGACATTCATCCAGAGTATTTAACCATTGACGAAACCAAAATTGAAGCGGCGATAACTGATAAAACAACAGCCATTTTAGCGACACACGTTTTTGGAAATCCTTGTAATGTTGGCGTTATCGAGGCTATTGTCAAAAAATACGATTTAAAAGTTATTTATGATGCGGCGCATTGTTTTGGAGTGAACTATAATGGCCAATCTATTTTTGAATATGGCGACGTGAGTACTTGCAGTTTTCATGCCACCAAACTTTTTCATACCGGCGAAGGCGGCGCTCTTTTTTGTAACGACAATGCATTGATGGATCAGCTTTTTTACAGTCATAATTTTGGGCACAATGGCCCATTAGCCTTTCACGGATTGGGAATTAACGGAAAAATATCCGAACTGCAGGCTGCCATGGGATTAGCAGTTTTGCCGTATATGCCCCAAATTGTGAAAGAACGAGTAAAAGTGGTGAATTACTATAACACACATTTGAATTTTACTCATTTAAAAAATATGAAGTTGAGGGAGGGGACGGAATGGAATTACAGTTATTATCCCCTTATTTTTGAAAATGAAAGGCAGTTGCTAAAAATTCAGAAAGCATTAAATGAGGCTTCCATTTTTCCGAGAAGGTATTTTTATCCTTCTTTGAATACCATTGATTATGTAAAAGGGCAATCGATGCCTGTTTCTGAGAGTATTGCTGAAAGAATTTTATGTTTGCCTCTATATCTGGGTTTAGAAAAAGAGGATTTGTCCACTATTTGTAAAATAATAAATCAAACGCTATGCTAATTATTGGGGCCAAAGGTTTTGCGAAAGAAGTTTTGGAAGTGTTACATCAATTAAATCAGTTGGATAATTTAGTTTTTTATGATGATGTTAATAATGATGTACCCAATAAATTATTTGGACGATTTCCAGTTTTAAATAATGCTCAAGAAGCATCCGCATTTTTTAAAACTATTGATGACAGGTTCACAATTGGTATTGGAAACCCTATTTTAAGAAAAAAATTATACCATAAATTTACTGATTTGGGAGGAGTATTTTGTTCTGTCATTAGTCCTTTAGCAACAATTGGGTACTATGGGAATCATTTTGAAATGGGGTGTAATATCATGTCGGGAACAGTAATTACAAGTGATATCTATATAAAAAAAGGGACTTTAATTAATTTGAATTGTACAATAGGGCATGATTCGATAATTGGAGAGTTTGTTGAACTGTCTCCTGGGGTACATATTTCTGGGAATTGTGCAATTGGTAATTATTCAGTTCTTGGTACAAATGCCTCAGTTTTGCCTAAATTAACAATTGGTAAAAATGTCATCATTGGTGCCGGCTCGGTTGTGACCAAAGATATTCCTGATAATTCAGTGGCTGTTGGAATTCCTGCCAAAGTAATAAAGAATTTAGAACCTTTAAGCGATATGTTGCTATGAAAATATCTTTTGTAATTCCGGTATTTAGAAATGCGGGTTCCATTATTCCAACTCATGAAAAATTGGTTACTTTGTTAACAACCTTGCAATTGGAACATGAATTTATTTTTGTGAATGATGGTTCCGATGACAATTCCATAGAAGAATTATTACAATTGCATAAAACAGCTTCCAATGTGAAAGTGATTTCATTTTCCAGAAACTTCGGTCAAGTAGCCGCAATAATTGCTGGACTCAAGGAAGTGGGTGGAGACGCAGTCGTGATTATGTCGGCCGATTTGCAGGAACCCATAGCACTTATTGGTGAAATGATTGCTAAATGGAAGTCAGGCAACGAAATAGTGATAGGACACAGAATAGACAGGGAAGATGGTTTTATTGCCAACACAGCATCAACTATTTTCTATAAATTGATGCGTCAGGTCAATCCCAAAATGCCAAAAGGAGGATTTGATTTTATGCTCATCGATAAAATAGCCTTAAACGTATTAAATCAAATTGATGAAAGAAACCGCTTTTTTCAAGGTGATATATTGTGGCTGGGCTTCAACACAGCTTTTATTCCCTACACCCGCTTAAAGAGAACCATCGGAAAATCGCAATGGACTCTGGCAAAAAAATTGAAATATTTTATCGATGGATTACTTAATACATCCTACGTTCCCATCCGGTTGATGTCGTTGTTGGGGATTTGTTTTTCTTTCTTCGGATTTCTTTACGCCATCGTTATTGCCTACAATAGATTTATAAATAACACACCATTTACTGGTTGGGCACCCATAATGATTCTCATACTAATCATTGGAGGATTGATTATGTTGATGCTTGGAATCATTGGCGAATATGTCTGGAGAACGTATGACGAAACCCGAAAAAGACCCCTTTACATCATTAAGGACAAATTTATAAAAGAGGATGAAGCGAATAATTGATTTTGTCGTGAAACATCCTGTTGCCATTACGGCCTTAACATGTTTCTTGTTTTATTTTCTGCCTTTCAAGCCAAAACCCTTTGGCGATGGAGAATACCACGAAGGAACCATTCAGCTAATTCAGTATGTTTTGAATGGATTTCAAGGAGATGTTAGGGTCGACAAAGGTTTGTTTACCTTGTTTTATTACTTTATCCCTTATGCAGCTGTTTTTTATTTCAAAAAACAAATGCTGTTTTATTTAAGTGGAGTGGTTTTTAATAGTATGATGATTTGTTTGGCAGTTAACTATTTATTCAAGTCATTTGAGGTGTTGCATTTCTCCAATAAATCAAAATTTTGGACATTGATGATTTTGAATTTGTTCCCGATACATGTTTATTACGCCATGGGGATTTTGGCGGAAGCGGGTTCTTTTTTTGCGGTTTGTATGATGGTTTATTTTTGGGTTAAAATTGCAACGACAAAATTGTCTTCATTTGTTGATTTTATATTTTTAGCGACTGCCGTTGTGATGCTCATGGGCTTTAGACCCAATTTGTTGCCCTTTGCCTTGTTATTCCTGATTTATTTCGTGTTTATCAAAATCAACATAAAGTACAAGTTCCTTTTTGGGGGTACTTTCATTTTCCTGATGGCTTTGCTGACCATTGCAGAGCAGTCGTTGAGCACTACTGATGGAGAATTCAAAAAAGAAGTGTTTAGAAAGCAACTGCTGTGGTCCCGGTTTGAATTGCGGGACGAACCTTTCAACTGGTTGCCACAACACGGAGAGAAGGATGTCGCTTCTTCTGATTATCTTAATAGTTTAGCAAAAAGAGCAGAATTAGATTCGATTTGTGATTTCAATAAGTTCGATAAGACTGCCTATTACATCAATTGGGTAAAGAATGATATTATTGAGCATCCCCTGCTTACCCTGCGTCAATATGGCTTGAAATTTTTTCAGTCACAAAGTTTTATTATTTCACCACTGATTCGATCCGACAAGAGTGATGCGATTAAATATGGAGTGCATATTTATATCAACAGCATCAATTACATCTTGATTTACTTTTCAATAATGGCAACTGTTATTTTGATAAGGAAGAAAAAATATCAAGTGATAATACCCTTTTTGTTACTATGGGGTTGGAGTTTGATTTATATATTTGTTTTTCATTCTGAGCAACGGTATCTATTTCCCGTGCGACCTGTAGTGGTGTTTTTGTTTGCCTATTATGTCAATTACTATTTTGATAAAAAGTCTTTAAATAAAGGAATAGCCGTGAATTAAAACTTTTATGCAGAACGGTGTTTATAGAAAAAGTGTAAGGATATTGATAGTAAATGGGAATGTATCTCGGATTGGTTAAGAAATAATGTAGTAAAATGAAAAACTGAAATTAAATGAATAAAAAGTACCTTTTTGCACTTCTCTTTTTTGGTTTAGCAATAGTTGCCCTAATCAATTATAGAACGCCTTTTTTGAGACAAGACGGGGGAGGATGGTCTATAGGCTATGGGGCAGCTACCAGTTATCCGGACAGTATGGAGATGGACAAAAATGCGGTTTATTCCATTGAAATGCTCAAAGTACAAAACGACAGTACCGTTTTTCTGGCCGATCCCTTTTTTGTGAAAGAGAAGGATACTTTTTATGTTTTTTTTGAACATAAAAAAACAAAACAAATGCGGATGTTGGTCTACTTACCTCGGTTGACGGCAAAAACTACCAGTATCGAGGAACGGTTTTAACCCAAAAATTTCATTTGTCCTACCCCCAGGTTTTTAAATATAAGGGAGAATTTTATATGGTACCGGAGTCCAAGCAGGCCAATGCGGTCTTGTTGTATAAAGCCCATCGGTTCCCTTTTGATTGGAGGGTCTGTGATACTTTGATACCTAATGTCCATCTCGTGGACCCGTCCATTTATTTGTCGGATTCATTGAATATCATGGTGGCCAGCGATTATGCCAAAAATTTGTATGTATATCAGGCAGACTCCCTGTTCGGGAAATGGCAATTGCACCATAAACCCATTGCTTTAATAGGAACTGAATCCAGGGCAGGAGGGCGTTTTTTTGCCGACCAGAAAGGATTGATTTTGCCGGTGCAAAATTTCACGAAGGGCTATGGATATGGGGTATCTCTGTACCGTTTTTCATTCAAGGACGCGGCTATATTATAAAAAGGGAAAAACCATTTTTTTTAATGGCCAACAAAAACATAAAAGAATTCAATGCAGGGATGCATCAATTAGACCTACAACGCTTGGATGCCAACCACTATTATTACGTGTATGACGGGAATCGATTGAACAGTGATTCAAAAAGCCTCAATCTTTGGGGTCCCTTGAAATGGAATTATTTGGATTTAAAAAATTGGATGTTATTGAACATAAAATATTAAATTTTCAAATAGTTAAAATGCCCTAAAATGGTTTGGTTTTTTACACTAATTTTTTTTTGTATGGTAGTTTATTATTTATTAACCAAAATGAAACTAAAAAGATATTCTAATAGCTATTTGTATTTAAAACAGGTAGTAAAGATTTCTATTAAGAAATACTATATTTACAGCAAAAAACATCAAATTCAACATACGATTTATTAAATATCTACATTGTCCATTATGCAGGAATACATCATACATCCCGATACGCATTCCAGATTGGTATCAATAGCCAACGACTTTCTTTTATTTGAAGATGAATCAAGGTTGCCGATTCACAATGGAACGCCTATATTGTTTGGTGTCGATTCCCTTTTCAATTCGGAAGACATCATCAATTCCAAAAAAACAACACAGGACAGGGAACATCTGGATACTTCCAACATCAAGAATTTTATCCGCAGGAAATTGCTACCCGCGCTTTGTGAAGATTTTACCATCGAGAAAAGATATGATGTTTTGTCCCAATTGTTGCCTGCCGAAAGCAAGGTGTTAATTATTGGAACAGGAGAGAAAACAGCTTATTACAAAAATAAATTTCCCCATTGCAAAGTCATTACTTCCGATGTGCACAATGAGTTTCAACCGGATTATATCTTTGACGGTCATTTCATTCCTTTTGCAGAACACTGTTTTGACTTGGTTTTGGCGGCGCAGGTTATTGAACATACCATTAATCCGTGGCAATTTTGTAAAGAAATGCAAAGGGTGACTAAAGTGGGTGGGTTGCTGCAAATAGAAGCGCCGCAAACTTTTCCGTATCATGCAGAACCCTATGATTTTTTCCGATTTACCTTTACCGGAATGCGCAGCTTGTTTACTCAATGCGAAGTCCTGAAATCCGAAATCACCGAAGGCAATGCAGCTATGGTGGCAGTCACGATTTCCAATTATTTGATTAATACCAGTTCTATTGGAATAATCCGTAGCAGTTGGTTATTGATAACCCGACTATTGCTGGGGTGGATAAAATATTTGGACCGACTGCAACCGGTATTGAATCGACGAACGGTTTCGATGCCCAAAGGCTATGCTTTTACTTTCAAAAAGGATGAATTGCAACGCAAATCAGTTGAATTGCTGAACGAGTTTTATGAATTAAAACGATGATTTAATAATGGAATCCATATGTTATAAAACAGCAGAGGGTTTAAAAAATAGTATAAATGAATAAAGAAGACTTGAAATATCTCAATTTAATCCTCTTCCATGCCGGGATTGGGTTTTTGGTCTATTTAGTTCCTTTTGTGGCTAAACTGTACGGCTATGCTATTTTTATAATAGGTGCCTATTATATCATCAAAACACAAAATAGGCGCAACGAAGCACTGGTTGTTGCTGCCTATGTGGTGGGAAGTGAAGTTTTTCTGAGGATGACTCAAGGCAATCCCCTGTATGAAATTTCCAAATATGGGGTAATGGTTTTTATTTTTATGGGGATGTATTTTAGTGGGTTTTCCAAAAGTGCTACTCCTTATTGGATTTTTCTGCTGCTGCTAGTGCCCAGTGTGATACTTACCACCTTTGTGCTCAATTTTGACACCAACATGAAGAATGCCATCGCCTTTAATATCTCAGGCCCCGTCTGTTTGGGGGTGGCCTCTATCTATACCTACAGGCGAAAGATTCCCTTGGAACAGATGAATTCCATTTTGCTCAGTATAGGACTGCCCATTGTGACTTGTATGGTGTATCTGACATTCTATACCCCTAACATAAGAGATATAGTAACCTCAACCCAATCCAATTCTGAAACTTCAGGCGGCTTTGGTCCCAACCAGGTGGCTACTGTCTTGGGGCTGGGGATGTTTATCTTTTTCTCCAGAATCATTTTGGAGTCCAGAACAAAATTCATGTTGGTCCTCAACATCTTTATTGCCGTGAATATGAGTTATCGGGGAATAGTGACCTTCTCCCGGGGAGGAATGGTTACAGGATTTTTAATGATCCTCTTGTTGTTGCTATTTCTCTATACCAAATCCAACTATACGGGAAGGGTGAAACTCAATTATATCATTGTGTTTATCGCTGTGGCTATGGTCGCCACCTGGAGCTATACTTCTTTTCAAACCGGAGGGCTCATCGACAAAAGGTATGCGAACCAGGATGCTGCAGGAAGAGTAAAGGAATCTAAGTTTACCGGAAGGGAGGATGTCGCAAAGGGCGAAATCAAAGCTTTCCTGAATAATCCCGTTTTTGGTGTAGGGGTGGGCAAAGGAGTAGAAGTACGCCAGGCCGAGACCGGCGATGGGACTTTATCTCATGACGAAATTACGCGTATGCTGGCGGAACACGGTTCCCTGGGTATTATGGGTCTGCTGATCCTGTTTTTTACCCCTTTATTTTTATATGTCGAGAACAAATTTAATATGTTCCTGCTGTGTTTTGTGGTTTTCTGGTTTTTAACCATCAATCATGCCGCCATGCGCACCGCCGCACCAGCCTTTGTGTATTCGTTGTCGTTGCTTAATGTTTATTTTGAGGAGAATAGTCGGGTAGCAGATGGCAGGTAGCAGGTTGCAGGTTGCAGGTAGCAGGTAGCAGGTTGCAGATGGCAGGTAGCAGGTTGCAGGTTGCAGGTAGCAGATGGCAGGTAGCAGGTAGCAGTGGTCAGGTAGCAGGTAGCAGATGGCAGGTGGCAGGTTTCAGATGGCAGGTGGCAGGTTGCAGATGGCAGATTGCAGGTAGCAGGTAGCAGAGGGCAGGTAGCAGAGAGCAGTGGTCAGCAGATTGCAGGTAGCAGGTTGCAGGTAGCAGGTGGCAGATGGCAGGTGGCAGATGGCAGGTTGCAGGTAGCAGGTAGCAGTGGTCAGGTAGCAGGTAGCAGAGGGCAGGTTGCAGAGGGCAGGTAGCAGGTTGCAGATGGCAGATAGGTTTTTGTGCTAATTGGATCATTGATCATTTATAAATCAGCCATCTGTTTTCTGTTTAGTTAAACGATTAAGCAGTTGACCCCTTACTCATCGGTATTCCTTATTTTTTTATATATTTGCATAATATAATAATATACGCACAACACAATATAATAATAAACACACAACGCAATATAATAATAAACTCACAACGCGATACAATAACAAACACCCCTTTTTAACTCTTCCATTTCAATGGCCACACCAGGAGAAAAATTAGCAGCCTCTTTAGAGGTACTTCAAAGACTACAAGACAAAAAAATAATTGCTATTAAAGCAACCGATTTGAGTAGGGTGCATAAAGAACGGTTACTTAAGCAAGGTTTTATCCGAGAGGTATTTAAAGGCTGGTATCTATCTGTTCCTCCTGATGAAAAAAAAGGAGATAGTACCTCTTGGTACACCTCTTATTGGGATTTTTGTTCCCGCTATTTACAAGACCGCTATGACGAAGATTATTGGATTAGTGCTGACCAATCCTTATTGATACACGCCGGAAATGATGCAGTACCCCATCAGATGATGATTCGCTCTACTAAAGGGAATAATAGCTTGACTTCTTTACTTTTTGGAACTTCTTTATTTACCATGAAATCAGAGCTATCTGAATTAGAAACTGTTGAAATTCATAAAGGACTTCGCATATTAAATTTGACATCGGCTATCGTATATTGTTCCCCTTCTTTATTTACAAGTAATCCAATAGAAGTGCGAACCGCTTTTAGTTTAATCCATGATGCTTCGCCATTGTTAGCACTATTACTTGATGGTGGGCATGCCTTAAAAGCGGGTCGAATTGTAGGTGCTTTTAGAAATATTGGTCAAGTTAAGGTAGCAGATACTATTTTAAAAACAATGAAAACTGCTGGTTATGATGTAAGAGAAGTCGATCCTTTTGAAGAGAAAACAGGAATTTCATTATCTTCCAGAGAACATTCCCCTTATGTGAACAGGATCCGATTGATGTGGCAGGAAATGCGAAAGACCGTTATTGCTGTTTTTCCAAAAGCTGCAGGATTACCCATAGATAAAATAACCTATTTAAAACAGATTGAAGAAATTTACACGACTGACGCTTATCATTCCTTGTCTATTGAAAAATATCGTGTTTCACCCGAACTTATTGAACGTGTTAGAAGCGGAGAGTGGAACATTCAAGAAAATGAAGCCGATAAAAAACAACGTGATGCCATGGCAGCAAGGGGCTATTGGCAGGCTTTTAATTCGGTAAAAGAAAGTGTAATTCGAATAGTAGCAGGAGAAAATGCCGGAAAAGTTGCCGATGATACCCATGGCGATTGGTATCGAGAATTGTTTGCACCGAGTGTAGTTGTAGGATTATTAAAACCTTCGGATTTAGCGGGTTACCGAAATCATCAGGTGTATATTGGTCAGTCCAAACACGTTCCTATAAACAAAGAGGCTATTAGCGACGTTATGCCTGTACTTTTTCAATTATTGGAGGAAGAAGAAGAGGCATCAGTTCGAGCGGTTTTGGGTCATTTTATATTTGTATATATTCATCCTTATATGGATGGAAATGGAAGAATTGGACGTTTTTTGATGAATGTAATGTTATCTTCAGGAGGCTATCCCTGGACCGTAATTCCTGTTGAAGACCGAGCGACTTATATGAATACACTTGAACAAGCCAGCGTTGGACACAATATAGCACCATTTGCTAAATTTATAGGCTATCTGGTGGAAGCTTCCATAAATGGAAATCCAATAGCTAGGATATGAATTATTTATGACTGGTAGGCTATCGATTGTCGGTTGTCTGTTATTAGGATTTTGTGCTAATCGAATCATTGAGCATTGATAAATCTGCTCGCGATAGCTATCGGGACTGTAATCTGCCACCTGCCACCTGCCTTCTGTTCAACAACACACATAAACAAGATCCCCAACCCTCTTTTACTGGGAAACGCAAAAAGGCCTGAATAGCTTTATAATGGAAAATATTTGTAGTAAATACCATTTTACTGGAAATTAATAGCTATTTTTGAGGTTTAAAAGCAGTATTAATGGAAAATAATATACCAATTCACCTTCAGGAAGTAATTTTAGCTTCAAGCGATTCGGCAATAAGCAGACAATTCCGAAAACTGGAAGAAACAGGGCAAATAAAAAAAATTGCTCCTCGTATCTATACTTCAAATTTCAAGGATCCTTCCCCCGTAATTATTAGAAGAAATATTTTTACCATTCTAGGAAAACTATATCCTGGTGCCGTATTAAGTCATCGTTCCGCTCTAGAATTCAAACCAACAACGGCAAATCAACTATTTGTAACTTATACCTATACCAAGAAAATTGAACTGCCGGGAATAACCATTCGCTTTATGGAAGGACTACCGGCAATAGAAGGAGACAATCCATTTTCGGGAGAATTATTTGTATCGCAACAAGAAAGAGCTTTCTTAGAAAACCTACAATCTTCACGCCAAATTGGACCAACGTCCAAAACGATTACTTTACCGGAAATTGAAAATAAATTAGAACAAATAGCACAAGTAAAAGGAGAAGAGGGGCTAAACCAGTTTCGTGACAAAGCTAGAGAAATTGCCAACAAATTAGAGATGCAAACTGAATTTGGCAAACTCAACAAACTAATAAGTGCCTTACTATCAACAAAACCTTCTAAAATACTCACCTCACCATTGGCAGTAGCCAGAGCTTTGGGAAACCCTTACGACAAACACCGTATAGAATTATTCGAAAAATTGTTTATAGAGCTACAACAGCAACCCTATAAAGAGAGCCAAGACAGAAACAAAGAAACCAATGCCTTTCGAAATTTTGCTTTCTTTGAAGCCTATTTTTCCAACTACATCGAAGGAACTATTTTTGAAATAGAAGAAGCTAAAAGCATCATTCAAACCGAAACAGCAATTCCAAATCGTGACGAAGATTCACACGACATTTTAGGAACCTACAGACTAGTAAGCAATCAAATGGAAATGAGTACAACACCTTCAAATCCAGATGAATTACTGTATATATTACAATACAGGCATCAAATACTTTTGGGAGCAAGAACCTCAAAAAAACCAGGTCAATTCAAAGACAAAAACAACCGCGCAGGCGAAACGCACTTTGTCGATCATAACTTGGTTAGAGGGACACTAATAAAAGGATTTGATTACTACCAAGCACTGCAAGAACCATTCGCAAAAGCAGCCTACATTACGTTTATGATAAGCGAAATACACCCATTCTTGGATGGAAATGGCAGAATTGCAAGGGTAATGATGAATGCCGAATTAGTAAAAGCAAACCAAACTCGAATCATCATTCCAACAGTGTATCGCGATGATTATTTAGGAGCATTAAGACGACTAACAAGAAACGATGAACCGGCGGCATATATCAGAATGTTGCAAAGAGCACAAGAATTTAGCGCTTCACTTATTGCAAATGATATGCAAGCTTTAGAAAATCATTTATCACTAAGTAATGCCTTCAAAGAACACGACGACGCAAAACTGAAAATCATTCCATTACAATAAAAGCAAAATAATAAAACCACTCTTTGTGTATTCGTTGTCGTTGCTTACTGTTTATTTTGAGGAGAATGTTAAGAAGGAGTTGTCGGTTGGTGGTTGACGGTTGTTGGTTTGCTTCGCCGGTTCGAGCGGAGCTCTCGGGTTGGGTTGTCGGTTGTGGGTTGTCTGTTATCGGTGTTCAGGGATCAGATTAATGTTATTTTAGGACGAGTCAAAATATACCAATACTACGAACCAGCTGTCTGCATCCTTTTCCTTTACTTTAATCAGCATTACAATCCTACGATACTAAATCTTAGATCACTTTCTTCTTAAATGATCTTATATTTCTTATCTGGTGAAAAAGCATGGATTTAGTTTATATATAAAATAAGGTTTTTTTCTCTTCAAACCATTAAAAAATTAAGGTTCATTAAGGCTAAAAACTTAATTTCCTTAATCTCTTAATGGTTAAAAAAAACAGGATACAATTTTGGTCTGATTATGGGACAGTCTT
>NZ_JAYWCK010000139.1:0-10807 GCF_043780635.1 Flavobacterium sp.
TTTTGAAGGACGTCAAGGTCCAGGTTCAAGGACATTGTTAGCAAGTCCGTTTATGGCTGCTGCCGCTGCTGTTACAGGAGTTTTGACAGATCCAAGAGAATTAATAAAATAATAGTAACGGGTGAAATAGTCACTCTAGAAAATATATAAAATGGCTTACGACAAATTTAATATACTTACAAGTAGCGCAGTTCCGCTTTCTATTGAAAATGTAGATACGGATCAAATTATTCCTGCTCGTTTTTTGAAAGCAACAGAACGAGTTGGTTTTGGCGACAACCTTTTCCGTGACTGGAGATACAATAATGATGGTTCTCCAAAAACTGATTTTGTTTTAAACAACCCAACTTATAGCGGAAAAATCCTTGTTGGAGGAAAGAACTTTGGTTCTGGTTCTTCAAGAGAACACGCGGCTTGGGCAGTTTACGATTACGGTTTTAGAGCGGTAGTTTCTAGCTTTTTTGCTGATATTTTTAGAAATAACTGTTTGAACATTGGTGTTTTGCCGGTTCAGGTAAGTCCTGAATTTGCTGATAAAATTTTCAAAGCTATTGAAGCTGACCCAAAAACAGAATTGGAAATCAACCTTCCAGAACAAACAATTGCACTTAAAGCAACTGGCGAAAAAGAGTCGTTTGACATCAGTGGTTATAAAAAAGACAATATGGTTAATGGTTTTGACGATATAGATTATTTGCAAAACATTAAAAAGGAGATTGTGGAATTTGCTGATAAATTGCCTTATTAAAAAATGATTCTAGAAGTGGCCATCCTTTTCGTAAAAAAAGGAGAAGAAAAACAATTTGAAAAAGATTTTGAGATTGCCCGTCAATACATAAGTTCGATTCAAGGGTATTCAGGACATAGTTTACGAAAGTGCATAGAACAGGAAAATAAATACATTTTACTTGTTGATTGGGAGAAATTGGAAGATCATACCATTGGTTTTAGACAATCCGAACACTATTTAGAATGGAAAAAATTGCTCCATCATTATTATGATCCGTTTCCAATAGTGGAACATTTTGAGATGGTTTTGGAGTATAAAAAAAATGATTAATAAATGAATTTCAAGCCAAGCACAATACAAGATATTGATGAAATTTTTAAATTTTATGATTTAGCTGTTGAATATCAAAAGACGAAATTCAATAAACAATGGCAAGGTTTTGACAGGGATTTGGTTACCAAAGAGATTGCAGAAAACCGACAATGGAAGTTGATTATTGATGATGAAATCGCCTGTGTTTTTGCTATTACTTTTGAAGATGAAAGTATTTGGAAAGAAAAAAACACAGACAAAGCGGTTTATTTTCATAGAATTGTGACACATCCAAAATTTAGAGGACAGCATTTTGTTGAAAGGATTATTGAATGGGGAATTCCATTTGCCAAAGAAAAAAAATTAGATTTTTTGAGAATGGATACTTGGGGCGACAACGAATCATTAATAGAATATTATCAAAAATGTGGGTTTGACTTTCTAGGTGTGATAACGCCAGAATACAAAGGATTGCCTAAACATTATGAAGGAATCACATTAAGTTTATTTCAAATTGAGATTGAAAATTAACTGTCTTAAAGGAAAATAAATTATAATACAAAGAGAATTTACACAGTCAAAATGGAAAAAAGAAAAATTGAAATAATGGATACGACACTTCGAGATGGTGAACAAACCTCCGGAGTATCGTTTTCTGCTGCAGAAAAATTAACCATTGCGCAATTGTTGCTGGAAGAATTAAATATTGATAGAATCGAAATTGCCTCGGCACGAGTAAGTAAAGGTGAATTTCTAGGCGTAAAAGGTATTATGGCTTGGGCTGAAGAAAAAAGTTATTGCCACAGAATCGAAGTCTTGACCTTTGTTGATGGTGGCCTTTCAATAGATTGGATGAAAAAAGCGGGAGCTAAAGTTCAAAATTTATTGACCAAAGGTTCAATGAATCATTTGACTCATCAATTGAAAAAAACGCCCGAACAACATTTTGCAGAAATTGCAGAAATCATTGCATTGGCAAAGGAAAACAATATTGAAACTAATATTTATTTGGAAGACTGGAGTAATGGAATGCGGAATTCTCCTGAATATGTGTTTCAATTCTTGGAATTTTTGGCAACTCAACCAGTCAAAAGGATATTGTTGCCGGATACTTTAGGCGTTCTAATTCCGTCGCAAACTTTTGAATATATTTCGAAAATAACTGCTAAATATCCAAATATTCATTTTGATTTTCACGCACATAATGATTATGATTTAAGCGTTGCCAATGTTTTGGAAGCAGTAAAAGCGGGAATCGACGGCTTGCACGTTACCGTTAACGGAATGGGTGAACGCGCTGGCAATGCTCCTATAGAAAGTGTAGTTGCTGTGATAAATGATTTCCTTCCGGAAGTAAAAATCAATGTTAGGGAATCTTCTTTATACTCAGTGAGTAAACTTGTCGAGACTTTTACAGGTTATAGAATTCCAGCCAACAAACCTATTGTGGGTGACAATGTATTTACACAAACAGCCGGAATTCATGCGGATGGAGACAATAAAAATAATTTATATTTCAATGATTTGCTTCCGGAGCGTTTTGGCAGAAAACGAAAATATGCTTTGGGAAAAACATCTGGAAAAGCTAATATTGAAAAAAACCTTCAGGAATTAGGATTACATCTCAATCAAGAAGATTTAAAGTTGGTTACCCAACGAATTATTGAATTAGGGGACAAAAAAGAAACAGTTACCAAAGAAGATTTACCTTATATTATTTCTGATGTATTAGACAGTCAAACTTATGAAGACAAAATTGTAATTGAGTCATATGTCTTAGTTCACTCCAAAGGAATGCGACCATCTACTACACTTTGTTTAAAAATTGACGGTGAAATAATTGAAGAAAATGCCCAAGGAGATGGACAGTTTGATGCATTTATGAATGCTTTGACAAAAATATATAAAAGCAAAAAGATGACGCTACCCAAACTTATTGATTATGCGGTTCGAATTCCTCCAGGAAGTAGTTCAGATGCACTATGTGAAACTATAATCACTTGGACTAACGGCGTAAAAGAATTCAAAACGAGAGGACTAGATTCAGACCAAACCGTTGCTGCAATCAAAGCAACACAAAAAATGCTGAACATAGCAACAGCCTAACTTATAAAAAACCGAAAAAATAATAATACAATAAAAAATTAATGAAATTTAATATCGCCCTTTTAGCAGGAGACGGAATAGGTCCCGAAGTAATCAGTCAAGCAGTAAAAGTTTCTGATGCCATTGCAAAGAAATTCAACCACGAAATCACTTGGAAGCCAGCATTAACAGGTGCTTGTGCCATAGATGCTGTTGGAGTTCCTTATCCTGATGAAACCCACGAAATCTGTATGAAAGCCGATGCTGTTTTGTTTGGAGCCATCGGACACCCAAAATATGACAATGATCCAAAAGCAACCGTAAGACCAGAACAAGGTTTATTGTTGATGCGTAAAAAATTAGGTTTGTTTGCCAATGTTCGTCCAACATTTACATTTCCATCTTTGATAGATAATTCTCCATTGAAAAGAGAACGTATTGAAGGAACTGATTTAATCTTCTTGAGAGAACTTACTGGTGGAATTTATTTTGGAGAAAAAGGAAGAAAAGATGGTGGAGAAACAGCTTTCGATACGTGTACTTACACCAGAGTTGAAGTGCAAAGATTGGCAAAGAAAGGGTTTGAATTAGCTATGACACGTAGCAAAAGATTGTGTTGTGTTGACAAAGCTAACGTATTAGAAACTTCCCGTTTGTGGAGAGAAACGGTACAAGCTATGGAAAAAGATTATCCTGAAGTAGAAGTTAGCTACGAATTTGTTGATGCAGTTGCAATGCGTTTGGTTCAATGGCCAAATTCTTATGACGTATTAATTACCGAAAATTTATTTGGAGATATTTTGACTGATGAAGCTTCGGTAATTTCAGGCTCGATGGGATTAATGCCGTCAGCATCTGTTGGTGAACACACTTCATTGTATGAACCAATTCACGGTTCTTATCCACAAGCTACAGGCTTGGATATTGCAAATCCATTGGCAACAGTATTGTCAGCAGCGATGATGTTTGAAGATGCTTTTGGATTAAAAGAAGAAGCTGAAGCAATAAGAACTGTTGTCAACAAATCACTGGAATTAGGAATTGTTACCGAAGATTTGGCGACAAAAGGAGCCAAAGCTTATAAAACTAGCGAAGTTGGAGATTGGTTAGTTGCCAATTTGTAAACCAATAATATCCAAACAAAAAAGGTGTCAATTTACATTGACACCTTTTTTTATGTATTAAAAGAAAATATTAATATCCTCCTCTGTTTCCACCACCACGGTTATCTCCACCACGGCTGTTTCCACCACCATAACCTCCGCGTGAATCTCCACCACGGCTGTTGCTGTTAAAACTTCTTCTTTCGCCTTCTGGTTTTGGCTCAGACTTATTCACTACAATAGCACGACCTTGAACAGTCGCTCCGTTTAACTCATCAATTGCTTTTTGAGCTTCGTCATCATTTGACATTTCAACAAAACCGAATCCTTTACTTCTTCCAGTAAATTTATCAGTGATAATTTTTACAGAATCAACTGCACCGTAAGCCTCGAAAGACTCTCTTAAATCTGCTTCCTCAATACTGAATGGAAGGCTTCCAACAAAAATATTCATATGTACTTATTTATAATAATTGGCACAAATGTAGTCTTATTTTTCTCTAATCTACTATGTATTAGCTAATTTATACTTAATATTTTTGTGAAATATTCAAATTTAGGTTCCAAAAGCCCTGATTACAAGAGTTTTTTATAAAATTTACTCAAATTTCAAAACTAACACGTTATTTCACTGGAACTTTATAAAAGTGACCATATTGAAAATTCAAAAGCGGTCCAGCCAATGGATTATTATTTACATTCACTGCATTAAATTTAAATGTTCCTGTAACTGTTTTATTTACTACATCATATTCTTCAATGACAATCTCACCATTCCCTTTACCAATTCCAGTTGAGAAAGTTATAGTGCCATTGGCATCCGTTAGAACATAAGCTACAGTATTCAAATTGTTAATTCCTAAAATATAAGCTCCAAGATTTTTAGAAGTGGTTTTTAACGTCAGCTTTTCGTTTCTAGTATAGGCTTCAATACTTAAAGAACCATTTGTGGCAAGTATAGCTTTAGAATCAATGGCTCTCCAAAACACATTATCCTTTTGACCTTCAAAAGAAGGGCTGTTAAACTTTACATCATCTTGGCAAGAAATAAAAGCAATTAACAAGAGTATATATAGAAGTTGTTTTTTCATAATTTGTGATATTGATCTTCACAAAAGTATATTATTTTGATTAAAAAATTGAAATTGAACTGAAAATTCACATTGAAAATCGACATAATACAGTGTCATTCATTAAAATACAAATCTCATTAGTATTTATCGATAAAAAATGTATCTTTGCACCCTTAATTAATCGAGGTCGAGTACCTCAAAATTTAATCATAAGATTATGTCAGTAAAAATTAGATTACAAAGACACGGTAAAAAAGGAAAACCTTTTTACTGGGTTGTAGCAGCTGATGCTCGCTCAAAAAGAGACGGTAAATACCTAGAAAAAATTGGTACTTACAATCCAAACACAAATCCTGCAACTATCGATTTAAATCTTGATAGCGCAGTAAAATGGTTGCACAATGGTGCTCAACCTACTGAAACAGCTAAAGCTATTCTTTCTTACAAAGGAGCTTTATTGAAACATCACCTTGATGGTGGTATTCGTAAAGGAGCTTTAACTCAAGAACAAGCTGATGCAAAATTAGCTGAATGGTTAGAAGCAAAATCAGGAAAAGTAGATTCTAAAAAAGAAGGTTTGACAAAAGCGCAAGCTGATGCTAAAACTAAAGCTTTCAAAGCAGAACAAGCTGTAAACGCAAAACGTTTAGCTTCTGCCGCACAAGCTGAAGCAGATGCTATTGCTGCTGCTACTCCTGCTATTGAAGAAGAAGTTGCTGAAGTAGAAGTTGAAGCTGCTGCTGAAGAAGTTACAGAAGAGGAAACTCCTGTTGCTGAAGAAGCTCCAGTTGCTGAAGTTGAAGTTGAAGAAACTCCAGAAGTTGAAGCTGTTGTTGAAGAAGTTGCAGTCGAAGAAATTCCTGTTGCTGAAGTTGCAGTTGAAGAAACTCCTGTTGCTGAAGAAGCTCCAGTTGCTGAAGTTGAAGAAACTCCTGCTGCACAAGACTCGAGCGCTAGCGAACAGGCGGAGCAAAATAACGAAACAAAAGAAGCCTAATTTTCAAGCGAGGATGCGTAAAGAAGATTGTTTCTATTTAGGTAAAATCGCAAAAAAATTTAGCTTTAAAGGGGAAGTTCTAGCCTATTTAGACACGGACGAACCAGAGTTATACGAAAACTTGGAATCAGTGTTTGTTGAATGCAACAAACACTTGGTTCCTTTTTTTATTGAAAGCAGTTCGCTTCACAAAAATGACTTTCTTAGAATCCGTTTTGAAGACGTAAATACCGAAGAAGAAGCTGATGCACTTTTAGGTAACGACTTATACCTTCCTTTGCAACTATTGCCAAAACTTACCGGCAATAAATTCTACTTTCACGAAGTAATAGGTTTTGAAGTCGAAGACAAACGTCTTGGCATTGTTGGAAAAATTCAATCTATAAATGATTCCACAGCCCAACCCTTATTCGAAGTTTTAAATGGAGAAGTGGAGATTCTTATTCCAATGATTGACCATTTTCTTGTGAAAATTGACAGGGAAAACAAAAAAGTCATTATGGATTTGCCTGAAGGTCTGATTGAAATGTACCTTTAGAAAAGTGTTTAGTTTTTAGTGTTCAGTTGCTCAAAAATCTGAAATGCTTCGCCAGTTCGCTATCGCTCGGGTCAGCATTCATTAATCTACAATCAGCAATCTTTATGTCCAAATTCCAATTCAAACAATTCTATCTTGAACAAGACCGATGTGCTATGAAAATTGGTACTGATGGCGTTTTGCTTGGTGCTTGGACTCCTATCGAAAACAATCCTTACAGCATTTTAGACATTGGAACTGGAACTGGAATTATCGCTTTGATGTTAGCTCAAAGAAGTTCGGCAAACCAAATTGACGCTCTCGAAATCGACGAAAACGCTTATGAACAAGCTACTGATAATTTTGAAAATTCCCCTTGGAATGACCGCTTGTTTTGTTTTCACGCAGCTTTGGACGAATTTGTTGAAGAACCCGAAGACGACCCGAGCGAAAGCGAACTGGCGCAGCAATATGATTTAATTGTTTCCAACCCTCCTTTTTATACCGAAGATTACAAATCCGAAAATGAACAACGAGATTTAGCACGTTTTCAAGACGCTATGCCTTTCGATGATTTGATTGAAGCTGCCGCTTTGTTGCTTTCTGAAAACGGAATCTTTTCCGTTATTATTCCTTTCAAAGAAGAGTCAACTTTCTTAGCTCTTGCCAAAGAACAGGAATTATTTCCCATAAAAATTACTCGTGTAAAAGGAACTCCAACTACCGAAACCAAACGCAGTTTATTGGCTTTTAGCCGAAACCAAAATCAAGGTTTCCCTATTGATGAACTAATTATTGAAACCTCACGACATATTTACACTCCAGAATACATCGAATTGACGAAGAATTTTTATTTGAAGATGTAGCACCCGTTTAAATTCAATATTTGAATTTTGATATCCCTTTTTTATATTTTTAAAAATATAACATTTCATCATTGTTTTGTTATATTTCTTTGTGTAGATTTGCAAGACAATTATTAACCGATTGCTTCGCTTCGTTGCTCTCGTAATGACTAACATATGAAACCAGACTTATTTCAAGCTCCAGATTACTACAACCTCGACGAATTGTTGACAGACGAACATAAATTAGTACGTGATTCAGCACGTGAATGGGTAAAACGTGAAGTTTCTCCAATCATCGAAGACTTTGCTCAAAGAGCAGAATTCCCAAAACAAATCATTAAAGGTTTGGCTGATATTGGTGCTTTTGGACCTTATATTCCAGAAGAATATGGCGGTGCAGGTTTGGATCATATTTCATACGGCTTGATTATGCAGGAAATCGAAAGAGGCGATTCTGGTGTTCGTTCAACTGCTTCGGTTCAATCATCATTAGTAATGTATCCTATTTGGAAATACGGAAACGAGGAACAGCGAATGAAATATTTACCAAAACTGGCTTCCGGAGAATTTATGGGTTGCTTTGGCTTGACCGAACCTAATTACGGTTCTGATCCGGGAAGTATGATTACCAATTTCAAAGATATGGGCGATCATTATTTATTGAATGGTGCCAAAATGTGGATTTCGAATGCACCATTTGCTGACATTGCTATAGTTTGGGCAAAAAATGAAGAAGGTAGAATTCATGGTTTAATTGTAGAACGAGGTATGCCAGGATTTACAACTCCGGAAACACATAATAAATGGTCACTTCGTGCTTCGGCAACTGGAGAATTGATTTTTGATAACGTAAAAGTGCCTAAAGAAAATTTATTGCCAAATAAATCAGGTCTTGGAGCTCCGCTTGGATGCTTGGATTCAGCACGTTTTGGAATTGCCTGGGGAGCAATCGGCGCTGCAATGGATTGTTATGACACAGCTTTGCGTTATGCTAAAGAAAGAATCCAATTTGACAAACCTATTGCCGGAACTCAATTGCAACAAAAGAAATTGGCCGAAATGATAACCGAAATCACCAAAGCACAATTGCTAACTTGGAGATTGGGCGTTTTGAGAAACGAAGGAAAAGCCACAACGGCTCAAATCTCAATGGCCAAAAGAAACAATGTGGATATGGCGATTCATATTGCCCGTGAAGCACGACAAATGCTCGGTGGAATGGGAATTACAGGTGAATACTCCATCATGCGACACATGATGAATTTAGAGTCAGTAATTACGTATGAAGGAACGCACGATATTCATCTATTGATAACGGGAATGGACATTACGGGAATTCCAGCTTTCAAGTAATGATAAACAACTATTAAACTATTCATAAAATCGATAGTAAAAGCTTCTTGGAAACAGGAAGCTTTTTTATTTTTATAGAAAAAAAATAAACAATGAATATTGCAAACATAAATCATAAAATTCAACCTCAAAAAGAACTGTTATTAGATCATTCATTGTATAACAAAGTAAAAACTATTGAGGACTTAAACTGCTTTTTAGAAAATCATATATTTGCGGTTTGGGATTTTATGTCATTATTAAAGGCTTTACAAGCCAAATTAACTTGTACAACCACGCCTTGGTTTCCTTCTAAAAATCCTGAAACAAGGTATTTGATTAATGAAATTGTTCTTGCTGAAGAAACTGATTTAACTATTGATGGCCGTCACCAAAGCCATTATGAAATGTATATTGAAGCAATGAAATCATGTGGCGCAAATACAACCGGTATTGAAAATTTTTTATCTGAAGTTAATTCGCTTCACAATATATTTGTAGCAATTAAAAAAAGCAATTTACATCCAAATATTAAAGCCTTTTTGGATTTTACGTTTAGGGTTATTGATGAAGGCAAATCACATGAAATTGCCGCAGCTTTCACCTTTGGAAGAGAAGATTTAATCCCATCAATTTTTACCGAGATATTAAGAAACTTTCAAGCTAATTTCCCTGAAAATGATTTAAGCAAACTGATTTACTATTTTGAAAGACATATCGAATTAGATGCAGATGAACATGGGCCTATGGCGATGAAAATGATAACAGAACTTTGCGGAACTGATGCCCAAAAGTGGACTGATGTTGAAGAAATTTCGATTTTGGCACTAGAAAAACGAATCGGGTTATGGGATGCCATTGAAGAACAAATTATGATGAAAATGGAAATAGCTTAATTTTATTTAATAGAAAACTAAATTTAACACCAATTTAAAAATGAAAAAGAATTTATTCAAAATTGTGTTTGCCTCTTTTTTGTTGCTTTTAGCATCTAGTTGTAGTGTTGGAAATCCTGATGAACAAGTCAATCCAAAATCATTATCATCAGGAACTATTTTAATTCCAATTCCCAATACTCCTTCACAAACGCCTGTTAAAGAGATTAACTACTTGGCACTTGGTGATAGTTACACCATTGGTCAAAGCGTATGTGAAACTTGCAGATTTCCTGAACAATTAAAAAAGAGTCTTGGAAATGTAACTTCTTTAAAAATTATTGCACAAACGGGATGGACGACGACCAACTTGATTTCGGCAATTAATGCCCAAAATCCAACAACAAATTATGATTTAGTGACACTTTTAATTGGTGTTAATAACCAATATCAAAACCTAAATTTTCAGGTTTATCAATACGAATTTCCTGAACTAATTAACAAAGCAATTGCGCTTGCAAAAGGAGATAAAACGAATGTAATTGTAGTTTCCATTCCAGATTATGCTTATACCCCTTTCGGGCAGCAATCTGTTAACCCTGCTAAAATTTCTACGGAAATAGATAAGTATAATGCTTATGCACAAAAGTATTGCTTGGATAATAACATAGAATATATAAACATTACAGATATTACCAGACAGGGTTTGCTGAATCCAAAGTTGGTTGCAACAGACGGCTTACATCCTTCGGAACTAGCCTATTCTTATTTTATAGAACGAATTTTGCCAAAGGCCATTTTTGCAACACAAAATTAAAAAATCTAATGTAAATATGGGAGGACACTGAAAAACATTGCTTATTTTGATTAGCGTTGTTTTCAGACAATAAAAAAGTACTTGTAACAGGATTTTAAAATCCTGTTACAAGCACTTT
>NZ_JAYWCK010000140.1:0-4714 GCF_043780635.1 Flavobacterium sp.
AGATGAGAAAAACAAGTATAAAAAATTTCATAGAAATCAATTGAGTTTCTTATTCGACTAACACGATACCTCGAAGCTCTGCTTCGGGGTTATTCATTAATAATAATAGAAAATAAGATGTATAAAGAATTAAAAAAATTCAAAGTCAAAAATCAGTTTAGTTATACAACGGATGATAGTTTAGAAGAGGTTTGCAATGCTACGGAAGCAGGAAGCGGCGTTTTCCTTGTCTATACTATTGATGGAGAAGAGAAAGAATTGATTATGGTAGGGTCTACCGGAACGATTCAAAATGATGGTACTTTGAAAAGCAAAAATGGCGGTTTGTTCGATAAAATCGTAAACGGACATCAATTTGCGAAAACTGGAAGAAAATATTCTTGGCCAGCACAAATGAAACTGGAAAAAATTGAAAGATTGGAAGTGTATTGGTACGAAACTTTCAACGAGAAAAATAAAGTAATTCCAACTTTTGTAGAAGGACAAATTTTACAGAATTTCTTGGATGAAAATGGAAAATTGCCAAGATGGAATGTGGCTTTTTAGTTAATTCTTATAAAATAATTTTAAAGCCTCGCGTTTGTGAGGCTTTTTTTATAATTAAAAAGGACTGGACCATTTTGCATCAACATATACATTGGTTCCTGAAAGGGTTTTTAGAAAAGCAATCAAAGCATCTACTTCAGGAGCAGTTAGATTTAATTGTTGTCCAAAACCGCTTGGAGCCAATCTTGGATCAAGATTTGTATTTCCTGGTGCGAGATTAATTTTGCTATAATGACCAATTACATTTTGAAGAGTAGTAAGATTTCCGGTGTGCATCATTGGACCATTTGTTGTTCCGTCAGTTTTAACCAAATTCCGTAACGATGGAGCTCTTGTATTTGTAATATCAATTCCAGTTCCGTTTAAAACGCCAATTATTCCATTATTTTTTGTGTTGGGATCAATATCAAATTCGGGAGCTGCATGACAAGCAGCACAACCAACTCCTCCAGCAGTTCTAGAACCAGTCGCATTAAAAACAGGTGGTGTTAAAAATAGATTTTTACCTTGGTTTTCTTGAGCTGTAAAATTAGTAAAAGGCTGGTTATCATTCGCAACCAAAGCTCTTCCAAGATCGTATTTTGAATCAAATGACTGAATACTTCTTACGAATTGTGCTAAAGCCAATTGAATTTTATTTTCAGTGATTTCTTCGGAACCAAAAGCATATTTAAACAATTCTTTATAATAGCCGATGTTTTGAAGTTTTGTAATTAGCGTTGCAATGTTTCCATCTCCGCTTGTTCCGCTAAATCCCATTTCGATATGATTTTGAATAGGTTGCGTTGTTTGAATCTCTAAAGTGGAAACTCTTTCGTCCCAAAAGAATTTGTTTTCTACTGAAAACCTTGAATTTGCTAAACGCATTGAATGTCTTGTTGTTGTTCCGTTTACACCATCACTGGCTAAGGCAATATCTCCAAAAGCATTAGCTTGAATATGACACGAAGAACAAGAAATAGTATTATTTGATGATAAATTGGTGTCATAAAATAAAACTCGTCCTAGAGTTGCTCCTTTATCGGTGATTGGGTTTCCAGCGGTATTATCTTTTGTAATATAAGCTGGTTTTCCTTGGTTTGCATAATTGCTTGGAATATTCAAGTCAATTTTACCTGCAAATTTTGCGGTCACATTTGGATATAAATCAGTTGATCCGGAATCATTACCATTGCTACAAGAAAATAGTACTAATACAAAGGCTACTAATAAAAGTGAAGTGATGTTTTTCATAAATAAATCAAGGGTTTAAGATTGGCTATTTTTTCAATTGTTAAAAGCTAACGAATTTTAAGACTAATTATTTTTTAAATGGTTTAATTGGAAGTAGAATTTTTTTTCAAACAAACAATTATTGTTATATTTGGCGAGTGTTAATTAGCCCTGATTACTTCACTTCACTTTTATTTTAATAGGAGTTCAGTGAATTTCATTTGCAGTGAAAATCCCGCGATTTTGGGCGTGGATTGTAACGTATAGCAGGAAAAAGCTCCAAATAAAAATCAAATTAATCATAAAATATGAAATTACTCGAAGGAAAAGTTGCCATCATTACTGGCGCAAGTCGCGGAATAGGAAAAGGAATTGCAGAAATTTTTGCAAAAAACGGTGCAAACGTTGCGTTTACGTATAGTTCATCTGTAGAATCTGCTTTGGCATTAGAAAAAGAATTGAACGAAATGGGGATAAAAGCCAAAGGATATCAATCGAATGCTGCCGATTTCAATGAAGCGCAAACCTTTGTTGATGCTGTTTTGGCTGAGTTTGGAACTGTTGATATTTTAATTAATAACGCCGGAATTACAAAAGATAATTTGCTAATGCGTATGTCCGAAGCTGATTTTGACAATGTAATTAATGTTAACTTGAAATCGGTTTTCAATATGACCAAAGCGATTCAAAGAACTTTCTTAAAGCAACGCTCGGGTTCAATCATCAATATGAGTTCTGTAGTAGGAATTCAGGGTAATGCTGGGCAAACTAATTATGCGGCATCGAAAGCGGGTGTTATTGGGTTTACAAAATCGGTAGCATTGGAGTTGGGTTCTCGAAATATACGTTGCAACGCAATTGCTCCTGGATTTATCGAAACCGAAATGACGGCAAAATTAAGCGACGAAGCGATTCAAGGTTGGAGAGATAGTATTCCGTTGAAACGTGGTGGATCTACTGAAGATGTTGCTAATGCTTGTCTTTTCTTGGCTTCAGATATGAGTTCTTATGTTACGGGACAAGTTTTGAATGTTTGTGGAGGAATGCTTACTTAAAAAAGTTGACAGTTTTCAGTTTTCAGTTGGCAGCAACTGCAGACAAAACAAAATTTACTGATTACCAAAAAATATGACGACAAACTCCTTTCTATTTCTTTTACTTTCATTAGTGATAGCAAGTGGTTTGTCTTTTTTTCAATATTATTATAAGGCCAAAACGAAGTCGAATGTGAACTTGGTTTTGGCTTTTCTGCGTTTTGTATCGATTTTTGGAATATTGCTGTTGTTGATTAATCCCATAATTTCCAGAAATACTTTCGAAATAATAAAAACTCCTTTGCCAATCGTTGTTGATAATTCAAGTTCTATTCTTGATTTAAAAGCTAAAGAAACAGCTTTGGAATTGTATAAAAAACTCTCTCAAAACAAGGGTTTACAAGAAAAATTTGATGTTCAATCCTATCGATTTGCCAGTGATTTTCAACCTTCAGAGCAGTTCGATTTCACGGGAAATCAAACTAATATCGATGAAGTTGCAAAAAATCTGAAAGGCATTTATAAGAATGCTACTTTCCCAACAGTTTTAATTACGGACGGAAACCAAACTTCAGGTAATGATTATGTTTATTCTTTTGACGCAAATAATAAAGTTTATCCATTGGTTGTTGGTGATACAACGAAGTTCTTGGATTTGAAAGTGACACAACTGAATGTCAATAAATATGCTTTTCAAAAGAATAAATTTCCTGTGGAAGTGTTTTTGCAGTATTCAGGAAACAAAAGTGTAAATGCTAATTTTAATATATCACAAGGAAATTCGGTTTTGAGCAAGCAAAGCGTTTCTTTTTCTCCATCGAAAAAATCAGTGATTATAAATATATTGCTTCCTGCTGATAAAGTAGGACTGCAAGTTTTTAAAGCTACAATTTTATCCAAAGAAAAAGAGAAGAATACCTATAATAATACTAAGAATTTTGCTGTTGAAATTATTGACCAAAAGACGAATGTTGCCATAGTTTCGGCTATAGATCATCCGGATATTGGCGCATTAAAGCGCGCTATTGAATCTAATGCACAACGAAAAGTAACCATTGTTAAACCTAAAGATATCAAATCATTACAGGATTATACTATTTTAATATTATACCAATCAACAGCTGAATTTAAGTCGGTTTTTGAGAATAATAAATTAGCTGGAATTAACACTTTTATTATTACTGGAACCAATACCGATTTCAATTTTTTGAACCAACAACAAAATAATTTGGTTTTTAAAATGAGCGGTCAGAAAGAAGATTATTTAGCGGAATTTAATTCGCAATTTAATCTCTTTGCCATTGATAATTTAGGTTTCGAAAATTTTCCGCCTTTGCAAAATGCTTTTGGCACTGTAACCACAAACGGAAATGTTTCGACATTACTTTCTTCGAAAATCAGAAATATTGATACTAATTTTCCTTTATTGGCTTTCACCGAAAATCAGGGAAAACGTTCCGCTTTTCTTTTGGGAGAAAACCTTTGGAAATGGCGTTTGCAAAGTCACGTTGATAATCAATCATTCGAAAAATTCGATATTTTTATAGACAAAATCATTCAGTTTTTGACTTCCAATAATTCTAAAAAATCATTGGTTGTCAATCACGAAAATTTCTATAATTCTGGTGAATCAATAGAGGTTTCGGCGCAATATTTCAACAAAAATTATGAATTTGATGAGAAAGCACGTTTGACAATTTCGGTAACCAACATTAAAACAAAGCAAACCAAAAACTATGATTTATTAAAGGGAAACAATTCCTTTAAAGTAAATCTTGATGGATTAATGGCTGGACAATATAATTTTGCTGTAAAGGAATTAAATTCAAAAACTACTTATTCGAGTCATTTTGAAATTCTGGATTTTGATATCGAAAAGCAATTTGTGAATCCGGATGTGGAGAAATTAAACCAATTGGCTC
>NZ_JAYWCK010000141.1:0-4952 GCF_043780635.1 Flavobacterium sp.
AGGAACAGGTAAAACTATTAAAATAGCCGGGTTATCAACTAACGCCACAATGATTTCAGACCAAAACGGTACTGGTGTCACAGTAACTCAATTCACAAACTACTAATGAAAATCCTAATCCTATTATTACTCGTCACTTCAGTAGCTTTTTCTCAAAGTCAATTTCGTTTAAATACAACTCAATTTGGGCAGTTTTCAGTGGTTGTTGACCCTTGTGCATCCATCAAAGAAAACGGTTTGCATATAGGTATCGAGGTAGAAAATATCAGGAGTTTATACGAACGATTTTCGATAACGAATTTTGCAGCCTTGAAAAACGGATATACAGACTTTGTTGGTTCTTTCGGTTTAAGCTTTACACGTGGAATGTATGAAAAAACAAGGTTCTATTCAGGAATAAGGCTTGGAGTAATTGCTAGAAATGGTGGACATCCACTATTCGGTTATGAATGTGGTATAGATACCAATCTTTGGGAAAACGCCAGCATAGGATTAAGAGCGTGGAGAGATTACCGTTCAGATATGGAATTCAACGACGGTGTAAACCAATGGCGAAACAATGGAGGTGTAAGATTGAGTTTTAAATTTTAGACGATGCAGAAAGTTGATGTTCCAAAAAAGTCTATTTCAAAAGTTTATAGACTTCATCAAAAAAGTAATTTTAAATAAATAGATATGAAAACAAGTAATTTTTTGAGCCTTAACTGGCAAGACCTTGGAAAAGGTTTAGTAATGGCAATCCTTACTCCAGTTGTGGTAATTGTACAGCAAAGTGTTTCAACAGGAAGCTTGACTTTCGATTGGAAAAGTATTGGAATTGCTGCCGTAGCTGGTGGATTTGCTTATTTAGTGAAGAATTTCTTCACTCCAAGCACCGAACAATAAAGAAAAGGCGTGAGCAATTGCGCCTTTATTTAAAAATCATTATAGCCCTAAAAAATGAGTTACATAAAAGAAACACTTTGCAGAATTATTTTATTAGTTGACAGCCGTCCAACATTCACAGAAAAAGCAACATACTTTTTTAATTTAATTGGAACATTCGGACCTATGGCTTATGTAATGGATGGTTTAGATTTTTGGTTTAGAAATAATCAACAATTTTCGTCTTTTATTCTAATTTGTTTAATGGTAAATATGATAGTTGGGGTTATCTATCATCATAAAATGGGAAGTTTTGATTTTGTGGAAATGTTTAAAAAAAATGTGTTGATATGGTTTGTTTTGATTGTAGTTTATATGATGCTGGAAATGTTAAGACTTACTGCTGGAAATAATTTTGTAGGTGAAGGATTCAAAATTATAATACAAGTGACAACTCTTTTATATCCAATTTCAAAAGTTTTAAAAAATGTTTATGTTCTTTCAAACAAACAATTCCCGCCTGCTTTTATAATGGATAGAATTTACAACTTCGAGAAAAACGGAGATTTAAACGATTTATTTGATAACTATAAAGACTAAATAATGATCAATAGAAAATCAACATTCGACAATATTCGAAAATCATTTGGTAAACTGACCGTAACTCAAGTTGAAGGCTTCACGGCTATTTTTGATGAATGGGAAGCTTCTGAACACGATGATTTGCGATGGTTGGCTTATATGCTGGCGACTGCTTGGCACGAAACAGCAAAAACGATGCAACCTATCGAAGAATACGGCAAAGGTCGCAAAAGAAAATATGGTCAGAAAGTGAAAATGTCAGGAATGGGATATACTACTCCAGATAAAATATATTTTGGTCGTGGATTTGTGCAATTGACTTGGTACGAGAATTATCAATTAATGGGTAGATTACTCGGAATTGATTTATTGAACCATCCAGAGCTTGCACTTGTAATGCGAAATGCAAGCAAAATAATGTTTGAAGGAATGACAAAAGGAGCATCTTCTTTTGGTGATTTCACAGGTAAATGTCTTGAAATCTATTTCAATGAAACTACCGACAATCCCATAGCTGCAAGAAAAATCATTAATGGAATTGATAAAGCAGGAACAATTGCCGGTTATCATAATTTGTTTTTAACGTCAATAATTAAAACAACAAATGAATTATCTTAATTACATAAAATACGGAATAATATTGATCCTGGTATGTGCTGGAATTTGGTTTGTAAAAGATTATCTGGACAAAGCAGAATTCAAAAAAGATACTGAAGCAAATGAATTGTCAAATTCAAGATTTGATTCTTTACGAGTGAAAACATTGATTTTTACCGACAAACAAATGATGGCCGCTTTGAAGCAGAATGATGATTACAAAGCTTTGTTAAAAGAAAATAATATCAAGCTAAACCGTGTCACTTCGGTGATGAATCATTTATTGAAGTATCGTGATACTTCAATTGTAAAAACTGACCTATCAGATGTTTTGAATGCCATAAATTCAAAACAAAATATTGTTTTTCCAATAAAAGATAGTACAGCTTGTTTAATCATAAAAGGAAATATCAATTATCAAAATGGTATTTTGGGATTAAATATTACGGATAGAATTTTTATAGGAAACACAACTGCAATTGGTTACTGGGAAAGAAGGCCTTGGAGTTTTCTTGGAATCAAGACCAGATTTTTAGGTAAAAAACAAGTCACGGTAAAATTAGTTGACAAATGTGGCGAAAGCCAAATTATAAATATCGAAGAAAAATAATTTATTCATATAATTTAAAACCTTAAAATAAAATGGCAAATGCAATTTTCAACTCTTTCAAAAGAGACATCGCAAACGGTAGTATCGATTTAGATACTGACACCATAAAATTAATGCTAGTAGCTGCGGCTTATGTGCCAAATATTGACACGCATACAAAACGTAGTGATGTTACAAATGAAGTATCTGGAGCAGGATATACAGCTGGTGGAGTTGCTTTGGCAAACAAAACCGTAACGATGAATACCACATCCGATAAGGGTGTTTTCGATGCCGATGATGTTGTTATTTCAACGGCTACAATTACAGCTCGTGGAGCTGTTTTGTACAAATCTCGTGGCGGTGCATCCAGTGCTGATGAACTTATTGCTTATCTTGATTTCGGAAGTGATATTACTTCTACAGCAGGAAACTTCAACATTGCTTTTGATGCTAACGGAATCATAACTTTAGGATAAGATGGCAATCACAACCCTTGACGGGATTATTGCTGCTTTAGAGCAAACCGTCATTTTCAATAAAACCGCTTCGAGAACTTCGGTTGCAGCAATTCCGTTTTCAATATTTGACTTGGCAGGAATGCCAGGAGCGGGAACATTAGCAGTTGGAAATACTGCTGCTGGAATTGTTCCAACGGATGCGCTTGCTGGAACACCAACTATAAATGCTTTTTCTGGAGCTAATATTGGCTACATTTCAAAAGTAGATTTTAGCAATACCGTTGCAAGTCGTTTGATTGTATATGACAGATTATTTTCGGCTGGAGCTTATGCTTTCAATGCTGCTGTAACATTGGCTTCACAACCAAGTTATTCAGCAAGACTTCCTAATACTGATTATAAAGGCTTGGAATTATGGTTAGAATGTGTAGCGGCTTTTACTGGAAATCAAACCATTGTTGTAACTTATACTAATCAGGATGGAACCACAGGGAGAACTACCGGAACCATCGCTACAGGTATCGCTCCGACAACTGGACGTATGCTTCGATTGAACTTACAGGCAGGAGATACAGGAATTCAGAAAATAGAAAGCGTTACTAGTTCAGTTGCAACGGTTGGCACATTTAACGTTCACGTAATGCGTAAATTATGGTCTGGTCGTGTGAAATTTGCTAATGATGGCGATATTCACGAATTTACAAAAACAGGAATGCCACAAGTTTTTGCAGATTCTTGTTTATTTTATATTGTGAATGCAGATTCAACTTCAACAGGATTGCCAACAATTGACATCGACATAGTAAATGGCTAATTTATTTAGAAAGATAAAAACGAGTTTTCAAGCATCGAGTTTCTTAAAAAGAACATCGTCTGACAACTCGTTTACTATTTTGAATAATGAGTTTTTCGGGATTCAAGGATCAGGAATTGTGGGAAATGCAACAGTTTCAGTTGCTAGTATTTCAATTATTTCGAATACTGCTGTAGCAATTGGTAATTCTACCGTAAATCCAGCAGTTTTAAACATTCCAATAGTACAAATAAGTCCAGTCATAAGTGCGTTTGCAAATACTGTTTTAGTAGTTTCAAATTTACCTATAATCGCAAATTCTGTTGCAGTCATTGGAAATTCAAATACACTACAAACCAGTTTAAACATTTCAGTTACAGCGATATTTCCAGTTGTAAATGGATTTGCTAGTATTACGTTATCCGTTTCTAATGTTTCAATCATTGTAAATACAGTTATAGCAAGCGGTTCATCAAATAGTATTTTAGCAATTTCAAATATTGCCATTGTAGTTCCTGGTCCAATTTTAAGTGGAGCTGCAAACCTAAATATTTCTGTTTCCAATATTCCAATAATTGCAAATACGATAATTGCTTCAGGGAATGCAAATGTTATTAATTCAACTATTGATTTTCCTTTTCAAATTAATTCAGCAATTGCAACTGGAGTTTCAAACGTGATAATTGCAGTAGCAATAATTGATTTACCAATTACCATAAATAATGCAATTGTCGTTGGAAATTCCAATATAAATGCAACAGTTTTAAGTATTCCTATTGTTTTAAATTCAATTATTAGTAATGGATATGCAAACAGTATTATTGCTGTTTTAGACTTGCCAATTCAGCTTAATTCTATTGTAGCTTCAGGAAATTCAAATGTTGCTTTATCGGTTATAGAAAATCCTTATTTGCTTAATTCTGCCGTTGCGAGTGGGTTTGCAAATTCGATTGTTTTAAATTCAAACATTCCAATAATTGTAAACAATTGTATTGCCACGGTAGAAACTGGAGGTGTTACAGCCTATCCTTTAAGTATTAATATCCCAACACAAGCCAGAACCGCA
>NZ_JAYWCK010000142.1:0-7460 GCF_043780635.1 Flavobacterium sp.
GGAGGAGTTCCTACTAATCGAACGTCTTTGTAATCTTGGTAAACAAAATAGTAATATTCATTCCCTTGAAAGAAAGGACGAACCGAAACTGTATATTTCCCTCCTTCACTATTCTCTTTTTCAATCAGAGCTATTTCTTGTTGAATTACTTTATTCCTATCAGATTCGCTCATTTTATCATCCACTTTTGATAAAATCCTTTTTGAAACATCATCCATCCGAACGAAGAAACGAACGTATAATGATTTTGGCTTCAGTTCAGCACTTTTATCTTTTGCCCAAAAACCATTTTTTAAATAATCTTGCTCTGCTGTAGAAAGCTCTGCGATCGCACTATAACCGCAATGGTGATTTGTCAACACTAATCCTTCTTTCGAAACGATTTCTGCAGTACATCCACCATTAAATTGTACAACAGCATCTTTCAGGCTACTGTGATTGATGCTATAAATTTCTTCGGATGTCAATTGCAATCCCATTTTTTCCATATCACGGTGATTTAAACGTTCTATAAACATAAGAAACCACATTCCTTCATCCGCTTTAACACTAATTGGCATTAGCATAATTCCAGCAATTAAGGCAAAAATAAAATTTTTCATTTTTTTTAAATATTATAGATTATTGAATATTAGCAGCAATTTTGCAAAAAACGGAATATGTTATGCTAAAAACAGAGTATTCACTAAAAATTGCTTCGCGAAATTAGTGATTTTTGAGGATTTTATAAAATAAATTAAGAAAAAAATTTATTTATGTGTATAAAAAAAGGGCTCTATTACTAGAGCCCATTTTATATATAAAAACAGTATTTTTTAGTCATTCAACATTTTCCAAAGTTTATCCTTCAACTCCGACAAACCTTGTTGAGCAACAGAAGAAATAAACATATAAGGAATGTCTTTGAACTCTTTGTCCAATTGTATTTTCAATTCTGCTTTGAGCTCATCATCAAGCATATCGCATTTAGAAATCACCAATAGACGCTCTTTATCAAGCATTTCTGGATTGTATTTTGTCAATTCGTTCACCAAAATATCATATTCCCCCTTGATGTCAGGAGTATCAACTGGAACCAAAAAAAGCAAGGTTGAATTTCTTTCTATGTGACGCAAGAAATAATGTCCAAGCCCTTTTCCTTCAGCGGCACCTTCTATAATTCCTGGAATATCAGCAATTACAAAGGATTGAAAATCGCGATAAGCTACAATTCCAAGATTTGGTTTTAAAGTGGTAAAAGGATAATCAGCTATTTTTGGTTTGGCAGAAGTCAAAACCGACAATAAAGTCGATTTTCCAGCATTTGGAAAACCTACTAATCCTACGTCAGCCAAGACTTTTAGTTCTAAAATAACATCCATTTCTACTCCGGGTAAACCTGGTTGTGAATATCTTGGCGTTTGATTTGTCGAACTTCTAAAATGCCAGTTTCCCAATCCTCCTTTACCACCACGGGAAAGAATTTGTTTTTCACCGTCTTCGGTAATTTCGAACAAGGTTTCTCCAGTTTCTTTATCTTTTACAACAGTTCCTAATGGAACTTCAATAAATTTATCGTCGCCATCAGCACCGGTACTTCTATCTCCACCACCATCTCCACCGTGACCAGCTTTGATATGACGCGCAAATTTCAAGTGAAATAAGGTCCAAAGTCCTTTGTTTCCAACTAAATATACGTGTCCTCCTCGACCACCATCACCACCATCAGGACCGCCCTTTTCGATAAATTTTTCTCTATGTAAATGCGTAGATCCTTTCCCTCCTTTTCCGGAAGAAACATATATTTTTACGTAATCTACAAAGTTGCCTTCTGTCATAATTTTTAGTATTCAGTATTCAGTGGTCAGTGGTCAGCTTGCTTACTGAATACTGAACACTGAACACTATTTTATTTTTTCAAGGCTTTCACCATCACTTTATCAATCTTCACTCCATCCATATCAATGACTTCCAACTCAAATTTTTGCCAAATCAACTTCTCTCCTTCTTTTGGAATATGAGAAAGTTCAGTCATTATTAATCCGCTTACAGTGGTCACTTCGTAGTCACTGATTAGTTCATCCAATTCAAAATTAGTCAGGAAATCATGCAAGGAATAATGACCGTCAACTAACCAAGTTCCATCTTCTCTTTCAATCATTTGGAAATCATCCTTGTAAAAATCGGAAGCATTTCCCACCAAGGCTTCCAAAATATCATTCAAAGTAATTATCCCCTGAAAAACGCCGTATTCGTCTGAAACAAAAGCGTAGTGAATACCAGATTTTTTAAACTGCTCCAATGCTTTGTATGCCGTAGTTTGCTCCATCATAAAAAGTGCTTCGGTCATAATTTCTGGCAAATTGAAATTATCTTTGTCAATATTAGCAAAAATGCTTTTCAAATTTACAACCCCAACTATATCATCGTGATTTTCTTCAAAAACGGGATAAATCGAATGCAATTCTTTAAGCATAAACTCCTTAACCTGACTTTTATCAGAATGCAATGGCAATAGAACCACTGATTTCCTATGTGTCATCAAGGAATTTATTTTTCTGTCTCCAATGTGGAAAACACGCTCCACGATATCTTGCTCTATTTCCTGTACTTCGCCGCCTTCAGTTCCTTCTTTGATGATGGCTTTGATTTCTTCTTCGGTTACTTTGCCGTCGGCAGTGGGTTTTATTTGCAAAACTTTCAACAAAAATTCGGTAGAATGAGTTAATAACCAAATAAACGGTGCCGTAATAATTGAGACTATTTTCATTGGCCAAGCAACAGCTTTGGCAATGGTTTCTGGATGATTTAGCCCAATTCTTTTAGGTAATAATTCCCCTAAAACCAAAGAAAAGAATGTCAAAATCACAACCACAATTCCCACTGCAATTGAAGGCGCAAATGGTTTTAGCACTTCAAATCCTGCTATAAAATTCTGAACATCGTGTGTGATCTTGTCTCCAGAATAAATACCGGTAAGAATTCCTATAAGTGTAATTCCTATTTGAACTGTCGATAAAAATTTATTGGGTGAATTAGCCAAGTCCAATGCGATTTGGGCATTTTTATTTCCCTTTTTTGCAGCTGTTTCCAATCGGTTTTTTCGTGCCGAAATCAATGCGATTTCTGACATAGAGAAAACTCCGTTGAGAATGATTAAAAAAAGAATTATTAGAATTTCCAAAGTGTATTTTTATTGTTAAAACTGCTTTCTAGCCCAGATGTAAGCGAAAAGCCCGCAGTTTCAAAAACTTGTTTTTCCTGACAGAAAAGAGCGACCAGAGGAAGCTACTTTTATGTTTTGGAAAAATTATTTTTGAAGCGAGGACTTGTAGCGTTCAGCTGGAAATTGCTTCTATAAATTATTAATAATAGTACTTAATCGCTCTGTTATCTCGGCTATAGAACCAATTCCATTTACTGGATAAAATTTATTTTGTGCTTTGTAAAACTCCATTAAAGGAGCTGTTTTATCGTTATATTCTTGATAACGGTGTCTGATTTTCTCTTCGTCCTGATCGTCAGATCTTCCAGAAGTCTTTCCTCTTTCAAGTACACGATGAATTAGAATTTCGTCATTTGCTTCGAGTGCAATTGTTGCAGCAACTTTCCAGTTTTTAGTGGCTAAAAACGCATCTAATTCTTCCGCTTGAGCCAAAGTTCTTGGAAAACCATCATACAAAAAGCCATGTGCATCAAGATTGTTATCTACTGATTCTTCGAGCATTTTGATAGTTAATGCGTCAGGAACTAAATCACCTTTGTCCATATAGCTCTTGGCCAATTTACCTAGTTCGGTTTCATTTTTGATATTAAATCTAAAAATATCTCCCGTTGAAAGATGTACTAAATTGTATCTTTCTTTTAAAAATTCTGCCTGAGTTCCTTTTCCTGCGCCTGGTTTCCCGAATAAAACAATGTTAATCATAGTTGCGTTAATGTGTTGTTTTGTGTTGTTTTGTTATTCTTTTAATTGATATACTTCTGATAAATTTCTGCCTAATCCATCGTAGTCTAATCCATACCCAACGATAAATTTATTTGGAATTCTAATCCCAACATAGTCTATTTTAACCTCATGTTTGAAAGCTTCAGGTTTGAAAAACAGTGTTGCAATCTTAAAATGTTTTACGTTTTGTTTTTTGAACAGTTCTTTTAAGGCTACCAAAGTATTTCCTGTATCAACAATATCTTCAATAACAACAACAGTTCTTCCAGTTAAATCCTGATCTAAACCAATTAATTGCTTTACGTCATTTGTTGAAGTAGTACCCTCATAAGAAGCCATTTTTATAAAACTCACTTCGCAAGGCGACTTATAATGTTTCATAAAATCAGAAACTACCATAAAAGCGCCATTCAAAACACCTATGAATAAAGGCGTTTCATCAGCAAAATCATCTTCTACTAATGCAGCTATTTTTGCAATGGCAAAGTCTATTTCTTCAGCAGAAATAAACGGAACAAATTGTTTATCGTGTAATTGTATCACTTTTTCGTTTTTAAAATAATTTGCAAAGATACTGAATTCTAAACGTTTAAAAAAACCGAATTTTGACTTATATATAAATTTTAAACTTTAAAAAAAGAACGTACAATAACAATAAAATCAGGCTATTTTTATTTAGTCTATTTAAAATAAAAAAAGGTAAAAGACTGAACGTTATATATTTTCAATTATATTTACAATTCCAACTCTTATAAAAATTGAATAAGTATTAATTGACGTGGTTATGATTTTTGTAAACACACTTATTTCAAAAAATAAAATTGACCCTTTTGAATAATTTGAAATTATCAATAAAAGTCAATCAATACCTAAAATCTATACTGTTTAACTTTAATAATAGTCCAGCATGGGAATCAAAACTACATTAAATTTTACCTTTTATTACCAATCACTTGTATTCAAAATAGCAAAAAATAGAATGTTTTTTTTACTATTTTCCCCTACTCTTTTTTTTGCGCAAAACACATATAATATTTCGGGAATAGTAAAAGAATCTAGTGGAGAAGGTTTTCCATTTGCGAATGTTTTAGTACTTCAGGAAAAAGATTCAGCATTTGTAAAGGGTTTACTAACTAAAGAAAATGGAAGTTATTCATTGGATAATTTAGAGAAAGGAAATTATATAGTAATGACTAACATGGTCGGTTATAAATCAGCCTATTCTAAACCATTTAATTTAAATTCTCATTATACAGTTGAAACACTAACTTTATCTGAAGCAGAAGTACTGAAAGAAGTTGTAGTAAATTCTACCAAGGCCTTGTATGTTCAAAAAGTTGATAGATTGGTTATTAATGTCGCTAATAGTATTGTTTCAGCTGGAGGCACTGCTTTAGAAATTTTGGAACGTTCACCAGGAGTTGTAATTAATAAACAAAGTAATAGCATTTCCGTAGTTGGAAAGAATGGAGTTGTGGTTATGATTAATGGAAAAATTAGTTACGTTCCTGCGAATGCTTTAGTGCAATTTTTAGCTGGAATTAGCGCAAATAACATAGAATCTATTGAGTTAATTACAACACCACCAGCAAATTTTGATGCCGAAGGAAATGCAGGTTTTATAAATATAGTATTAAAAAAAAGCAACGATACAGGCTTTAATGGTTCATATTCATTTTCTGGAGGTTATGGAAATGGAGGTGTTACTTCAGATAACCTGAATTTTAATTATCGTAAGAAAAAAATAAATGTTTTTGGAAGTTATTCTTATTCATTAGAGGCTCAAAAACAACTTTTTATTGCCAGTCGCGAATATATGAAAGAAGATAAATTAGCATCAACCTATACAAATTCCGACAGAGATCCTCAACAACGTAATCATAACGCACGTATTGGTTTAGATTATAATGTAACTGACAAAACAATTATGGGAGTTTTATTGAATGCATATGATAACAAATGGTCAATGAATGCTTTTAATGAAAGTTTTGATGCTGAGAATGGAACTCCAATATCTTATGTAAATTTAGAGAATCATGAACTAAATCATTGGAAGCATTTTGGATTAAATTACAATATAAAGCACAATTTTACAGCAGATAAATATATCAGTTTTGACATTGATTATTTAAACTATAATGATAATAACCCCAATGATTATAACATTTCCTATTATGATGCAAATTATACTTACTTATACAATAAACTTGCAAAAAGCACCAAATTAACCCCAATAAAAACATTGGTTACAAATGTTGATTATAGTGATAAATTAACTGAAAAACTAAAATTAGAAACAGGACTAAAAGCAACTTTTTCTAAATTTGAGAATGCCGTATCCGTGCAAAATTTTGAAAAAAATAGTTGGGTAATTGACCCTACCCTAACTAATGAAAGTAATCTTAATGAAAAAATATTTGCCGCCTATGGCGCATTAGATTATAAGTTAAATAAAAAAACAAGTATGAAATTTGGACTTCGATATGAATATACCGATTCACAGTTAGACACCAAAACAGAGGGAAGGGTTGTCGATAGACAGTACGGCAAAATTTTTCCGAGTTTCTTCTTAAATAGAAAATTCAATGATAATTTAAATATGAATTTCTCCTATTCAAAAAGAATTACAAGGCCGACTTTTAATGATATGGCTCCTTTCGTTATTTTATTGGATCCAAATACTTTTATTTCAGGAAATGCGGCTTTGCAACCTGCTATATCTAATTCGGTAAAATATGACATAAATTATAAATCTATAGTTTTATCCTTTCAATATACAAATGAAGACTTTTCTATTGCAAGTTTTCAGGAGCATATTGATGAGACAACAGGCCGACTCATTTTTGACGCGTCAAATTTAGAATATACAAAAACATTTGCTGTCACTTTAGGGGTTCCAATAAAAATAAAGAATTGGTGGCGAATGCAAAATAATTTAAATTTAGTCAAACAAAAAGTCAAGGGTTTTTATATCGACGAACCAGTAGTATTATCCATTGTGAATTTTTCTGCTAATACAACACAATCCTTTAAATTTTCTGACAGTTATTCCTGTGAAATTAGTGCATTTTATTACAGTCCAAGCATTTTTGGTACGGCGAAATATAATGAAGTATATGGCGTTAATTTAGGTGCTGAGAAAAAATTAGGTGAAAAAGGAGGTAATTTAAAATTTTCTATAAATGACCTTTTTAATTCCATTAAATATGTTGGAGGAACTGATCTGCCAGATCAAAACATAAAAACACACAACGTTTTTGATTTTTCCAATAGAACATTTACACTCACCTATTCTCGAAATTTTGGAAACAATAAAATGAAATCTGCAAGAGAACGCTCAACTGGAGCTGAAGAAGAAAGGAAAAGAGTTAACTAAATTTACTTATATTTTGCTGTTACAATTTTACTCATTAATGTATTACTAAATAAAACCCGTTGGGTGCAATTATTTAAAGTAAAATAAATTGAATAAATATTGGTCAAGATACTGAAATTCAGTATCTTGAAGTCGCTAAACCGCCAATATTTATGT
>NZ_JAYWCK010000143.1:0-6942 GCF_043780635.1 Flavobacterium sp.
TGTCTCTTATGAATGTGTTCGCTCATAAAACAAAGATAATAATTTTACTTACCATCGAACCCCGAAGCAGAGCTTCGAGGAATTCTTTTGATTAAAAAACATTAATCAGCAATAAAAACAACACAGTCAATTGAACACTAAAATAACCGGAATAATTGAATTGAACCTTACAAATAGAAATGCTATTTCTTATTACAAAAATGAAAATTTGACGAAAGTTTAACGAACTTTGAAACATAAAAAGATCACTAAATTATGTCTCTACACATCGAAACCCCTGCATTACTTTTTTCAGCTACTTCTTTAATTCTATTAGCTTACACCAATCGCTTTCTTACGATTGCCTCTATTGTGAGAGAGTTAAAAAAAACTTACGATAAAGGGGAAGACAAGAGCATTTTACTCGAAATAAAAAACCTAAACCTGAGATTGACACTGATTCGCAATATGCAATTGTATGGCGTTTTGTGTTTATTTCTCTCCGTTTTCGCGATGCTTTTGTTGTTTCTGGAACAACAATTATTCAGTATTTATCTGTTTGGATTGAGTTTACTTTCTTTACTTATTTCACTGGGAATCTCGTTTTGGGAAATCAGCATTTCGATCGATGCATTGCGATTGCATTTGAGCGATTTGACCGAGAAAAAGGAAATGAAATAAAGTTTATATTATTCGTATATTGGAATACAAAACAAAGCCTTGGAAGTACTTTTCTAAAAAACCTGAAATTTATATCATTCAATTCACAGCTATACCCTACTTTTGCCCCACACTTAAATAAATAAAATGTTTGATATCACATTGACAGAATGGGTAGGTTATTTAGCATCGTTAGTGTTAATGATTTCATTCCTGATGAAAAACATTAATACTTTACGAATCATAAATTCAATTGGAGCAATATTATTTGTTTTTTATGGCATTATGTTAGTGACATCCTGGCCAATAATCATCACAAATACCTTTATATTGGGAGTAAATATTTTTTACTTAACCAAACATTTCCGTGCTAATTGATTTAATTAACTATATTTTAAAGAGAAAAGCAAAGATGAAAATCTTCGTTTTCCCCTTTATTTTGGTATTATGAATCCACTTTTTCAATCGGAACCGATAGTTATAAATTTGCCTGATGCAGAAATCATTTATTATCCTCATTTTTTTGACAAAGAAGAGGCTGATGCTATTTTTGCTCAATTAATAGCCGATATTCCTTGGCAACAGGATGATATAAAAGTTTATGGAAAAACACATCCCCAACCTAGATTGACTGCTTTATTTGGTAACGAGGGAAAGCCTTATTCGTATTCGAATATAAAAATGCAATCGCATCCTTGGAATCTGCTTTTGCAGAAGATAAAGTCATATGTAGAAAGTGTTACCGATACCAATTTTACCACAGTATTACTCAATCAGTATCGCGACGGGAAAGATAGCAACGGATGGCATGCCGATAACGAAAAAGAGTTAGGAACAAATCCCGTAATTGCTTCCGTGAGTTTTGGTTCTGAACGCGTTTTCCAATTGAAACATAATACAGACAAAGACCAGAAAAAAAGTATTGTTCTAGAACACGGAAGTTTGTTAATAATGAAAGGAACAACTCAGCATTTTTGGAAACACCAAATTCCGAAAACATCAAAACCAATTGGTTCCAGAATAAATCTAACATTTCGTGTAATTGAATAATTAAGATTATATAAAAATCATTAGATTTGGAATCTAATATTTTGTTTATGAATGAAATTGTCTCTTATTTTGATACTATTCCTTCATCCCATAGAAGTTTGATTCTAGTAGGCGGAATCACCATTTTTTGGCTGATAGAAAATGCTTTTCCTCTTTTTAAGTTTACATATAAGAAATGGCAACATGCCGGAATAAATCTTTTCTTGACTTTTACAACTATCCTTATTAACTTTTCTTTAGCTTTTATTTTATTAAAAACTTCCGATTGGACTATTGCCAATAATTTTGGCGTTTTACAATGGCTCCCGTTAATGCCTTTATGGCTTTATGCCGTGATTGGGTTGCTATTACTGGATTTAATAGGAGCTTATTTAGTACATTTAATTGAGCATAAAGTCAAGTTTCTTTGGCGATTTCACTTGATTCATCATACTGATACTTGGGTCGATACTACTTCTGGAAACAGACATCATCCAGGAGAAAGTGTCATCCGTTTTATATTTACAACGCTTGGAGTAGTAGTCGTTGGTGCACCAATGTGGCTCGTTTTTATGTATCAAACAATATCCGTTATTTCAACACAATTCACACATGCGAATATTGCGCTGCCTAAAAAATTAGATGACTTTTTGAGTTATTTTATAGTTTCACCAGATATGCATAAAGTGCACCATCACTACACATTACCTTATACTGATAGTAATTATGGAAATATTTTTTCGATTTGGGATAGAATATTTGGCACATTTATGTCACTTTCAAAAGACAAAATCACATACGGAATTGATACCTATATGAAGCCTGAAGAGAACAATCAATTGAAAAATTTATTAAAAATACCATTTAAAGAACAACGTTCTACAGAAAATAACTAAAAACCATAAAAAAAATTGGCTTTAGATAAAAAGTAATTATTTTTTTTATTAATATTGGTCAATAATTTGAAAACAAACCTATTAATCATTAACCTTTAAATAATTGAATTAATTTTCACCTAATGAAGAAGAGTAACCGCACAGAATTAAATTGGGAACAAACAGAAAAACTTGTTACGTTTGCCTTAGAGGAAAAAAACCCTTTTGAAATTATCAAAAAAGAATTTGGTTTAGCCGAAAAAGAGGTTCTTGAGATCATGAAAAAAAAGATGCCCGCAGAAAAATATGAAATGTGGAAAAAGAAAGCTTTAGCAAGTAAGCCTAAACCAAAACCTACTAAAATTGATGATTTTGATGAAGAATTGGACGGTAAATATTATATAAAAAATAAACTTGATTAAAAATTAAGCTCCTGAAATTCAGGAGCTTTTTTTATTAATACTTTTCCATTTTCTTAAAATCTATATGTGGTTGTAACAATTTCATCCTTTTAAAGTCTTATGACCAAACTAACAATCACTATAAAATGAAAAAAATAATATTTGCTTTTGCATTTGCTTCGGTTCTATGGGGCTGTAAAACGACAAGTTCTTCAATTGCTTCTTCACCAAAAGAAGAAATTAGGGTTAGCATTAATCTAAATGAAATTAAAGATGACAAAGTTTTAGTCACTGTAAGTACTCCAAAAATTAAAACAGATGAAATCACCTATCACATTCCAAAAATAGTTCCCGGAACTTATATGGAAGACGATTATGGCAAATATATTGATGATCTGAAAGCTTATGATAAAAAAGGAAATTTATTGGTTGTAAAAAAATCGGATATGAATTCATGGTCAATTACGAATGCTAAAACCTTATATAAAATAACTTATTTAGTCAATGATACTTTTGACACTGAAACAGGAAAAGGTTTTGGTGACGGTGAAGTCTTCTCTCCGGTAGGCTCAAACATTGATGCAGGCAAAAACATACTGCTCAACACACATTGTTTTGTGGGTTATTTTACAAATTATATGTCAACACCTTATCTAGTGACAATTTCGCATCCTGCAGGACTTTGGGGAGCAACTTCTATGGTCGATCAAGATGCATCTGCCACGAATGATTTATTTGTGACTTCTCGGTATGCTGAATTGGTTGAGAACCCAATTATGTATTCAAAACCGGACTTCACCACTTTTAAGGTGGATGATATGGAAATCCAGATTGCAGTTTATTCTCCTACAGGAAAATTTACAGCCGAAAGTATTACTCCAGAAATGAAAACGGTGATGACAGCGCAAAAACACTTTTTAGGAAAATTTAATTCAACTAAAAAATATAGTGTTCTTCTTTATTTGTCAGATATGAGTAAGCCGGATGCACGTGGATTTGGAGCTTTAGAACACCCGACCGCCACAACTGTAGTTATGCCTGAAATGTTAGAAAAAGACAAATTAGCATCTACGTTAAAAGATGTAGTCTCCCATGAATTTTTCCATATCGTAACCCCATTGACCATTCATTCACAGGAAATTCAAAACTTTGATTATAATGCTCCAAAAATGTCTGAACATTTATGGATGTATGAAGGTGTAACTGAATATTTTGCCAATCTATTTCAAGTTAATCAAGGATTAATCAACGAAAAAGAGTTTTATACCCGAATAGTTGGTTTAATAGAACAAACAAAATCCTATAATGACACAATGCCTTTTACAACAATGAGCACCAATGTACTTGTAAAACCATACAAAGAACAATATAATAACGTATATCAAAAAGGAGCTTTAATAGGAATGTGTTTAGATATTATCATCCGGAAAAATAGCAATGGCAAAAGAGGAATTCTTGATTTAATGCAAAAACTATCAAATGAATATGGTGTTTCGAAAGCCTTTAATGATGATGAGCTTTTTGAAAAAATCACCGAATTGACTTACCCTGAAGTTGGCGATTTCTTAAAAACATATGTTTCAGGACCAACACCTATTCCTTATGCTACTTATTTGGCTAAAGTCGGATTAACAAACTCTACTTCAAAAAAACCATCCGGTATATTTTCGAAAGGAAGAACACCATATATCTCAATAGATAAGCAAACCAAGGAAATCATTGTTGTTCCAAATATTGAATTAAACGAATTCTACACAAACCTTGGCATCAAAGGCGGTGATGTTTTGATGGCTGTCAATGACAAACCCTATTCGCTTGATAATATCTACGAATTGATAGGTGATAGCAAAAACTGGAAAGAAAACGACCCGATTTACATAAAAATAAAACGTGATGGAAAAGAACAAATTATAAAAGGAATAGTAAAACTTCCTTATGAAGAAAAAGAAAGTCTCGAAGCAACTGATGCAAGTAAGTCTGCACTGAAAGATGCTTGGTTGAAAGGATAAATCAAATCATTAATTCATAAAATCCCAATTTATTACCAATAGATTGGGTTTTTTTATGAAATTCCAAGAGTACGATAGCTACTATTTCCAACAATTTGCTTTATTTTGCAAAAAACAAAAACACCAATGAAAAAATTCATTCTTGCCTTCTCTACACTTCTGATTTTAGCTTCTTGTAACAAGGAAGTATCAAAAACAAATCTACATCTTACTGGTAATATAAAAGGTTTAAAAAAAGGAACTTTATACATTCAAAGAGTGGTCGACACCAGTCTTATTGCAATTGATACAATAAAAATTGATGGAAGTTCAAAGTTTGAAACGGATATAGATTTAAAATCAGCCGAGATGTTATATTTATTTTTAGATAGAGGAGTTACGAATTCACTGGACAATAACATTTTGTTTTTTGCCGAACCTGGAAATATAAATATTGACACCAACCTGGATTCTTATCTTTCCAGTGCAAAAATAACTGGTTCAAAAAATCAAGAAAAATATGAAGAGTATCAAAAAATAAATACTCGTTTTAGAGATGAAAATCTTGACATGATTGAACAAAAATTCAATGCCATCAAAAGCAATAACTCAAAAACTTTAGATAATATAAATGCGAAACAGGACAACAACACCAAACGGAAATATTTGTTTGCTACTAATTTTGCCATCAATAATAGAGAATATGAAGTGGCTCCCTACATAGCCTTATCCGATATTTACGATATCAATATCAAATATTTAGATACCATTCAAAAATCAATGTCGCCAAAAGTAGCACAATCGCTTTATGGCAAAAAGCTGACCCAATATGTAGCAAAAATTAAAGCTCAGAAATAAACTCAATTTAGCGCTATAAATACAAAACCCGTCTTGTTTCAAAAACAAGACGGGTTTTGTTATAAATAAAAATATTTATCTAAGACCAACCGTTATAGCGGCAATAATTACACCTGCAAAAATTAAGGCATAAAAACACAACATAATTACTGCCAAAATCCCGATAAACTTATAATGCGATTTCAAATACTCGAATGATTTAGCTAGTGTTTCCGAATCATTATCTCGAAAAGCAGCCCTTAAATTAGATGCAAACCTATTCAAATAATATATTGGAAAGAAATAAAGTGCTGCAATCAATAAATAAACCACAGTTATAAAAATACCAAATGCAGAACTAAACATCCCCATTTGCTCTAAAGGCATCATATTACCAATAAAACCAAAAAGTGTTCCTGCAAAAATTGCCGCCAAAACAATAAGCCCAATTCCTATGTAACCTAGAATGGATAAAAAATAAGCCCATTTAGCAGCCTCTTTCAGAAATCCTTTTGCAGATTCATTTAACTGTAATTCAAATTCTTCAACCTTAGATTCTTCTGATGTATCAACAATTTCTTCCATAACAATATTATTTAAGTTAGACATCAAATCTAATGAAAATTCTGAGATAATAACAGTCCTGAATTATAATCTTGACTCTATTTACTTTCATTCCAAAGTACTCTAAAACAAAAAAAACATCCTTATAAATCGGGATAATTTTACTAAATAGCCAGCAAAATGACTTAATTAATTGTTTCACTCGGGATAAACTTCTCGTCCCAAAATATTTTAAACAAAAAACCACCTAACAATAGTTAGATGGTTTTACTAAAGAGCCGGCGGAGGGACTCGAACCCACGACCTGCTGATTACAAATCAGCTGCTCTAGCCAACTGAGCTACGCTGGCGACTCATTATTGATGCAAATATAAGTTTGAATTTGAATTTTCCAAAATAAATTCAAGCTTTTTTACTGCTTTTTTTACTGTAATCCGTTGATTTTGGCAATCAATTGATTTGCAGTTTGTTCCAATTCAACGTTTATTTGTTTGAAATGTGCTTTTTTATCTTCCACTTTTTTAGCGTTCACTTTTGTGATCAACACATCAAAAGCAGCAATAGCTTCGTCAATTAAATCGTTGGTTTCAGTAGTTGGTTTTCCTGTTG
>NZ_JAYWCK010000144.1:0-32575 GCF_043780635.1 Flavobacterium sp.
CCAAATTTTTTCTTCAATGCATTTCTAAATACATCTTCTAATATCGCCATAAGCGTTACACGATCAATAAGTTTATCGTCTTTAAACTCTGAAAATGAATCGATTAATGCTAAATTTTCCATGCCAAACTAATTAATTAAAATGTTACTGTAACAATTGCTTCTTTTATTTCTGTATAAGGTATTTCCTGTCTTTTTTGAACCGTTTCTTTTCCTTTTCCAATTTTTTTTGGCTCTCTAGCTTTCCACGACAAAATTATAAAATTATCATTAGCTTCAACTAATTCTGCTTCAATAGTTTCAGTAGCTAATTTGACTATTAATGTCCTGCCAACGTTTTTTTTGTATTGTCTCACGAATTTTAATGGCGATCCAACTCCTACCGAGGCTACTTCTAAAGAAAAATCCTGCTCTTCTCTGTCTAAATTATTCTCGATTACACGACTAATATCAATGCAATCCTGCAAAACCACACCATTATCGCCGTCTAAACTCACGATAATTTTAAAACTGTCGGTAATTGTCAAATCTACCAGAAAAACAGAAGGTTTCTCTAATAATCCCTCAATTAATAAACCGTTTACCTTTTCTTTAAATGTCATATTTTATAAAAAGAGGCACGCTATGCGTGCCTCATTATCTAGTTTTTTAATAAATAACTGTGCAAATATAGTGTTTTTTTTATAAATCAAAAATGATTGTTTTATGTTAATAAATTTTGTAAATTTAATCTCCCAAATATTACGTCCAGTTTTTCAAATAATTTAAATTTTTTTTAATTATGAAACGGATTTTAGTACCAGTTGACTTCTCTGAATATTCAGTTGAAGCTCTAAAAGTAGCGGCACAAATTGCCCGAAAAAACAATAGCGAACTCATTTTATTACATTTACTAGAACTGCCTCATCAAGCAAATGCCTTAATTGGAAGCGGCAGTAGCATTCCAGAAATTATGTTTTTTAAAAACAAAGCTATTGCCAAGCTCGAAGAATTAATGGATGCGGACTATTTAAAAGGAATAAATATCACTGAAGCAATTGAGTTTAAAAATGCATCTGAAGGCATTATAGACGCAAGTATAAAAAATGATGCCAATTTAATAGTAATGGGTTCTCATGGAACATCTGGATTTAAAGAATTACTTGTTGGTTCCAATACCGAAAAAGTTGTTCGCATATCTAACATTCCTGTTTTAGTTATTAAAAAAAAGGCAGAAGAATTTAAAGCAAGGAACTTTGTTTTTGCTTCAGATTTCTCAAAAGAAACTCGAAAACCATTCCGAAAAATAATCGAATTTGCAAAAATTTTTAATTCAAATTTATTTTTAGTAATGATTTGCACACCCAATAGTTTTAAACCAACCGCAACTGCCGAAAGGATTATGAGTGATTTCATTGCTAATTTTGACATCGAAAACTACTCTACCCATATATATAACGATACCAATATCGAAAAGGGAATTGTTAATTTTGCCAATAGTGTAGATGCAGATTTAATAGGAATGTGCACTCATGGCAGAACTGGACTAGCTCATTTTTTTAATGGAAGCATCGGAGAAAACTTAGTAAATCATGCTGCAAAACCTGTGATAACTTTCAAAATGTGATTTATGCACGAAGAAAACCTTATTAAATCAAGGCAAAACTATTTGCGTTTTTGCCCAAAATTCCTTTAAAAAACAATAAAAAAGTTTTCATATACAATTTGCATAAAAAAAACCTCTCAAATATTGAGGGGTTTTTTGTTGGTCTACAAGGACTATCCCCCTAACACCTCATCAGACTTCAAAAAGTCTCGTAACACCTATAAAATAAAGGATTTTAAAACACTATAAAAAAATAACACCTCAAAAAGTTTTGGAAAACATCATTAAATAGCATAGTTTTACTACGTGATTTACTACGTGATAAAATTATTACTATGAAACAACCTTCTCATTATTTCAATTTAGAAGCTCGAAAAGCTAAATCTGGAAAACAATTAATCCTCTTTAATCTATCATATGGTACAAAAAAAATTACCTCAAATTCAAACACTCCAAGATATGAACCTTTTAGAATATCAACTGAATGGAATATTAATAAGGAATATTGGATTGGCAAACCTACATACAGAGCAAATCAAACTTATGTTAAAAAATACGGCAAAGACCTAAACAATATTTTAGATAAAATCGAAAAGGTGTCTTACGACCAACTTTCATTTTTCAGAAACACATTTGACAAAGACCCAACTAACGAAGAGTTAAAACAATTAGTATTAGAAAAGCTCAATAGGATTCCAAAAAACAATGAAGATGTTAGCATAACCGAATACATAACCAAAAGTGTTAATACAAGAACCAACTCAGAAATAACCTCACAAAAAAGATGGTCAGAAGGAACGGGTAAACAATACACAAATTTAAAAAATCACATTGAAAGCTATGAAAACTCCAAAGGAACAAAGCTAAGCTTTGGCAAACTAACTGGAGAAATCTATATGGATTTTTTTAAAGAAATGAATGAAGCTAACAAAAAAACAACAGGAAAATATTATGCACACAATACTATTGCAAAAGAAAACAAACACTTTAGAGCATTACTAAATTGTGCTAATGAAGACGAAATTACAATCGGCTTTAACTATAACAAAAAAGAATACTATATCAAAAGGCGTGAAATCAAAAACGAGGTTTTTTTAACAACGGCTCAATTAACAACTATTATTAATACCGACACGCACCATTCAAAAGAATTCACACATGCAAGAAACTATCTTTTACTATCATCTTTTACAGGATTAAGAATTGGGGATATGGTTTTCTTACACGAAGTTAAACCTGAACAATTAATTCATAATTCAAAAAAATACGATTGTATAACAACACGAATAAGAAAATCTCAGGAGAATAAAGATGAATTAATAACAACAATACCGTTATTAGCTCCCATAAAAGAATATCTAAAACAAACCGACAATAAATTCCCCAAATTTCCTTCACAAACTAATATCCGAAAATATGTCAAAAAGCTTCTTACTCATTTAAAATTTGAAGATAAGTTTGAAGTAAAAAAACACTACTACACAATTGACAACGTAGTTATTGAAAATGAAAAGCTATGCGACATTTTTACTCCGCATGATTGCCGTAGCACATTCATATCAAACTTAAAAGAATTAGGAATACACGATGAAGATATTGAACCCATAACGCACCCAAAACACAAGTTTACTTCAATCGTGCAAGTTTATGACAAAACTGCAATGGTTGGCAAAGCAGTAAATTTAATAAATGCGTTGAAATCAAAAAAATCACCGCTTTTTAAATATTAAGAGAAATACTGCATTTCAATTATTTTTGTAATATTCTGGTCTCTTTTTCTTGTCATTTTCTTCCATTAAAGCTATAACTTTTTCTGTAACTGCACCTCTTGTTTTGTGCCAATAATCTTCCAAGGCTTGTTGTTGTTCATAGCTTAAATTTGCTTTTTCTTCAAGACTATCCCTAAAGTCAACCCAATTATTATTATAGCTAATACTGCAAGATTCATTTTTATATGTATTCGAAAGGTTTGAATCCTTCATGCATTCATAATATTCTTGAGCCCTATAATCTGCTATTTGTTTCCATTCTTCAAATGTTCGAAGATTATAATCTTTTGATAAGATACTTTCTATACTAGAGGAGCTTTCACTAATATCAGAAGTACTATTTTTGTTTAAAAGATTATTCATTTTTAAGAAGACAAAAGCCCCAAGTACTAAAATGCCAACTATTATGGCTATTTTATTCGTTTTAGGAGAAGATGAATCATTAGACGTTATTTTAACCATTTTCTACGATATTAAATTGATTACTATATTTTCCCGATGTTTTATCAAAATTCAAAGTCAATTTGTAATTTTTATGCAACTCTATTTCTTCAATATTATAAACAGTAGAGTTAATTCCACCAACTAGCAATTTCACCTTTATTTCAGAGTTTTGTATTGGGAAGCTAACTTCAAAGCCATTTTTAGTGGATTCGGTAAAGAGTAATTCATTGTTTATAAAGATTTTAGTTTTAGCATCAAATAATGACCAACTTCCTTTAAAACCTAATGTAAATTTCCCTTTTTTAGTTTGAACCATATTTTTTGGTTCATCAAATGAATTCTGCGGAGACTGGGTTTCAGTACTCGATTTCGATAGAATTTCATTTTTCATTTCAGAATATTCCTTTTCTGAAATTATTCCATCATCGAAAAGTGCTTTTAGTTTTTTTAAATTATCAAGTTTATCCATAGTATTTTAGGTCGATAGTTAATAGTAATATCATAGTTGAAATATCAAATAAGAGTATTGGCTTAATGCGTATTTGTTTTAATAATAATTTAATCTTAGAAATCCTTGTCAATAAAAACCGAAAAATGATTTGGCAAATCATACAAACGAAAATGAAAGTTGATTGACTATTAAATTTATTAGCTTGTGAAAAATCGAATTTCATGCATGATGACAACCCTCTTGTTAAACCGCATGAACGACATTCTGTTCCAAACAAAATCTTGTATTGGCACGAAAATCCGAATTGAAAAATCACAGCGAATAATGGATATAGCACCGCTAGAAACAGGAAAAATAAAAGAATTTTATTTGCCAATATATAAGTTTCAATAATGTCGAGATTTCTAGTGCTTAATCTCATGGTTTCCAAGTGAAGATTAAAATAATTGAAATGACATCTAGTGCTAAAGCTAAATAAGAAACAGTTTTGTCAAGTTTTGTTGCATCTACTCTACTTAAAATGAAAATTGAAAAACAAATTGACGACACCAAAAGAGTAGAGCTAAAAATAAGTAAACAAGGAGATATATTAGTAAGAAATAATGAAAATCCAGCACTTAAAGCACTTGATATAGACATTAAAGCATAATTAAACCCAGACCTTTCTGAATTCATTTCAGCTATTTCTTGAACCGAAAAAATCTTATTGCAAATCTTTATTTCGTCTTCGGTCATTTCAGAAGGAGCATAAATCTGTTTACTTCTAACAAATGGTTTTAATAACTTTAATTCGTTATTCGGAATGTCTTTTAAATTTAGATATTCTACATTCGGGGGATTAATTTTACTGTTATCATTATCGATAAATGATTTTAAAGATATTTTTTCTTTGCCTATCTTTTCTTCAATTGCCAATGATTTAGTTACTGATTGTTCATCGTTACTAATGTTTGAGCCATTTAATATTTCTGTTTTTAAACTTTCAAATTCATCATTTGTTATTGCTCCAGATTTATATAATTCTCCTAATTCATTTAATTTATCAATTTTATTTGCCATTTTTAATTTTGCTAAACATTATCAACAAGCCAATATGTGAAGGCAGAAAGTTCAGTATAAATAATACCGTCAATTGTTATTGGATTATTTTTAATAATGTTTAGAACACACTTTTCAATCAAATCCGCCTTTTGAACCCTTGTCATTGACCCAAACTGTTCTTTTGTAAAATAGTCATTTTCCATAATTGTATATTTTTAAAATTCAAAACAAATATATAAAAAATACTCTATATAAAGAGGTGTGTTATATAATGTTACATAATTTAAAGACATTTTATTGATTTGCCTTATAAATAGAGGCTACTTATGACCGATAAAAAACAAAAAGACGTTTTGCAAAACAATGATAATGAAGAATCTATTTACCTCAAAAAAATAGGCGAAAGATTAAAGTTTTTCAGAAAAAAGGCTGGATACACTAACTACGAATATTTTGCTTACGACCACAACATTAGCAGACCACAATATGGAAAATATGAAGCTGGAGCAAATATTCAATTAAATACGCTAATTAAAATTCTAAAAGCAATGAATGTATCTTTAGAAGAATTTTTCATCGGTTTTAATGAATTATAAACTACCTATCGTTCAGAAATAGGTCACGCTTTAAAATGTACAACCGTTTCTAAAAAATTTTTGTTACAAGAAACGTATTTATTTGCCACGCTATCTTTGTTAACGTATCAAAACCTCAACTGTATCAAAATAAATCTATAAAACATTAAAAATGATACAGATTATCGTATCTATAATAGTCTTTGATTTATTTTGAAACGTAAGAAAAACCTGGTATATTTGTTACATGGAAAAAGCTATCATTATCTCTCGTTGTTCAACAAATGAAAACCGTCAGGACGTAACCCGTCAATCACAGGAACTAACTACAAATTATGGAAATCAGTACAACATCGTCAAGGAGTTTACTTACTACAAAAGCGGAACGAAAAATGATGAGGTAAACGCTGAGATTTTGGATTATGCTATCAAAAATGGAGTAAAGCATATAATCGCTATCGAAATTTCTCGTATTTCCCGTAAAATTTCTTCTTTCGCATTGTTTTTGGAAAAATGCAACGAAAACAAAATCAATATTATTATCGATAACTTCAAACTTCATACCTTGTTGCCATCGGGTGAAATTAATGGGATGGTTCAAACCATGCTAAGCATCGCTTCTACATTTGCATCTTTGGAGCTATCAATGATTAAGGAACGCTTAAATTCTGGACGTGACAAATATATTCGTGATGGTGGTGTACTTGGTCGCAAGGTAGGTTCTGAGAAAGACCCAAAGAAATTAATAGCGGAACACGCTGACATCGTAAAGTTTATCAAGCAAGGGCAATCGGTTCGCAACACAATGAAATTAACAGGCAAAAGTAGCGGAACAGTTCAAAAAATAAAAAAATTAGTAGCATAAAAAAGGGTTGCAAAATCTGCAACCCAATTTTCTGAAACACTTCACGGACACCATCATTGTTAATGGCTATTTTGCTATAAAAAACACACTTTTTTAAAAATACCCTTAGAGCAACGACACAACTTTTTGTTGCAAAAAAGGAACAAAAAGGAACAATACTTTTCAGTAAAATTTCTAAAAAATTTTAAAAACACATCTTCATACGACTCTTTTCATCCCCACAAAAGGGCGGGGGGAAGGGCGGTAACAATAAGGGGATGGGGGGAGAGGTTAAAATCATTTATTGTCTATCTTCTATGTTATTACCATGTGTCTAATGACAAATAAATTTCGGGACGATATCTATACTTATAAATATCACTTTCCTTATAATGGTCACTACCTTTAACGTTCCAAACCTCATCAAGATGCAAGTTGCAATATCGGTAATGTACCCCAATACCACATAATATTTTCCATTCGGAATGGTTACTTCTCAAAAATTCATACACTTCCTTCGTCAGGTTATTATTAACCGCTAAATATCTTTCATAATTGTATGGTTGTAACGGACTAGATTCTATGTTAAAATCTCTTCTAAATTTATCTGGGTCAAATTTTTGTTTATTCATTTTTTTTAATTTTTTAGTGTTTTTATTTTATTATTGTCTTTTGTAATATATTTTTTCCAACCAGCCAAATCAAAAATCCCAGTTTGGCAATAACTCACCTGTGAAAAGCCTAATCTTATACACTGCATTAACTTTTTCTTATTGCTACACTTAACATAACAATGGATGTGGTTTTGGTTATTAGCCTTTTTCTTCTCAATAACGTAGTTAATCTCTGTTGTTCTATCAGCCATTTGTTCTATAACAAACTTCATTACTACATCTATTTCCAATTCTGAATAGCTATAACAAGGGTCTACACTCAAAGCATAGTATTTGTCATTTCTTATTCTTTGAGGTTTAAAACGACCCAAAAGCAAGTTGTGAATCATCCACATATTATTACTGTCTCGATGAAGTAGTTCCTTCCCTACTTCATCCTCTAATCTTTTGATTATTCTTCTTACATTTCTTGTTGATTGTGATGTAAGTTGACTAACCTCTTTTACATTTTTGTACTCATTTTGAATCATTTTGTTATCTTGTTAATACTACTAATCTATTAGGCACTGTACTTAAGTCCTTTAAAAATAGATTACTTATTTATATTAAATATCACGGATTTTAGAAAAAGTCCGTTTGGACATAAAATATTTTTTTTCAATCTATCCAAAACCAGAAAGATTTAGAAATAGTAATTGAAAAACAAGGCAAAACATAACAATAAGCTATGTATTGCCATTTGGGTTTAAAGATAAAATCTTTATTTTTTGATTTGAAGACGTGATAGAGAAGCCAAAACGTTTTTTAGTTGATAACGTTTTCTATTGCTGATTCTGAAATCAACGGTAATGCTTCCACTCGCTTCCATCTTTAGTAATGTGTTTTCGCAAATAGATAACATTGCCATCACATCCCTAGATGTAAGAATTTCCTTTGTCATTGAAAGGATGAAGTATTGAATCGGAGTTTTTTTTATGGCTCTAAGACCTGATGAAAATATTGTGAATCGATATAACTACCTAAAAATCGATTATTTCCACCTCTTACAAATATACGAAGGAAGCAAGGTGAAGTCAAGTAGAATCAGTAATATCTCGATTATAAAATTACTACGTGATTTACTACGCACTAAAAAAGAAAACCCCGTAAACGTTAATGTTTACGAGGTTTTTAAAAAATACCAGTTGGTCTACCAGGACTCGAACCTGGAAAGACTGCACCAAAAACAGTTGTGTTACCATTACACCATAGACCAATTCCATTGCTGTTAAGCGAGTGCAAATTTAATATAAATTTTAGTTTCTACAAATTTTTATTCCTTTTTATCAAAAAACTTTTCCTCTACTCAAATCGTTTGTATAAAATTTTTATCAGTTGCATCGCCGTTTATAGTTTTACTAATCAGTTTAAACGTAAATAAATCCTTGAGGTAGATACATATAGCCGATGTCAACTACATCAATATAGGATTCTCAAGTTAGAAGTCTAATTTGCTTTTGAGCATTTATTTACAGTACGTTTAAGCATTTGTTTGAAAAACTCACTCATGTCTTATCCTGACTTAATCGCCTCGAAAAATTAATGGTCATTTGACAATAATTCTTTTTCATAATACTATGTGAATTTTAGAATTAAAAAAAATGAGGTTTTTAAAACCCCATTTTTTTTAATTTACACAGTTTATCGGATAGTACCAGATAAATATTAATCCTTTTTAGTAAAAGTACGCATATAGTTAACTATGTCCCATCGCTGATCATTTGTTAAGTCTTTTAATGGCATAGGTCTTCTGCCTTCTGATATTTTCCAAAATAATTCACCGTCTGTTTGTTTTTGGATTGCATCAGAACCTAAATCCGTTACTTTTTTTTGAACTTTCCCTGCCTTCAAACCATCTCCTTTGCCCTCTTTTCCATGGCATTGAACACAATCTCGCTGATAAGAATTTTTTCCTCTTTCAAGCGAAGAGGCATCTGCAGGAAATGGATTTTTCATATTCATAGCCGTTTTGGGAACATTCCAAGGTGCCTTATGTTGGGCAGAAGCAATTGACGCAAACATCAATGCAATTACAATGAATGCTAATTTTGTAACGATTTGTTTTTGAGCATTGTTTTTCATGATATTGATTTTTTAACAAAATTGATTACTAACAAAAATTGATTAAAAAAAAACGGAGAATTACACAAACGATTTTTAAAAATCATACACAAATTTACGCAATTTCTTAGATTGCGGCATCATAAAAAAGCACTTTTTTATCTATTTATTGTAAGATTTTTGGGTAAATAACTTATTTTGATGCGCAAATAAAAAGAGGATAAAAAGTTGTTAATTAGCAACTTATAAAAAATAACATTTAAAAGCAATAATTATTATGAAACCGATTCAAAATTTTAAATTATGCATCAAAAACAACCTCTTTAAAAGCAATTTAAACGAGGTCATTTTTTTGTTTAGAAGGTCACTTTAACTAATTTTTAATCTCTTTTTATTAAAAAAATTATTGGTTATGTGTCACTCAAAAGAGTTTGAAAAACAAACTTTTGTTAAACCACTTCAGTTTTTTAGAAATTATTGTTAATGCTCGTGTCGTTACATAAAAAAACATTTTCTTTGTATCTCAAAAAAACTAAATACTTAGTATATTAATATGGCTACATTCAATTTCAATAAATGGAATACGATTACGGGTTGGTGCGCATTTGCAATCGCATTAATAACATATACACTCACGGTTGAACCTACAATGAGTTTTTGGGATTGTGGCGAATATATTGCCACTTCGGCAAAACTTCAAGTCGGACACCCTCCAGGAGCGCCATTGTTTCAAATGATTGGTGCTTTTTTCGCAATGTTTGCAATGGATGACAAACATATTGCTGTGATGGTAAACATGATGTCAGTTTTTTCGAGTGCGTTTACCATTTTATTTATGTTTTGGTCATCATCGATGATTTTGAAAAAAATAATTTCACAGTATTCTGAAATAAATAAAAATAATTCTATTGTAATTCTTGGCAGTTCTTTTGTGGGTGCTTTGGCTTATACTTTTTCAGATAGTTTCTGGGCAAGCGCTGTTGAAGCCGAAGTATACGCAATGGCTTCCTTATTTATAGCTTTGCTTTTTTGGTTGGGTTTACGCTGGGAACAAGATATGGATTCGCCAAGAGGTAATAAATGGTTGTTAATTATTTCATTAGTAGTTGGGCTTACATTTGGTGTCCATTTTATGGCATTGTTAGCCATACCTGCAATTGGTTTCCTTTATTTTTTCAAACATTTTAAAGAGGTTACAGTTAAAAATTTCATTATCGCCAATGTTGTCGTTGTTGCCATTTTGTTGTTTATTTTCAAACTACTGTTGCCTTTGACGATGGCTTTCTTTGGTAAAACCGAAGTTTTTATGGTCAACAGTTTAGGATTGCCTTTTGACTCGGGGACTATTTTTGTCGTTTTACTTCTAATTGCGTTCTTTTATTTTGGACTAAAATACACCCACAATAAAGGTTATATACATTTGAATACACTAATTTTATGTATTTTATTCATCTTAATAGGTTTTTCAACTTGGATGATGCTGCCTATTCGCGCCAATGCAAATACAGTAATTAACGAGAACAAACCTTCGGATGCTCGCGAGGTTTTGGCTTATTATAACAGAGAACAATACGGCTCAAATCCATTGTTTTACGGCCCGCAATACACAGAAACTTTTGCCGGTTTAGACGAAAAAAATCCTTATTTAGACAAAGCTCCTAACTACGAAAGGGATTATAAAACTGGGAAATATGTTATCGTAAATAATTTCAAAAATGCCGAACAAAATAGTGATGATGCCCAAAAAACTATTTTGCCTCGATTGTGGAGCAGCGAAAACATTGAGAATTACATCAACTTTACAAATCCACCACAGTTTAGAATAAATCCTAACTATGCGTATGAAGAGGATTTGCCAAAATACGGAATTGATCCAAGCACGTTATCCGAAGAAGATTTAAATAAAGCTGTTGCACAATTGAGGAATGAAACAGAAAAAACTGTGACCGAATTCAGAAAAGCCTATGCCCAAAAACAAATTGACAATGAAGGCTATGTAAAATTCTTAAAAAGTTATGGCGATTATTTAATTGTAGATAAACCCACAACTATTGATAACTTGAGCTTTATGGTTGAATACCAATTTGGCTATATGTATTTCAGGTATTTAATGTGGAATTTTGTAGGACGCCAGAACGATGTTCAAGGAAGATATGACTATCAAGACGGAAACTGGCTAAGCGGCATTCCATTTATAGACGAATTGCATTTAGGTTCTCAACAAAACTTACCTTCGGATGTGTTGAATAACAAGGGACGAAATGTATATTTCTTTTTACCTCTTATTTTAGGACTCATTGGTATAATGTATCACGCGAACAGAGATCGAAAAAGCTTTTATGTACTATTAGTTCTCTTCCTATTTTTGGGAATTGCGCTGAAAATTTACCTCAACGAAAGACCTTTCGAACCTAGAGAAAGAGATTATGCTTTGGTAGGTTCATTTTATGTATTTGCCATTTGGATAGGCTTTGGAGTATATTCATTGTATGAAAGTATACAAAAACACTTGGCACCAAAAATAGCTGGGCCCATAATTATTGCAGCAAGTTTACTTGCAGTTCCTGTTCTAATGGCTTGCCAAAACTGGGATGATCACGATCGTTCAGGTAAATATACTGCAACAGCTTTGGCGAAATCCTATTTAAATTCCTGTGATCCAAATGCTATATTATTTACCATTGGTGATAATGATACATTCCCACTTTGGTATGCCCAAGAAATCGAGCATGTAAGGACAGATGTCAAAATTGTAAATACAAGTCTTTTTATGACTGACTGGTATATTGACCAAATGAAAACCAAAACTTACGAATCAAATCCATTGCCTGTTTCATTTACTCACGATGAATATGTGGGCGACAAACTGGATTATGTAGCACATATTCAAAAAGTAGACAGCCGTTGGGATATTAAAGATTTTATCAATTTTATTAAAAATCCAAAATCTACTGTTGAAATGCAAAATGGACAAACCATTCATTTTTATCCAACAAACAAAATCAGAATTCCTATTGACAAAAACAGCATTATCCAGAACAAAGTAGTTGCTGCAAAATTCAACGACTCCATTGTGCCATATATAGACATTGACATCAAAGGAAATGCAATATATAAAAACAGGTTAATGATGCTTGATATTGTAGCTAACAACAATTGGAAAAGACCTATTTATTTTAGCCCAGGTGCATTTGAAGATGAAGATTATTTGTGGATGAAAAACTACCTTCAATTAGAAGGAATGATTTATAAATTAGTCCCAATAAAAACAAAGGTCGAAAAAGATTCAAACCCTATGGATATGGGAGATATTGATGCCGATAAAATGTATTCTATTGTTATGAAATGGGATTGGGGAAATAGTGATGGAAACATTTATCACGATCCTGAAACAAGAAAAAACAGCATTTCTTATCGTTCAGTTCTGTCAAGATTAATGGATAAGTTGATTGCAGAAGGCAAAATGGACAAAGCTAAAAACGTAATTAACTTAGCTGTTACAAAAATGCCTTTGGAAAAATTTGGTTATTATTCTATGGTTGAGCCTTTTGCCAAAGGATATTATCAAGTGGGCGAAGCTGCAAAAGCCCGTCAGATTCTAGATAAACTAATAATAAAATACAAAGAAAACCTAAATTATTATGGCACATTAAGTTCGGCAGAACAAATGGATATTGCTATTGATATCATAACCGATATTGAGCGTTATAGAAGTTTATTGCAAGTAATGAAGGAAAGTGGTGATATTCAGTTTTACAACAAAAACAGACCGGCTTTTAATACCTATATTAAAATGTTTGCTCGTTTTGAACGTGATAGAGAATAATAAATTTTAAAAATATGAAACTTAATAAATGTAGCGCTGTTGAAAAATGCCGCTACATTTTTTTCTTTTTAATAAAAATATTAAAGATGAAGTTCTATTGGATAAAGACAAACCTTCTTATTAAAAAACTATTCAGCAAGTATGTTTGGGACATCCCTAATACAGAAAACAAAATCTATCTGACTTTTGACGATGGTCCAACTCCAGAAATCACTGAATGGGTTCTCCAAGAGTTACAAAAATACAATGCGAAGGCCTCTTTTTTTTGCATTGGAAATAACATTGAAAAATACCCTGAGATTTTTTCAAAAGTGATTACTGAAGGTCATTCTATAGGAAATCATACTTTTAATCATATGAATGGTTGGAAAACTTCAACTGAAGAATATATCAAGAATACTAAACTCTGTGAGAGTGAAATCTGCAAACTCCAAACTCCAAACTGCAAACTCTTTCGTCCGCCATATGGAAAAATAAAAGCATTGCAATCCAAAAAACTGCGACAATTAGGATACAAAATAATTATGTGGGACGTTTTAAGTGCTGATTACGACACTTCCATTTCTAAAGAAAAATGTTTAAAAAATGTATCAAATAATGTAACAGCAGGAAGCGTAATTGTTTTTCACGACAGTGTAAAAGCATTCACTAATTTGGAATATACTTTACCAAAAGCCTTGAAAATTTTAAGTGAAAGGGGATTTTTGTTCGAAAAAATCGATTAAAGATACTCTTGAACCAGGCCAATTATAGTATTAGCATCTAATTCTCCAGATTGTCTCCAGATCATTTGACCTTGTTTGTATATCATCAAAGTAGGAAGACCTTTGATACGCAAAGCATCAGCCAGTTCCTGATTTTTATCAACATCAATTTTTATTACTTTTGCCTTATCGCCCAAAGCTGCCGCAACATCTCTTATTACTGGATGCATCGAAACTGATGATTCGTTCCAATCTGTGTAAAAATCAATCAACACTGGTACTTGCGTGCTTATAAGTTCTCCAAATTTTGACATAAAAACAACGAATTTAATTTTCTAAATCTATTGAAAAGAGATATTTATTTTACAAATGTAGCATTTTAAACGAATTAAGCCACATTCTTGCCTTTTTTTAGTTCGATAACCGTAATTTCCGGCATAATTCCAACTCTGCCTGAATAAGCATGAAAACCAAATCCTCTATTTACATATATATATCTTCCGACGTTTTCATACAAACCAGCCCAATGTTTATAAACATATTGAATAGGACTCCATTTAATCACTCCTGGAATTTCTATACCAAACTGAAATCCGTGAGTGTGACCTGAAAGCGTAAGTTGAAAATGTTTTGGATGATTTTGTACTTCAATATCCCAATGACTTGGATCGTGACTCATCAGAATTTTAAAATCATTTTTTGTCAAATTGGCAGAAGCTAAATTAATATCCCCTACTTTCTTGAAATTAGTACCCCAATTCTCGACTCCAATCAAAGCTATTTTGTCAGTTCCTTTTTCGATAAAAGTATGCTCATTCAGCATTAATTTGAAATCTATTTGTCCATATAAATTCTTGATAGCTTGAAAATTATCTTCTTTGGCAGCTTCTGACGGCCAAGTCACATACTCTCCATAATCATGATTCCCCAAAACTGAATATTTACCATACTCGTGTTTTTTGATTCTTTTGAAAGTATCAATCCAAGGATGCATTTCTTTGGCATCGGTATTTACAATATCACCGGTAAAGAGAATCATGTCAGAGTTTTGTTCGTTAACCAAGTCAATCGCGTAATTGATTTTTTCAGGATTATCAAAGCTTCCGCTATGAACATCGGATATTTGCGTAATGGTAAAACCATCAAAAGCATCCGGCAAATCAGGAAAAAATATACGCTGTTTGATTACCCGATAGTTATATTTCCCAATTGTTACTCCATATATTAAGGACAAAAACGGAACTGCTGCTATTCCTAATCCTATCTGGCTGACAAATTTTCGTCTTGAAGCAAGAAAATTAAGACTGTCATTATAATTTGAAAAATAATTTACAGAGCCAACACCAATTCGGAAAATGTCTTCTCCAAACAGTACTAAAGTCAAAATAATTTTGGGAAGATATATAAGAAGAACTAAACCCATCGTACGCATCGTTTGACTTGTTTGTCCTACCGAACGATCAAATTGCGTGAATGAATAAATAATAAATGCCAAAATTGTTGCACTTACTACTAGATAAGAAACTAAAATAAATCTCGTCTTTATTAATGTTTTAATTGCCTGAAAAGCATAGAATTCGATAATAACAAGAACAAGACACAATACTAATATGCGTATAATCATTAGAATATAAATTTTGTGCAAAATAACAAATTAATTAAGTGAAACGAATTTTAATTAATTGAAATTTAACTAAAATCATACCAAAAATATTTCAAGCGACACTTTTACAATAAGGTTAACAAATTAGATATTGACCTGCTGTTTCAAAAAATACCGAAGTCATTTCAATTGGAACTACGGTAAAAAACATTCAGGAAAGTTACAAACTTTCGTTACTTTTACGCTTTCAAAATTAATTTCTTATGTCACAAAAACGTCTTTTCCTTCTCGATGCATACGCACTAATCTTCCGCGGTTATTTTGCTTTTATAAAAAATCCAAGGATCAATTCTAAAGGAATGGACACTTCAGCCATTATGGGTTTTATGAATGCTTTGATGGATGTTATCAAACGTGAAAAACCAGATCATTTAGCTGTAGCTTTCGACAAAGGCGGAAGTGATTATCGATATGAAATGTATCAAGAATACAAAGCTCATCGCGATGCAACGCCCGAAGCCATAAAAATTGCCGTTCCATACATTCAAGAATTATTGAAGGCAATGCACATTCCTATTATTGAAGTAGCTGGATTTGAAGCCGATGATTTAATAGGAACTTTAGCCAAACAAGCCGAAAAAGAGGATTACAAGGTATTTATGGTTACTCCTGACAAGGATTTTGCCCAATTGGTATCCGAAAATATTTTTATGTACAAACCGGCACGAATGGGGAACGACATTGAAATTTGGGGAATTCCTGAAGTTTTGGCGAAATTCGAAATTGAAAGACCTGAACAAGTGATTGATTTTCTGGGAATGATGGGTGATTCTGCCGATAATATTCCTGGTTTTCCGGGTGTTGGAGAAGTTACTGCCAAAAAACTCTTGAAAGAATTTGGCTCCATGGAAAACCTTTTAGAAAACACAGATAAACTAAAAGGTGCTTTAAAAGACAAGATAGAAAACAATAAGGAATTAGGTGTTTTATCCAAAAAATTAGCTCGAATACTTTTAGACTGCCCTGTAACTTTTAACGCCACCGATTATGAACTTTCTAAACCAGACGTAGAAAAAACAGATGCTTTATTTCAAGAATTAGAATTTCGTCAGATGAAAGCGCAGTTTGACAAATATTTTGGAACTGGAAAAGAATACGATGAAATAGACACCAATGGTAATGGAACTCCAAGCGAGACATCACAACCAATCAAAAAAGTTTTTACCAAAAAAACCAACGAAGATCAATTTGATTTATTTGGTTTTTCAGACGAAGAAAGTGGCGAAGTAAAATCGAATTCGCATTATGCAACATTAGAAAATACCGAACATTTTTACCAAAGTATTCAAGGAGATTTTGCAGTGAAATTGCTGATGCAAAACTTGATGAATCAATCTTCGGTTTGTTTTGACACCGAAACAACAGGAATTGACGCCTTGAATGCCGAACTCGTTGGAATGTCATTTTCTTTCGAAAAAGGAAAAGCTTTTTACGTTCCGTTTCCAGAAAATCAAGACGAAGCACAAGTTTTGGTCGATAAATTTAAACCGTTTTTCGAAAGTGAAACAATCGAAAAAATTGGTCAAAACATCAAATACGATTTGAAAATTTTGTCGCATTATGGCGTTCAAATCAAAGGAAAACTATTCGATACGATGATTGCGCATTATTTGATTAATCCCGATATGCGTCATAATATGGATGTTTTAAGTGAAACTTATTTAAAGTATTCTCCAAAATCCATCGAAGATTTAATTGGCAAAAAAGGTAAGAATCAAAAATCGATGCGGGATATTGCATTGGAAGAAATCAAAGAATACGCCGCAGAAGATGCCGATATTACCTATCAATTAAAACAAAACTTCAGTCCGATTCTCGACAAAGCCGAAACCAAAAAATTATTTGATGAAATCGAAATTCCATTGATTCCGGTTTTGGCAGCAATGGAATTGGAAGGAATTAATCTCGATGTTCCTTTCTTGAAATCAATGTCGGTTGAAATGGCAGTCGAAAGCAAAGCTTTGGAGCAAAAAATCTATGAAACTGCTGGCGAGAAATTCAATTTGGCTTCACCAAAGCAACTTGGCGATATTTTATTTGACAAATTAAAAATTGGCGGAGCGAAACAAAAGAAAACCAAAACGGGTCAATACGCCACTGGCGAAGAAATATTAAGTTATTTAGAAAAAGACAATCCAATAGTAAAAGATATTCTCGAATGGCGACAAATGGTGAAACTGCAAAGTACTTATATTGATGCATTACCAAACCAAGTTGACGAAAAAACGGGACGTGTTCATACTGATTATATGCAAACTGTTGCTGCAACTGGTCGTTTAAGTTCCAATAATCCCAATTTGCAAAACATTCCGATTCGTACCGAAAGAGGACGATTGATTCGAAAAGCATTTATTGCCCGTGATGAAAATTACACTTTGGTTTCTGCGGATTATTCCCAAATAGAATTGCGAATTATTGCTGCCTTGTCTGGCGAAGAAAATATGATCAAAGCCTTCAAAAACCACGAAGACATTCACCGAAGTACAGCTGCAAAAGTATTCAATGTTCCTTTGGAAGAAGTAACCAAAGAACAACGTAGCAATGCCAAAACCGTGAATTTCGGAATCATATATGGTGTTTCGGCCTTTGGATTAAGTAATCAAACTTCACTTTCGCGAAAAGAAAGTGCTGAGTTGATTGACGCCTATTATTCAACTTATCCAAAACTAAAATCCTATATGGCAAATCAAGTGGATTTTGCTAGAGAAAATGGTTATGTACAAACGGTTTTAGGAAGAAGACGTTATTTGAAAGACATTAATTCTGCCAATATGATGGTCAAAAGTGGTGCGGAACGAAATGCCGTAAACGCTCCAATTCAAGGTTCTGCCGCTGATATCATCAAAATTGCAATGATTAACATTCATAAGAAATTAACTTCAGAAAACTGGAAATCGAAAATGTTGTTGCAAGTACACGATGAGCTTGTGTTTGACGTTCACAACTCGGAATTGGAAAAAATTCAACCAATGATTAAACACGAAATGGAGAATGCTTTTATAATGGATGTTCCGCTAGATGTAGAAATTGGTTTGGGGAAAAATTGGTTGGAAGCTCATTAATTTTAGTTGTAGTGATCAGTTTTAAATTAATGAATTTAATAATAAATTCGAGTATTGTCCTAAATGATTTTGAATGATTTTAACTTCTCTATCTGAAAAATCGATAAAAACTATTAAATCAATTACCAATAGTACCTATTTGGACATAATTGGTTTAGTTATAGTTATCACAGCTTCAATTGTTTTAGAATACCAAAAAACGGTTTTCAATTTCACATTTCAGCATCAGAAATACGTTTTTTATTTAGGTTACCTTTCAATTTTGAATACTGGATTTTCGATGATGGGAAATCGATTGGTTACCAAGAAAAACAATATTGGGAATTTCATTACCACTTGCAATACTTTCCTAAGTGGTTCTATTGATTATTTACTCGGAAATGTAGGGGCAATTCTTACATATCCTGTGTCATTTATTGGAAATTATCTCGTTTTCAAAGCTTGGACGAAAAGTAAAATCCTGCGTTCTATCGACTTTATATTTTACAGAAATATAATTTTAGGTTTTTTCTTTTCCTTTGTCTTAAATTATATTGCCTTCAAATATTTATCTGAAAAACCTATTGATTGGAAGTTGTTTTTTGCAATTACTATTCCAGCAGGACTAACTTTTGGAGGAACATTCAACACGGCAAGAATGTATCCTGATAATTGGTTTATGTGGCAATTTTACAATTTAACAAAAGCCATTCAGAACTTAATGCTAATGAATATTGCAAATGTTGCCAAATATGCTTTCTATTTTTTCAATGCCATTCTAGGTTATATAACTTGGAAAGATGACAAGAAAAAAGAAACTATTTGACCTTTCTAGTTGATTCTCTTTCTTTCAATTGAGTTTTGATTACTACAGTTTCAAAAGGCAGATTTTCTTCCTTAGATTCTAATCTGTTGATTAATAATTTCGCGGCTGCCTCTCCAATTTCTACACCATATTGACTAACGGTGGTAAGGCTTGGAGACAATCTTCTAGAAGCGAGAATACCATCGGCGAAACCAATAATAGATAATTCTTCAGGGATATTATATCCTTTTTTAAGTCCAATTTTTAATGCAGCAACAGAATCATTTTCGTCCAAAGCAAAAATTCCGTCAATGGTGTTGTTGTCAAAAATTTTCTCGATTTTTTCTTTTAAATCATCTTCAGAATCGGTTCTAAGAATCAAATTCTGATTTATTGGAATGTTATTATTTTTTAGCGCTTGCAAATATCCTTCTGCTCTTAATTTTCCAACACTTAGATTATCAACAGATGAAAACAAGGCGATGTTTTTGCATCCTATATTTATTAAATGTTGAGTAGAATTTAAAGCCGAGTCGAAATCATCTACCACTACTTTGTCGCAAGACACTTCATCGGCAATACGGTCAAACATAACAATTGGAACACCTTCATTTATAATGTCTTTAAAGTGGTTGTATTCCTGTAATTTTTGTGCTTCCTCTGAAATGGATAAAATAAAACCGTCTATAGTACCATTACTTAACATTTCCAAGGTGTGTGCTTCTTTCTCCAATGATTCGTTAGAAATACACATAATTACATTATATCCTTTTTCGTCGGCAATTTTTTCTATACCACTAAATACTTTGGCAAAAAAAGAATTCAGAATATTAGGAATAATAACACCAATAGTTTTTGTTTTTCTGTTTTTGAGATTCAGACCAATAACATTTGGTTTGTAGTTTTTGAGTTTTGCGTATTCCTTTATTCTGGTTTTTGTTTGTTCACTAATTTCCGGACTATCATTAAGTGCTTTTGAAACAGTGGAAACAGAAACATTTAGTTCTTTTGCAATTTGTTTTAGAGTTGCTTTAGCTTTCATAAGTCAATATTTATTATCTTTTACTATAGTAATGAAACAAATTCGTTTGAGGATAAGCTTCATTTTTTTTATTCGGAAAAAAATTTTTTTACAATATAAAACTTTTTTTAAAAAGTGGAATTTACAATTTTTTTTTGAATTAAGGCATTGCAAATATAGAAACTCTAAATTGATCTACAATTCAATAAAAAACAAATGTATTTACATTCAAATATTTATTTGATTATCAGCATAAAAACGAACTTAAAATAAATTTTTAAGACAATTTGCATTTCAAAAAAATAATTGTACTTTTGCACTCCCTTTATTGGGAATGGAATGTTTAATTAAAATAAATTATTGTGAACGCATTAAGCTACAAAACAGTATCGACAAGCAAAGCAACCGTATCCAAAGAATGGATTGTGGTAGACGCTGACGGTCATAACTTAGGTCGTCTTGCATCAAAGGTCGCTATGATCCTTAGAGGTAAGTACAAGCCAAGTTATACCCCACACGTGGACTGTGGTGATAACGTAATTGTTATCAACTCAGAAAAAATCAACCTTACAGGTAACAAAATGGACGAAAAAACATACGTTCGTCACACTGGTTATCCTGGAGGACAAAGAACTTTAACTGCTAAAGTATTACAGGCAAAAAACCCTGCATTATTAGTAGAAAAAGCAGTAAAAGGAATGTTACCTAAAAATAAATTAGGAGCAGAACTTTTCAGAAATTTAAATGTTGTTGTAGGATCAGAGCACAAACAAGGCGCTCAAAAACCTAGAACTGTTAACCTAAACGATCTTAAGTAATGGGAGTAATTCACAAAATCGGTAGAAGAAAAACCGCTGTTGCACGTGTATATGTTTCGGAAGGAACAGGAGTTATCACTGTAAACAAAAAACCATTCGCAACTTATTTCCCAACTGCAACTTTACAATACAAAGTTTTACAACCTATGTCTATGACAGAAAATGTAACAAACTATGATGTAAAAGTGAACGTTTACGGAGGTGGTTCAACTGGTCAAGCAGAAGCTGTAAGAATGGCTTTGGCAAGAGTAATGTGTGAAGTTGGCGAAGGAAACAGAGCTATCTTAAAACCAGAAGGTTTATTAACAAGAGACCCAAGAATGGTTGAACGTAAAAAATTCGGTCAGAAAAAAGCTCGTAAGAGATTCCAATTCTCTAAACGTTAATATTGCCTGTCTTGTGCAATTCGTGCAAGACTTATTGATAATTAAATTTAAAAACAATGTTGTTGTTGCTCGCTGAGGCGAGAATTAGTTTAGCATCTAAATGTATTCAGCCGGGGACCGAGCAAATTTCAATTTGCGAAAACGTTAGTCCAAATTAAAATAATAAAGCCTAACGAAACCGCCATCTATACATTGCTAATCAACAGAACGTAAACTAAACAAAAAATGTCAAACAAAGTAGAAGTAAAAGAATTACTAGAAGCAGGTGTTCACTTCGGACACATGACTAGAAAATGGGATCCAAATATGGCTCCATACATTTATATGGAACGTAATGGAATTCACATTATCAATCTATATAAAACTGCAGCAAAAATTGAAGAAGCTAACGAAGCTTTGAAAAAAATTGCAGCATCAGGTAGAAAAATACTATTCGTAGCTACCAAAAAACAAGCAAAAGATATCGTTGCTGAAAAAGCAAAAGCTGCAAACATGCCTTATATCACTGAAAGATGGCCTGGTGGAATGTTGACTAACTTCGTTACAATCAGAAAAGCTGTTAAAAAAATGGCTACAATTGATAAAATGAAGAAAGACGGAACATTCATGACTCTTTCTAAAAAAGAGCGTTTGCAAGTTGATCGTCTTCGTGCTAAATTAGAGAAAAACTTAGGTTCAATCGCAGATATGTCAAGACTTCCTGCAGCATTGTTCGTAGTAGATATCAAAGCAGAACACATCGCAATAAAAGAAGCTCAAAAATTAAACATTCCAGTTTTTGCAATGGTGGATACAAATTCTGACCCGAGAGAGGTTGAATACGTAATCCCATCAAACGATGATGCTTCTAAATCAATCGATAAGATTTTAACTTTGGTAACTGCTGCAATTGTTGACGGTCTTGCTAACAGAACTTCTGATAAAGAAGGTGAAGCTCCGGCTGAAACTACTGAAACTACTGAAGCTGTTGCTGCTCCGGCTGCTGTTGCTGAAGAAGTTGCTCCAGTAGCAGATGTTGAAGTTGTTGCTCCTGCTGTTGAAGCGGAAGTAGCTGAGCCTACTGCTGAAGCGGAAGCTCCTGCAACTGAAGAATAAATTAACATAAATTCCAAATTCCAAAAAAATTAGAAACTAACGAAGTTGCTGATTTTATAAATTGGGATTTGGAATTTTTTTATATAACCTTAAAAAATAATACAAAATGGCAACAATTACTGCTGCAGACGTAAATAAATTAAGAACAATCACAGGTGCAGGAATGATGGACTGCAAAAAAGCACTTGTAGAATCTGACGGAGATTTTGATCTAGCTATCGAAAACTTACGAAAAAAAGGACAAAAAGTAGCATCAAATCGTGCTGACAGATTATCTACTGAAGGTGCTGTTATAGCTGTTGTTAATGCTGACAAAACAGCTGGAGTTATTGTTTCTCTTAACTGTGAAACTGATTTCGTAGGTAAAAATGAATCATTCATAAAACTAGCGCAGGACTTAGCTGATTTAGCATTAAATTTTGACAATAAAGAAGCTTTTTTAGCTACTGATTTTGGCGGAATCACTGTTGCCGAAAAATTGATTGAGCAAACTGGAGTTATTGGAGAAAAAATTGAAATTCGTTCTTTCGAAAGATTAGAAGGAGCTTTCATTGGTTCATACATACATGCTGGGAACAAAATAGCCACTTTGGTTGCTTTATCTGCAAACATTGCAGGTGCTGATGAAGTAGCAAGAAATGTATCAATGCAAGCTGCTGCTATGTCACCAATTGCTTTAAACGAGGCTGGTGTTGATGCCGAAACTATTGCAAAAGAAATCGAAATCGCAAAAGATCTTTTGCGTCAAGAAGGAAAACCAGAAGCTATGTTAGACAATATAGCTAAAGGGAAACTAGCTCGTTTTTTTAAAGACAATACTTTGGTAAACCAAGATTATATTAAAGACAACAAAATGAGCGTTGCAGCTTATGTAAAATCTTTAGATAAAGAACTTATCGTTACAGGTTTTAAAAGAGCAGCTTTAGGATAATATATTCTGAACTTAAATTAAAAATTCCATTTCAGTTCGCATTGAAATGGAATTTTTGTTTTTACTAATGACTAAAAAAATTAATATTCTTTATTTAATTCTTCTTCAAACTTGATTCTCTTACTATAACATTTGTATTAAGTTCGATTGTTCTAGGCTTAAAATCCTTCCCTTCTTTTCGATAAAGTATTTCTTCAAGTAATAAATTAAAAGCTACAACTCCCATTTCATAGCTCGGTTGATCAACGGTGCTTAACTTTGGTTTGATTACTTGAGACATAAACCAATTACTGAAACCAATAAGCGCAATTTGACTTGGTACAGCAATATTATTTTCATTTAAATTGGACAAAACACCGACAGCTACTAAATCTGTGACGGCGAAAATCCCATCAACATCAGGATGATCAATTACAATCTGTTTTGCAAATTCTACCCCTTCATCAAAAGTTACATTTTGGCAAGTATAAACTAATTTAGAATCGAAAGGTATTCCGTTCTTTTCTAGTGTTTTTTTATAACCAAGAAAACGATCAATTGCATTTTGAGGATTTTCAGGACCTCTGATATGGGCTATTTTTTTACACCCAATATCTATCAAATGTTGCACTGCTTCAGAGGCAGCTTTTTGATCATTGATAATTACTTTTGAGCTTGGTATTAACTTTGAAATTTTATCAAATTGAACAAAAGGTATTCCATTAGAAATTATATTTTTCAAATGATTGTCATAATTAGATTCATTAGATAAAGACATTAAAATTCCATCAACACGCTTGTTAAACAAAAGATTTACCTGCTTTTTTTCAAGTTCTAATGATTCGTTTGATTGGAGAATTATTACCATATATCCACTTTTATCAGCCTCCTCAATAACTCCTTGAATAATATTAGAAAAGAAATGATGCACAACTTCAGGAATTATCAATCCAATAGTTTTAGATTCTTTAGTTCTAAGATTTACTGCAAAACTATTAGGTGTAAAATTAAGTTGCTCTGCTAAATCCATTACCGCTTTTTTGGTTTTGGGACTAACATCTGAATAATTTTTTAAAGCTTTAGAAACAGTCGTTATAGAAATCCCTAAAGTAGCAGCAATTTCTTTTAGAGTGGTTGGTTTCATTAGAATCTAAATAATAGAGAAAAATATATTTTCCGAAAGTATAGATTTATATTTAATATCAATCTTTTTTTTATAAAATTAATGAATAAATATGTTCAAAATAAATTTTTATGTTCTTGTTTTTTTTGAATTATTATAATTAAATGGGATTTATCTTTATTTTCCGACACCATCAGAAATAGCTCTTTAAATAAACCTCTAACTACCTCAAATAAATTAATCTAGTTCATAATCACTTATATTATGAAAAGAGTCAAAAAATCTTAGATTCATATCTTCTTTAGTAAATTTTAAAAAATTTCAGAGTTTATGTGCAGAAAATAATAGAATAAATTAATAAGATCAGAGAGAATAAATTATTGGCAAATTAACAGTTATTGTTTGTAAGAAACTTAAAAAGTAAAATGCTCTTAATCATTTAATATTACCAAATAAAAAACTGCCCTTGAAAACAAACTCTTCCTAACATGTTAGTGTTTATTTTTAAGTGGCAGTTTAGTTAAATCAAATGTTTTAATCTACACTAGAACTTGATTCAGTTTATTGTAGTATTCTTTATTATATTTTCCTGCAATCACGAGAGCTCCCGAAATCAGTACTAGGTTTTTAATGATATATTGCCCCACTAAAGTTGGACAATAAGGAAAAGCATCAAAACAAACAGTTTGAACAATAAATACAGGAAAAAAGGTCACTCCCATGTGTAACAGAAGCAAAACTATGGTAATAGGAACTAACCTTTTGACAAGTAATCCCAAACCAATTATAACTTCACAAACTCCAAGAATGGGAATAAATATTTCAGGTCTAAACCAATAAACTGTTTTTTCGACCAATTCCCCTGCAGGACTCATACCGAAAACTTTTAAAGCACCAAACCAAATATAGACAATGGCAAGAGAAATTCGCAAAATTAAGATGCTGTGTTTTTCTATTGAGTCACTAAACCTAAAATATAAAGTATTGAATGTTTTTATCATGATAAATGTATTTATAATTAATGGCTAGTTTTTGGAGCATTAAAAACAGGTATATTCATTTTTTTATGATGGCTAAAACGATAGGTATAACCAAAATTAATTGAATAATCTGCAAAAGCTGCATCTCCTTGAATATGAACGTATTTACTTGGATTGGTTATTTTTGAGTTCGCTAAATCTTGAGTTGCAATGTCTGCAGCACTTTGAATGCGGGTTTTTACAACATTGTAAGGAATGAATAAGCTGAAACCGTGACGGCCCGTATTGTATGCAAATCCATATTCTACGGCAACAACATATCCAGGACGACGATAAGCCACTTGACCTCCAAAAACATCATATGCTGGAATCCCTTCAACTCGTCCTGCTAAAGAAACATTGAATTTTTGGTTTTTGTCTACAGCAACCATTAAACCTGCGCGACCAAAATACTGATCTGGACAAGCATATATTTCGTAACCTTCTAAACCTGGTTTTGGTTCCGATTTGAAAGTGCCATTAGACTCTTTTGGGTTGAATAAATAATATCCATTGGCAAATCCATAAAGGCGCTCAGATATTTTTCTGAATAGTTGCAATTCTGTTGTAATACCTATTCCACCATCACCGGGCTGTATAGCTTGATCCATAACTACACTTTTTACAGTACCATCAGCTTGTGGTGCATTATCCATTTCATTATGCCTTCCATTATTTAATTTAACTCCTAAACCTACCATAATATTCCCTTTTGGTGTTTTTGTTGGATCAAATAACCAATAATTGGCACTCAAGCGAATATCGGCAATTCCATCAGCATAAACACTATATCGATAATTTTTTGTTGTTGGGACTTGTCTTAATACTTGTGAACGCTCATTATTTACATATGGCAAAGTGAAGTTTAGTTGTAAACGATTAGTCAATCCATATGAAATATTTAAGTCTATGGCATGCGAATAAATATTGACAGCATTTCCGCGTTCGTTTCCATTTTCATCTAATCCTCCTCCAGTAGTTTGCCTTAGAGGCTGTTCTTCTTTTCCAATAAAATGTCTCCAAGAGTGAAAATAACGATAATTGACTCCTACTTGAAAGTCGCCCTTATCCAAATTATAGGAATTGGTTAAAGTCATATTTTGTCCTCCCATTTGTCTTACGGCAACACAACCTTGTGCATTAGATTTTTCAGTTTGAAAAGTTAATAAAAGAGATAAAATAAAAGTTAATAGATATATAGTTGAATTATTTTGAGTGTTCTGATTTTTCATATTTTATATTTGTTTTTAATACTTTCTTGTGAAAGCTATTCTGCTCCATCTGTTGTGGCTCTATTTACTGCAAAATTTCCCACTACTCTGCCTAGCAACAATCCTTTTTCACAATCACTTCTATAATGGATTGCTCCTAATAATCTTGAATTAGAGGCTTCAGTTGCCATTGCATTAAATTCTGATGCTTTTGAAGGAATTATATGTGATAAAACAGTTGATGCTGCTCCACTAAAAGTAGAATGTCCCGAAACATAAGATGGGAAATTAGGAACTCCAGTTAATGTTTTTATAGATGTATCTACTTGACAAGGTCTTGGATTGAAATAATAATATTTTGCATCCCAGCAACTAATTGCTGCATCCATCATAGCAATATTTAGTAACGCCAAATTTCTAGCCCAACGAACTTCACTAAAATTTTGTTGAACAAAGGCTGCATCAGCAATCGCATTCCAATGTCCTGGTGGCGTATAAGTCCCAACTCCATCAGCCCAAAAACTAACAATTTTCATATGTTCTTTTGAAGCATCTTGACTATATTTCTTTACTTCATTTAATTCGGTCAAAAATTGTGGAGAATTTGTTGAAGGAGGAGGTGAAGGACGATTAGCCATTACATCAGCCGGTTTCATTAAAAATGATTTTACATTTCCAAATAAAGGTAACATTGGAGGTCTAACAGGTAAATCCAACGAACGCCACGGAGTTTCTCCCTTTGCAATTGCATTAGTTTCTAACTGTGTCCATAGTACTTGGTTTCCTATTGCGGCTCCAGCACCATCTGTTGAAGCTCTTGCTGTGAATTTAGCTGCAATTTTTTTACCTAAAGCCACTCCAGCTTCTATATCACTTCTTACATTAGCTCCAGAAATTATTCTGTATAATTTTTGTTCATCTGCTTTTTCTTGGATAAAAGAAATTTCAGTAGGAAAAAGTAATTTTAAAATTTCAACGGTTACACCAGCCAAAGCACCATCTTCTGAAGGATAGGATGGCAAAGTACTTTTTGGCACTAAAACTTGAATACTGTTATCTACAACAAATGGTGCTGCACGATTGTATAATTGTTTATAATGCCAAGTTGCTACCAATGCATCATATTGTGCGGCGCTAACATACGCATAAGCACGCGCTGCAAATGGTGGATTTGAAAAAGGAAATTGGGGATTTGCAAAAGGATTCGCAGCTGAAGGCGCAGGATAAGTTCCATCTGGATTTTGATATGGCGGACGATTGTGTCTCGCTACTAAAGTCTGCATAATTTCGTTCCAACGCAAAACACCACCAATACTCCAATACTTTATAATCCTTTGTTGGTCAGGAGTTATATTAGATTGGTAACTTTTAATTTCATTAATTTCAGCTTTATAAGCAGCTGTTGTTACGGCTAGTGGAGCATCTACTGAAAATTCATCAGGAGCAGTTAATAAAATTGGTTTCCAAGTTCCAGCTAATTGATCTTGATTAACTGGATTTAATTGTGGATATTGTTGATTACTCTCTACAATGTCATTATTACAAGAAACATTTAATAAGAAAAGCGCAAACAAACAACACTTTCCTAGAGTGATATATATATTATTTTTCATCTGTCGTAGTAGTTTTAATTCTTTTAGTAAAATCGATAACATAGAATAATCCTCCATAAAATGAATCAGATTGTCCTACATTCCTTCCTAAAATTACGTGGTTAAGGCCTCCAATTATTGCTAGTCCGGAAATTTGTTTTAAATTATACTTCCCGTTAAACCCAATTTTGGTCATATTCATAGTGTTGCTTGGAAAAGGCATATTGTTCTTTGTAATATCAAATCCTCCTTTTTGAGTAGTCCAATTATCAAAAATAGCTTCGGCAATTAATCTTGAAGAACGATACCCAACTCTTGCATTAAAAGAAATTGCATCTGGCATATCTACTTCATTGGTATAATGCATCTCATCTGTATAATAGACATTTCTATCAATTTTGATATTGGAGCGTTTTACATAAGCTCCAGAAACAGTTGCAAATAAATTCCCATATTGATAATCACTCATCAATCGGAGTGACACAGTTTTACTATGTAATCCAATACTTAAAGGCAAATAATCAGCCACATAATTTGATGTTGGAATAGAAAATCCTCCTAATGCATAGAATGAGAGTGAATTTCCTTTTATTTCCTTTTCATAAAATAAACTTTTTAAGGTTAATGATAGATCTTGAAATCCTTTTTGGCCTAACATTGTTCCTGCTGATGCATTAGTTGTAACATAAGGAATGCTGAAAATCACATTTAATTTATCAGTGATACCGTAATTTCCGTTAATAGCAATTTTTTGGGTAGAAACTGTTCCAAAATTTAAATTCTCTCGTTTAAAAGTACCTTCCCAGTACCATTTCCAGCTGCTATATTCATAAATAGCTCCTATACAAAAGTTGTTTTTGGCCATCATTATGCCATCAATTTCTGTCTGTGCATAAAAATGTTGTGCTGCCATCAGTAGACAGATTATATATAATTTTTTCATTTAATATCACTTTGATTAATCATTAATTATTGCAAGAATTCAAATGAATCATTGCATTGTATTTGTAAATACAATTTTATAAAAAGTAGTAAACATATAAAGCATCCTAAAAGCATACAGCTATTTAAGAAGAATATCGTTTTCTAATTTTTAAAATAAATTAAAGCTAAACTAAGTCTGGTGGCGAATCGGCTCGGGATAAATAGCCTGCATGAAGAATTCCTTGCGAATAAAAATCAAATTTTAAAGAACATTCTTTTGATTTATAAACAAAGACAAAAGCATTTGAACTGTGTTGAGTATAATCTTTTATAACTGATTTGAATGATTTCTCCATTGGTTTTTTACTTAAAGGAGCATTATCTGGTGCATCATTATCCACTAATTTTTTTAGATTTATATCAGTAGTAGATTGTTGTTTGTTTGGCAAATAATACAAGCTAATAATATTATCTTGGATTTTTCTTTTAAAAATATGAAAGACTTTATTGTTGATGGTCATATTCTCATTAACATATTCCATCTCGGTATCTTCAGTAAAAGTATATAAAGTAGCGTTTATTTTTATTACTTTAAATTCAGAATCAGGAATATTTTGCATCGCAACTACCCATGAATGCTCTTTTTCGAGAGAAAACAATAAATGAACACCAATAACATTGTATAAAAATGTTGTGGTCAAAATTAAGAGTAATAATGTAGATGCCTTTCTTATCATAATTTATTATCTGACTCCCTAAATCGAATATTAAATGTTTATGAATTAATTTATTTCAATAATTAAAGCTTCATAAGGGCGCAATATAGTATTTTTTATTGAATCCAAATAAAAATAATTACTGTTTATTATTTTGTATTTTTTTTTGTCTATTCCAGTGTTAACATCCGCATTATCAGCCGAAAAATTTAACAAGACTAGTATTTTTTTACCTTCTAATTCTCTAGTAAATGCGAATACTTTTGGATTTTCTCTATCTAAAAGCGTATATTTTCCATAAATCAAAACAGGATTATTTTTGCGCAATTTTACTAATTTTCTAAAATAATTCAACACCGAATTAGGATCTTTTTCTTGAGATTCAGCATTAATTGTAGCAAAATTTTGATTTACTTTCAACCACGGTTTCCCAGTGGTGAAACCTGAATTTAAAGATGAATTCCACTGAAAGGGCGTTCTGCTGTTTTCTCTTGAAGTTTGTTTTTGAAGTTCTAAAAAAGCTGCTAAGTCTCCTCCTTTTTGTTTTAAACCAAGATATCTATTCCGAGTATCGACATCTTGATAATCATCTATAGAATTAAATTTAGCGTTGGTCATTCCTAATTCATCACCATTATAATAAAATGCAGTTCCTCTCATTGTCATTATAAAAGTAGTCAGCATTTTTGAAGATAATTCTCTAAATTCAGGAGAATCATTACCAAATTTATTCACCATACGTGGTTGATCATGATTAGCCAAAAATATGGACAACCATCCTTTATCTTTGAATTCTTGATCATATCTGGAAAAAATATCTTTGTATTTTACAAGCCCAAAATCATTAATGTGTTTTCCAACATCTACACTTTCAAAATGATAGGCAATATTCAATTCTTTTCGATCTGGATCTACAAATTTTAATGCCGCTTTTGGAGAATCTCCAGCACCTTCAGCAACGGTTAAGGCATTTGGGTATTTACTCAAAACTTCACGGTTCATTTCTTGAATATACTCATGTAAATGAGGTCCGTTTCCGTAATATTTAACGATTTCCAATGGCTTATTTGCAATTTCTTTGGGCAATTCCGGGAAACTATCATCTTTCGAAATAAATTGAAAAGCATCCAATCTAAAACCGTCAATTCCTTTATCAAGCCAAAACTTCATCATATCGTAAATTTCCTTGCGAAGCTCTGGATTATTCCAGTTTAAGTCGGGTTGTTTTTCGGAAAAATAGTGAAGATAATAAGAATCAGTTGTAGCATCATATTTCCATGCATTGCTATTCACATCAAACCAGCTCCATCTATACGGTGGTTTACCTTTTTCAGCAGGCCACCAATAATAATAATTTCTGTATTTATTATCCCTTGATTTTCGACTTTCTTGAAACCAATGATTTTCATCTGAACTATGATTAACAACTAAATCCATTATCAATTTTATACCACGTTCATGCATTCCCTTAAGTAATACATCAAAATCTTGCATAGTTCCAAAATCGCTCATAATTTCACGATAATTACTAATGTCGTAACCATTATCATCGTTTGGAGATTCGTAAACTGGATTAAGCCATACTGCATCAACCCCTAAACTTTTTATATAATCAAGTTTAGATATAATTCCTTTTAAATCTCCCACTCCATTTCCGTCGCTATCCTTGAAACTTCGAGGATATATTTGATAAATCACGGCTTCTTTCCACCATTTTTTATCGGTTGAATTTTTTGTTTCTTGGGATTGAGCGGTAATAGTCATTAATAAAATGATTATGATTAGTGATTTAAAATTTTTCATATATTATTCGATTAGCTTTGTAACATATCCATTTTCTATTTCTACAACATTAAGATTCAGAAAATCTTGAAGATGTTTGGAACTTAAATGTTCTTTAAAAGCAGCTTCATTTTTAAAACATTCCCATATAATTATTTTTAAACTATCTTCTTTAGATTGATGAATATTAAATAATATATTTCCTTGTTCATTGCTTGTTGCAACTTTTAATTTCATTATCTCTGAAATAGCAAAACTGACATTATTATTATCAATAATATTTAAAATAGCTGTTGAGTAAAATAATTCATTTATTATAGGCTCTATTAAATCCCATAAATTCCCATATAAGTCTTCAAAAACAGCAACCTTTCCATAGACTTCATTTTTTGGTTCCCGAATAATTTTGACTTTTTTATTAAATGAATAACCCCGAAGCAGAGCTTCGAGGTATCGTGTTAGTCGAATAAGAAACTCAATTGATTTCTATGAAATTTTTTATACTTGTTTTTCTCAT
>NZ_JAYWCK010000145.1:0-36231 GCF_043780635.1 Flavobacterium sp.
CCACTTGCCGGCGATGTATATCGGGTTTCTAAGATTTTAAACCGATTTGAGAATCGTATTAAAATTGAAGGGGCTGTTTTCAGACCGGATATCTATTCCTTTTATGAGGGGATGCGTATTGCTGATCTGATTGCTCAAGCCGATGGGCTGAAAGAAGATGCTTATACCAATAGGGCCACCATTGTACGATTGCAAGCAGACCTGACTACTGAAGTGACCAATGTAAATTTAGCCAAGGTCTTAGCAGGTGATCAGGATGCTAATATCAGTCTGAAAAGAGAAGACATTGTAACAATCTATTCCATTTTAGATTTTAAGGAGGAATATAAAATCACCATTGACGGGGAGATTAAAAAACCGGGAGTATATGACTATCACGAGAACCTGACGCTAAATGATTTATTTGTTCAGGCAGGCGGATTAACCGGTTCAGCATCCAAAAGAGTGGAAGTTGCCCGAATGATCAAATCAGACGAAATAGATGACAATAATCCAAACAGAGTACAATTGTTTAATCTGGAGATTACAGCTGACAGCAATGAGCAAATCAAGAACTTTGAATTAGAACCTTTTGATGTAATCAATATCCGCAGAATGGCTGTTCTGGAAAAACCGGAGATGGTAACTGTTAGTGGGGCAGTTAATTATTCCGGAAAATATGTTTTGTTCAATAAAAAGGAAAAGATATATGATGTCATTCAAAGAGCGGGTGGTTTGACATCGGTAGCCAATTTAGATGGAGTAAAAATCAAACGCCCTATTCAGGCCAAACAAATTGAAGATATAGAAAATGTAGATCTTAATTTAGGAAAGAAGGACTCCATTCAAAATAAGCTGACCAAAAAATTAAAAGAAGATTTAAAATATTCAACCATTCCTGTTGAGTGGAGAAAAATCCTCAAAGACCCTAGTGATAATACCAATGTTACCTTATTTCCCGGAGATCAAATTGAAGTTTCTGTTTACAATGAAAGCGTAAAAGTAACGGGTAGTGTCCTCTTGACTTCAGAGATTCCCTATGAGAAAGGTAAAGGGTTTAGTTATTATTTAGGTGCTGTTGGCGGAACTGATGCTAAGGGATGGAAGAAAAAAGCCTATATTATTTATCCTAATGGTAAGGCGGCAGTTTCCAATACATTCTTTTTTTTAAGATCCTATCCTAAGGTTTTGCCAGGTTCTCAAATAGTAGTTCCTGAGAAACCGGATACCAAAAAAATGAGTACAGGAGAATGGGTGAGTATAGGAAGTATAATAACGAGTATTGCCTTATTGATTGTAACTGCATTTAAATAGTAGTTTGCAGATTTCAGGTAGCAGATTTCAGGTAGTAGGTTTCAGGTAGCAGGTTTCAGGTAGCAGGTTTCGGGTAGCAGGTTTCAGGTAGCAGGTTTCAGATAGCAGGTTTCAGATAGCAGATTTCAGGTAGCAGGTAGCAGGTTTCAGATAGCAGAATATGGCAGATTTCAGACTCAGATTATTAATTACAGACAACGAAAACGGATAACAGAATGTCAACAAGTGAACAAAACCCAAAGGACGAAATTTCGTTAAAAGAACTTATAGAAAAAGGAAAGGAATGGTTTTATTTTTTACTTTCTAAATGGAAGACTATTGTTATTGCGGGAGTAATAGGCGGTCTATTAGGAATTGGGTATTCTCTAATTCAAAAACCAGTATATACAGCCTCTCTAAGCTTTGCTCTTGAAGATGATAAATCTGCTGGATCCGGAGGCGTATTAAGCTTAGCCAGTCAATTTGGTATTAGCCTTGGCAGTAGTGGCGGCAGTATTTTTGAAGGTTCTAATTTATTAGAGTTATTTAAATCCCGGACTATGGTGGAACAGACTTTAATGAAGCCTGTTTTTTATAAAGGTGATACAATTTCATTAGCTGAGATGTATATTCAGAACAAGAAATGGAGAAATTACTGGGACAAGAAACCTAAATTCGCCAAAATTCAATTTATTCCAGGGACCAAAAGAAAATATTTTACAAGAGTACAAGATAGTATCTTTGGAAAAATTTATGAAGATTTGTCAAAAAACAGTCTGTCTGTTGGGCAAAAGGATAAAAAAGTTTCGATTATTACTATGGAGGTTTCTTCAACTAACGAATTATTTTCCAAATATTTCTGTGAAAATCTGGCAAGAGAGGTAGGTCTTTTTTATATCACCACCAAAAGCAAAAAAGCACGAACCAATATGGAAATTCTTGCCAGACAAACTGACTCCATCAGGCAAGAATTGAATGGTGCCATAGAAGGGCTTGCAACAGCCAATGATAATACCTTTAATTTGAATCCGGCACTCAACGTTCGCAAAGTTCCTTCGGCTCGAAAACAGGTTGATGTACAAGCCAATACTGCCATACTTACAGAGTTAGTAAAACAAACTGAATTAGCCAAGGTTACCGTTAGAAGAGAAACACCTTTAATTCAAGTTTTAGACCGACCTATTTTACCTTTGAAAGTCGAACGATTTGGCAAAACAAAAGGACTTATTTTAGGAGGGTTTTTAGGAGGTTTTTTAACTTTATTGGCACTAATAGGGATTAGAAAATATAAAAGCTTAAAGTAATGATTATTTGCTTACTTCTGGGGGATTTAAAAACAGGTATATAATTTGCTAAATTTCCAAATAAGTTTTTCATAAATACAATTTTCAATTGATAAAAAGAATAAGAAATAGCAGCGAATTTACCAAAAACATTTTCGTTTTAATATCTGGAACTGGTATTTCACAAGCGATTCCAATTGCAATCAGCCCTATTTTAACGAGGATTTACAGCCCTAAAGATTTTGGTCTTTTAGGATTGTATATTAGTATCTGCTCAATGTTTGGAATAATTGTATCCTTGCGTTATGATGCGGCTATTATTCAGTCAGATAATGACGGAGAGGCTAAACAATTAGTGGTTGTCTCTTTTATTTCTTCTCTGTTTTTTTGCCTATTGTTATTTTTAATAATCCTTTTTTTTAATGAGCGAATAGCAACATTGCTAAATAATAACGATATTCGGTATTGGTTGTTCAGCGTTCCCCTATCTGTTTTTTTGGTATCTGCACTTTATATTATTACTTTTTGGTTAAATAAAAAGAAGCGATTTTTGGATATGAGTGTCAATAGAGTAATAAATAAATCTACTGATTCAGCAGTTTCTTTATCATCAGGGTTCATAGGTTTAATTAGACAGGGTCTGTTACTGGGGTATATTCTGGGTCAATTTGTAATGATTACATTATTATTTAAGAAGATACTAAAAGACAATTTTATTTTTAATAAAAAGAGAGCAAGATTAGTCATAAGAAAGTATAAAGAATATCCAAGATTCTTTCTCCCATCAACAATTTTGAGTGAAATAAGCAGTAATGTTTTTTTAATATTAATGAGCGTTTTTTACGGAAGTGTTTTTACAGGTTTCTATGCCTTGGTTTTTAGGGTCACCTATTTGCCATTAGGATTAGTTGGAAATTCTATTGGAGAAGTATACCGTCAAAAGGCAAACGAGCACTATCTTGAATTTGGAAATTGTAAAGCACTATTTATTAAAACTTTCAAAACACTTTTTGTGATTGGGCTTATGCCATTTCTGGTTTTGTTTTTTTTCAGTGAATATTTATTTGTCTTTGTTTTTGGACCTGAATGGAAAACCGCAGGTGAGATAGCAAAATATTTTTCATTTCTGATTTTTTTTCAATTTGTTTCCACCCCTTTATCTTTTACAATATTTTTAAATAAAAGCCAAAAACAAGAGATGGTATTGCAATTTTTGAGGACCGTTTTTACGATACTTTCCATTTTGATAGGACTTCATTATAAAGATAATATGTTAGGGATTATTATTATGGTTTTTGTGTATTGTATCTATTATATATTTAATTCATTATTACAATATCGAGCAGCTATTGGTTCTTAGCCTTGTGAGCATATAAGATAATACCAATATTATCCTTAAATTATGGAGCGTTTTATACTATGTTAAATTATGGATAAACCTATATCTTCATTTTATATTTATATAAAATTATTTACTTATTTTATATTTTTATATTCCGGATTAATAAAATGGATTCCATTTCCAGTAGATTTTACCTTATTTTTTGGATTTTTCACCTTTGTCTTTATTTTATATGACATTAAGAGTGAAAGGGTTAAGTTGTATAATATAAATATTGGTTATTTGTATTTATTTTTTTATACTTTTTCAATTCTGTATATACTGACTTTTTTTTATTCTGAGTCACAAGTGTATGCTTTAATAAAAATCAGAGGGTTTTTACTAAATATTGTAGCCTTTACTTTTCCCATTACTTCAATTAAAATTCAATATTATAAGCCTATTATTAAAGTACTAACGTCTTTAGCTCTTTTGGTAATTGGATTTTTAAGTTTTTTATTATACAATGACTTGTTTAACTTAGTCAAAATGTCAGATGAGGATCAGTTAAATTTATTTTTCACCACTTTACCAACGTATCTTGATTTTGGTGCATTTATAGCCATTTCATTTATTTTATTACTAAATAATAAATCAATTTTTTCTGTAATCTTTAAAATAATTATTTTTTATTTCCTGATTATTCTTGGCGGCAGAGGGCCACTGTTAGCTTTAATGTTGATAATAATGATTAATGTATTTTTGACGAAGAAAAATTTCGTGTTGTCTGGATATGTTAAATACCTATTTTTATTTTTATTTATTGCATTTATATATGTTTATTTCGATTTAACTTTTATAGATTTTGAAAGATTAAATCTTTTTAAAAATTACGGCAGTGATGAATCAGTCAATGACAGAATCCTGTTTATTGGAAAATGTATTGGGGGATTTATGGATAAACCTATTTTTGGAAACGGAATAGGAGCTACAGGTATGTTGATTTCAGGACAGGATATTGTTTTGTATCCCCATAATTTATTTGTTGAGGTTTTAGCTGAATTTGGACTAATAGGATTTTTTCTATACCTATCCATCTTTTTAATTTTTTTAAGAATGGTTTTTATTAAAAAAATTCCTGTGGAGTACGTTCCCTTTTTATTAGTGGTACTGTACTTATTTTTTCAGGATATGAAAAGTGGCGCTTTTGAGGCTTGGAGGATAAGTTGTGGCTGGCTATCTGTTGCGACCATTATTTTAAATTATAATTGTAAAACAACAAATGTAGCAATTGGTACGACTGTAATGGATGACAAACACTTACAGGAAGGCAAGTTGTAATTGACCAAAATGGGATGTTAGATAGAGATGGTTAGATTAATATTAAGCTACAATCAAATTGAATAGCTAATAATGAATCAATCCTAATTTGTTGTTATAACTTGAATAAAAATCAGATTGCAAGTCTGAGAAAAAAAATGCAACTTTATATGAGCCCAAAACCTTTGAAAATTGCCATAATATTAAATATCATGCCCAGCTATCGAGGAGGATTTTATGATATTATTTTTGAAAATAAGGATGTGGAAGTTACCATTTATACGCAAAATAAAATTCCGGGAATGAATTTGAATTTAATTCACGACCAGTATCCTAATAATGTTAAAGTGGTAAAATTTATTTGTGCTAATAGAGAACAAATAGGATGGCAATTTTTGCCATTTAAAGAAATAGTCACAAAATATGATGTAGTGGTTGTAGATGGAAACCCTCGTCAGGTTTCTCATTTTGTGCTTGCCACATTTTTAAGGCTGTTTAGAAAAAAAGTGGTCTTATGGACTATGGCTCATTCCTTTAGAGGGTTTGCTCCAACTGAAAATTTGAGACTTTTTTGGTCTCGAATCTTCAAATTCATTTATGTTTATACCGATGCTGAAGTGGATTTCCTCCGCTCAAAAGGGTTCAAAAACCAGTATATTGTAGGAATGAATAATGGATTAAACCAAAGAAAAATTGATGCTGCTATCTTGGAATGGAATAAAGAAAGACTTGAAAACTGGCGTGAAACAAATGGATTGGCAGATTCTATCTTGGTGTTGTCCTGTTCCCGTTTGGATCCAAAAAACAAATACGAATTGATAATACAGGCTTTACCCTTAATGCTAGAAAAATATCCAAACCTTATTTGGTGTGTAATTGGCAAAGGGGTTGAAGAAGAAAAATTAGTGGACTTAGTGGCCGAGAAGGGTTTAATGAAGAATGTACGATTTGTTGGAGAAGTATATATTGAATCAGAACTCACACCCTGGTTTTTGTCTTCAGAGTTATTCATTCATCCTGCAGCAGTAGGACTTAGTCTTTTACATGCTTTCGGATATGGTCTGCCTCTAATCACCAATGGCAATAAACATTTACATAATCCGGAATATGCAGCTTTTGAAGACGGATTAACAGGTTTTAATTATATTGAAAACAATGTAGAAGACCTTGCATCAGTTATAATCAAATTACTGGGGGATAATGAAACTCGAGCTAAAATGAAAATGTATACTCAAAAAATTGCTCGTGAAAAATACAATTCAGAGGTAATGGCAAATCGATTTCTAGACATTGTTAACAAGGCTTATAACAGTTGAAATTATTTTTTTATAAAATGAACGGTATATGATACAATACATAGAATATTTACTATCAAAAATCATCAAAAAGCTTCACTTACGAGCCATAAAAAATTGTGATATTCATAAAACTTCAAAGGTTTGTTCTGGAAGTCATTTAATTAATGTGACTATGGGGAAACATTCTGATGTTGGCTATGATTGCACCATAGTAAATACCGAAATAGGTGCTTTTTGTTCATTAGGTGCTAATATTATAATTGGCGGGGCAAGCCATACTGTTGATTGGGTATCTACCTCGCCTGTGTTTAACGAAAACAAAGATCATTTAACTAAAAAATTTTCCTACCATAAGTTTAATCTAGAGAATCATACTTCCATAGGGAATGATGTTTGGATAGGGAATTGTGTTTTGATAAAATCGAATTTAAAAATTGGTGATGGTGTAGTTATCGGAATGGGAAGTGTAGTAACAAAAGACATTCCTCCTTATGAAATTTGGGCCGGAAATCCAGCAAAACTGATAAAGAAAAGATTTGAAAATGATGTTGCAGCCGAGTTGTTGAAAATAAAATGGTGGGAATGGGAGGATAAAAAAATTCAATTGTATGCCTCTAGTTTCAATAATGTTCCGGAATTAATTCGTAAGTTACAATCTAAAAAATAAGTTATGGGAAAAAGCTTAATTTTTGCGTTCCTGTTATTACTTAGCAGCTTGCTTTACGCACAGAAAAAAAGTATAACAAAATCCGTGGCTAAACCAGAGCTTTATTTTAGTTTAAATGAGTATGGACCGGCTATGGATAATTATATTCGAGGAAATAATTTAACAAAAATAGTTTGTGTAAATGACGCACAGTTTTTTGGAAAAGAACCTTATAGTTATGATCCAAAATTGCTTAAGCAGGAAATAGAAAGAGCAGTGCCTAATCCAAATGACAAAGGAATTGCTTTTATTGATTTAGAGGGCGAATACCTGAATGACATAATGAACAAAGGTACCCAAATAGAATCTTTCCAAAAAAGCCTGAAACTTTATATTGATGTTATCAAGTTTGCTAAAAAGTTGAGGCCTAATGTAAAATGGGGTTATTATTATATTCCTTATACCATTTATTGGAATCGAACTGGGGATTTTTATGGGAAACTTAAAAAAATAGAGCCCCTGATAAAGGAATGTGATGTGTTTTTTCCTTCCTTGTATACTTTTTATGAGGATAAAGATCTGGCTTTAGAAAATGAAAAATATGTAATAGAAAATACCAAAGAAATGATCAAAGCGGGTCAATACTATAAAAAACCAGTTATCGTATTTGTATGGCACCGATACCATCCCAGTAACAAAAAAGTGGGTTCAGGCTCCCTTCCTGAAAAAGTATTTTTGACCCAAATTGAAAGGATCGTAAAGACAAGTTATCAGGGTAAAAAAGTAGATGGTATCGTTTGGTGGGGTGCTGATGATTATTCTTTTAGACAAAAAGATCCGGCAGTCTTAAAAGAATATAAAGGGACAGACAAAGATTTTAAACTTTATAATGACAAAGTTTTGTTAGGAAAAGCCAAAAAAATTAAAGCAATAATAGATACCAATAAATAATTTCAAAAAATGAATACAAGCAGACCTTATCAAATATGCACCAAAACGATCATGGATACCTCAGATCCTAATATCATTTTTAATGAAAAAGGTGAAAGTGATTATTATCTAAATTATCACAAGAGCATACTTCCGAATTGGCATACTGATGAGAGAGGACACCAAGAGTTAATGATTGAAGCCGAGAAAATTAAGAAAGAAGGTGTAGGTAAAGATTTTGATTGTATTATTGGACTTAGTGGTGGATTAGACAGTTCATATGCTTTGTATGTTGCCAAAGAAATTATGGGTTTACGACCCTTGATTTTTCATGTTGATGCAGGATGGAATACCGATAAAGCGGTTGGAAACATTGAAAAGTTGGTTAATGGTCTGGGCTTGGATTTATATACTGAAGTTATCAACTGGGAAGAAATGAAAGATTTGCAACTGGCTTTTTTCAAATCACAAATTGCCGATCAGGACATGCCTCAAGATATTGCTTTTTTTTCGGGCCTATATAAATTTGCTAAAAAATATAAAATAAAATATGTGCTAACGGGAGCCAATTTTTCGACTGAATGTTGCAGAGAACCAGAAGAATGGGGTGCCTATCCGGGAATAGACAAAACTTTAATTATGGATATTCACCATAAATTTGGCAAAAAGGAACTAAAATCTTTTCCTATTGTAGACATCTTAAGTTATAAAATTTATTACAAATATGTTCTTGGCATGAAAATATTTAAGCCATTGAATCTCGTTCCTTATATCAAAAAAGATGTAGAAAAATTATTAGAAGAAAAATTTGGCTGGGAAAAATTTCAGCATAAGCATCACGAGTCCAGATTCACAAGATTTTATGAAGATTTCTGGATGCCCAGAAAGTTTGGCTATGAAAAGAGAAGAGCCCATTTTTCGAGTTTAATTTTGACGGGGCAAATGACAAGAGAAGAAGCTTTGGAAAGAATTTCAAAACCGGAACTAGAGCAGAAATTTTTAGAAAAAGAATTTGAATATGTTGCTCACAAATTAGATCTTACTGTGGAGGAATTTCAAAAATTGTTTGAAGGGGAAAACAAGACTTTTAATGATTATAAAAACAAAAGAACTCTTATAGGATTTGGTTCTCAGGTTATGAGAAGACTAGGTTTAGAAAAAAGATTATTCAGATGATTACAATAATAGATTATGGGGTAGGTAATATTTCGGCGTTTCAAAATGTATATAAAAGGCTGGATATTCCAACTAAAATCGCAAAATCGGTTGAAGATTTGCATGAGGCTGAGAAGCTCATCCTACCTGGTGTTGGCGCCTTTGATTATGCCATGGCCCAACTGAACGATTCCGGAATGAGAGAAAGGCTGGATGAATTGGTATTGATTCAAAAAGTTCCAGTTATTGGTATCTGTGTCGGGATGCAAATGATGGGGCACCAAAGTGACGAAGGACATTTGGAAGGTTTGAAATGGCTGGATGCCACTATCAGAAAATTTGACGAGTCCACCATTCATCAAAGGACGAAATTACCCCATATGGGTTGGAATGATGTATATCCAAAAAACAACCATCCCCTTTTTGAAGGATTAGAGCAGGATGCTCTCTTTTACTTTTTACATTCCTACTATTTTGAATGCCATAACAAAGAAGATATTCTAGCCCAATCTGAGTATGGTCTGCTGTTCACTTCTGCCACGCATCATGAAAATATATTTGGCATTCAATTTCATCCGGAAAAAAGCCATCAGTATGGAGAACAACTATTACATAATTTTGCTAAACTCTAATTATGCTTAGACCCAGAATTATACCCAGTCTTTTGGTACACGAAAACGGACTGGTAAAAACGGTTAATTTTAAGAATCCTAAATATGTTGGGGATCCCATTAATGCGGTTAAAATATTTAATGAAAAAGCAGTGGATGAATTGGCCGTATTTGATATTGATGCCACCGTTTTAGGAAAAGAACCAGATTATGCCTTGATTAAAAAATTAGCCAACCAATCCAGAATGCCGCTTTGTTATGGCGGAGGGGTAAAAACGGTAGAACAGGCCCAAAAAATCTTCGGATTGGGAATTGAGAAAATCGCATTGAGTGCTGCCGTAATTGAAAACCCGGATTTAATTACTCAAATTGCAGACCGAGTAGGGTCACAGAGCGTTATTGTGGTCATGGATGTCAAGAAGAAAATGCTGGGAGGGTACGAGATATACACCCACAATGGTAAAAAAGCAAGCGGGATCAATCCAGTGGAATTTGCAGTGAAAGTTGAAAAACTAGGTGCTGGTGAAATCATCATCAATTCAATTGATCAGGATGGTGTGATGAAAGGATATGATTTGAATCTGATTGATAAAGTAAGTGAGAAATTATCCATACCCATTACGGTTCTGGGTGGTGCAGGATCGTTACAGGACATCAAAAAAGTGATAGAACGTCACGGAATTATTGGTGTTGCCGCAGGGAGTCTTTTTGTTTTTAAAGGGGTTTACAAAGCAGTCCTTATTAATTATCCAACCCAAAAAGAGAAAGAAGAATTATATAAATAAATTTATGAAATCGCCATTAACAAAAAGTTTGTGTAATCAAACACCAACAAATAAAAGGCGATACCCTATATGACCGATAACAAATAAATTTTACATAAATGAAATTTAAAAATAAAATACTCCTGATTACCGGCGGTACCGGTTCTTTTGGGAACGCAGTATTGCATCGTTTTCTGCATACGGATCACTTCAGTGAAATTCGTATTTTTTCCCGTGATGAGAAGAAACAGGATGATATGCGCAATCAGCTTAAAAATGACAAACTCAAATTTTATATTGGAGATGTCCGGGATTATAACAGCGTGGAACGGGCGATGCGTGGCGTAGATTATGTATTTCATGCGGCTGCTTTGAAACAAGTTCCTTCTTGTGAATTTTTTCCTTTGGAAGCGACTAAAACCAACGTCTTTGGTACCCAAAACGTAATTGATGCCGCCGGAGCCAATAAGGTGAAGAAAGTAATTTGTCTGAGCACCGATAAGGCGGCTTATCCCATCAATGCCATGGGAATTTCTAAGGCATTGATGGAAAAAGTAGCGGTGGCAGCCTCGAGAAATCTGACAGACACAACGGTTTGCCTGACACGTTATGGCAACGTGATGGCTTCAAGAGGTTCTGTGATTCCGTTGTTTTTAAAACAAATACAAAGTGGAGAAACACTCACGATTACGGATCCCAATATGACTCGTTTTATGATGTCTTTGGATGAGGCGGTTGAGTTGGTGTTGTTTGCTTTTGAAAACGGCAATTCCGGTGATTTGTTTGTCAATAAAGCTCCAGCAGGAACCATTGGTGATTTGGCTCAGGCTCTTAAAGAATTGTGTAATGCCACTAATGAAATCAAGATTATCGGGACCCGTCACGGCGAAAAACTCTATGAGACTTTGTGTACCCGGGAGGAGATGGTAAAAGCCGAAGATATGGGAGAATTTTTTAGAATTCCCGCAGACAATCGCGATTTGAATTATGCCCGATATTTCTCAGAAGGGGAACAGAATGTTTCTGTGGTTGAGGATTATCATTCTCATAATACGAAGCAATTGGGGGTGGAAGGAATGAAAAAATTATTGGTCAAATTACCACTAATCAGGGCAGCAATTTTTGGAGAAGATGTGGCTCAGATGCCGGGTTAGGAATCTGTTATGGGTTATCGGTTTTTTGAGAGTAGGAATTAATGATCAATCATAAAATTATATGATTCCAAAAATAATAAAAGGGGATTGTCGTACTGATTCTAGAGGAACTTTGTTTTATAATAATGATTTTGATGCCTCAGCAATCAAAAGAATATATGTAATCGAGAACCAGCATGTTAATTTCGTTAGAGCCTGGCAAGGACATAAAATAGAACAAAGATGGTTTTCGGCAGTGCAGGGATCCTTTAAAATTCAGTTGATTGCCATTGATGATTGGAACAAGCCTTCAAAAAATTCGGAACGGCACACCTTTCTTCTTGATGCCAAAAAACTGGATATGATTATGGTGCCACAAGGGTATGTAAGCAGTATTCAATCATTGGAAGAAGGTTCTAAATTACTTGTAATGGCAGATTATCTGCTTGGGGAAGTAAATGATGAATATCGATTTGAAGGAGATTATTTTAAGTAGTGATTAGTAAATAGTAATTGGTGATTAGTTTTTGACATCACCCACCATTAATGACAATGATAAAAATAGGAATTACAGGTCAGGCAGGGTTTGTCGGGACACATTTATACCATACTTTAGGATTATTTCCGGAGGAATTTGAAAGGGTCGCTTTTGAAGATGATTATTTCAAAGATGAAAGTCAACTCCTCGAATTTGTGGCTCAATGCGATATTATTGTTCATTTGGCCGCCATGAATCGGCATAATGATCCCCAAGTGCTGTATGATACGAATATTGGATTAGTCACTAAACTGATTCAATCCTTGGAGCAAACCCACTCTAAAGCTCATATTTTATTTTCTTCTTCCTCTCAAGAAGAGAGAGACAATCTTTATGGTAAATCCAAAAAAGAAGGAAGGAAATTGTTGATTAATTGGGCAAAAGCATCTGGCGGAAAATTTTCGGGAATGATTATTCCCAATGTTTTCGGACCCTTTGGCCATCCCAATTACAATTCATTTATCGCTACTTTTTGTCATAAATTATCACATAATGAAACTCCTGTGATTGAAGTTGATGGTGCTGTTAAGTTAATTTATGTTGGTGAATTGGTCGCCGAAATATTGTCGGAAATCAGAAGCGGAAAAGGGAATGATGAGTTTGTAATTCCTTATACTTCGGAATCCAAAGTTTCTGAAATATTGCATTTTTTAGAATCGTATAAAAAAGCCTATTTTGACAAAGGGATCATTCCGACGCTCCACAATACCTTCGAATTAAATTTATTCAACACATTTCGTTGTTATATGGATATTGCCAACCATTTTCCGGTAAAATACACACAACATACCGATCCGAGAGGTTCCTTTGTAGAGGTAATTCGTTTGGGAATTGGTGGTCAGGTATCTTTTTCAACCACTGTTCCGGGCATAACTCGAGGAAATCATTATCATACGCGAAAAATTGAACGTTTTGCCGTGATTAAAGGAAAAGCTTTAATTCAATTGCGACGAATCGGGACTGACGAGGTTTTGAATTTTTATCTCGATGGCAAGGAACCCGCTTATGTTGATATGCCTATTTGGTACACACACAACATCAAGAACATTGGCGAAGAGGTATTGTATACTAATTTTTGGATTAATGAATTTTATGATCCAAATGACCCTGATACTTATTTTGAAAACGTATGACTATGAATACTAAAGTGCTAAACACTAGCCATACGAAGAAAGAAATCTATTTTATTATATTCCTATTGGTAGGTTATGTAATTGTTTCTTCTCTTTCCAGTATTTTTCAAATGGAAAGTCGCTATTTTTCTGTCCCTTATCGACTTTTAGTGTTTTTTTTTTCTGTTTATATACTTTTCAAAAACTGCTATTTTAGAAAAATTGATTTAAAAACCGCATTCATTTTTAGCGTTTTTTGGATATTTTATTTCATTAAAACGATATACTCTTTCCACAACGACAAGTATTTTCCATCTTATTTAAATCAGGAATATGAAGTTTACCTGCGGATATTCATTATCAATTTAGTTCCCTGTTTAGCATTATTATCGATTGATTATTCTAAGGTGGATTTTAAATATTTAATGAAGTCTATTTTCTGGATTCTTTTTGTAATGCTAGCCCTAAATTTAATATACACTGTATTTTATTTAAATCAATTCAATAACATAAACGGTATATTCTCCGTTTACTATATCTCATCCGGACATTTTGGAGTTTCATTAGTTATTTTATCGCTTTATTTATTATTATTTGGAACCGTTGAATTATATATAAATAAAAAAGTGCTTATCATAGGGCTATTTTTGGGTTTATTTGCTGTCTACACCTCAGCTGCCCGAAGTCCAATTTTAGCATTATTTATTGTTGGGCTTTATTTTATGGTACTAAAGAAAAAAATAAAATACATTTACACTTTTGTCTTGATGTTGTTATTGTTTTTGCTTCTAATTTATGTATCAAAACAAGTTTTGCAAGTTGAAAATGCCTTTATAGAAAGAAATTATTCAGGGATATTTGAAGGTAATGCTTCCGGAAGAGCGCCCTATATAGAAAGGGCTATTTCCATTTTTAAAGACAATGTTTTAATAGGAGGAAGAGTGATGTATGAAGACGGCATGTATCCTCACAACATTTTTTTAGAATTAGGAATGGCTGGGGGTCTTTTATTACTACTGCTTTTTGGCCTGATTTTTTATACTTTATTAAAAAACTGCCGGTCGTTTTTAAACCTAACCCGTTCCAATTTTTTTATTCTTCCTTTGTTTGGTTTATGGCTGCAATATTTTATTCTGACTCAAACCTCAAATAATATTTATTCCAATCCTGAATTTTGGTATTTTAGCAGTGTTATAATTGGGATATCATTAAAAACATACAATGAAAAAACTTAAACTAATGACAGTGGTCGGTACAAGACCTGAAATCATACGATTATCAAGAGTAATGGCGGCATTAGATGCTTCGGATGCCATTGAGCACATTATAGTTCACACCGGACAGAATTATGATTATGAATTAAATCAGATCTTTTTTGATGATTTAGGAATTCGTAAACCTGATTTTTTCTTAGATGCGGCTGGTAAATCTGCCACGGAAACCATTGGGCAGATTCTAATCAAAATAGATTCTTTGTTAGAGAGCGAAAAACCGGATGCTTTTATGGTTTTGGGTGATACGAACAGCTGTCTGTGCGCCATTCCGGCTAAAAAAAGGCACATTCCCATCTTTCATATGGAAGCAGGAAATCGTTGTTTTGACCAGCGTGTTCCGGAGGAAACCAATCGCAAAATCGTAGATCATATTTCTGATATTAATTTGACCTATAGTACTATTGCACGTGAATATTTATTACGAGAAGGTTTGCCTGCTGACCGAATTATCAAAACGGGTTCCCCAATGTTTGAGGTTTTGAATCATTATTTGCCACAAATTAATGCTTCGGATATTCTGAATCAATTGAATTTGGAAGAAAATAAATATTTTGTAGTTTCAGCGCATCGCGAGGAAAATATCAATAGCGAAAAAAACTTCAAAGGATTAATGGAAAGCTTGAATTTGATTGCTGATAAATATCACTTTCCAATTATTGTGAGCACCCATCCTCGCACCCGCAATATGATTGAAAGTAAGAAAATAGCAATGCGTCCCGAAGTTCAATTTCTGAAACCCATGGGATTCAATGATTACAACGCTTTGCAAATGAAATCTTTTGCAGTTTTGTCGGATAGCGGCACCATTTCGGAGGAATCGTCCACTCTTAATTTTCCGGCCTTGAATATTCGCGAGGCCCATGAGCGTCCCGAGGCGATGGAAGAAGCTTCTGTAATGATGGTAGGCTTGAATCCCGAGCGAATTATGCAGGGATTGGTTCAATTACAAAGTCAAAAAAGGGGAGCAGACCGTAATTTCAGACCTGTTGCGGATTATTCGATGCCTAATGTTTCAGAGAAGATGGTTCGCATCATTTTGAGTTATACCGATTATGTAAAACGAGTGGTTTGGAGTGAATTCAATTAATTGGAGTTGCTATGAAAATTCTTTTTTTGACATTGGTTAAGATAAAAAGTCTCGAGGAGCGTGGTATTTATACCGACTTGCTTCGAAAGTTCAGTGAGGAAGGAGACGAAGTTTTTATTGTATGTCCTTCGGAACGCAGAGATAAAAAGCCAACCCATCTATATAAAGAAAAGGGATTAACTATTTTGAATGTGAGGACTTTTAATCTGCAAAAAACAAATGTCATTGAAAAAGGCATTGGAACTTTAGCGATTGAATACCAATATTTGCAAGCCATAAAAAAATATTTTTCAAAAACAAAATTCGATTTACTATTATATTCCACTCCCCCAATTACTTTTTCTAAAGTGATTGATTATATTAAAAAAAGAGATAATGCCTTTTCCTATTTGCTGTTAAAAGATATTTTTCCACAGAATGCAGTGGATATGAAAATGATAACTGAAGGCAGTTTGCTGCATAAAATGTTTTTGTCCAAGGAACGTAGGTTGTATGAACTATCCGATGTGATAGGTTGTATGTCTGAAGCCAATAAAAAATATTTGGCTTTACACCATCCGGAAATCAATACTGAAAAAGTAGAAGTAAATCCTAATTCCATAACTCCAGTAGTATTTATTCAAACCACTGAAGAAAAAAGAGCCATCCAAAAAAAGTATGGTTTGCCAGTGGATAAAAAAATATTTGTTTACGGAGGAAATCTGGGGAAACCACAAGGAATAGATTTTCTGATAGAAACCATAGCCACCAATACAAATCCTTTCGTTTTTTTTTTAATAGTAGGTTCTGGAACTGAATATATTCGAATTCATAAATGGTTCCAAAATCAACAACCTAAAAATGCCCTTTTGTTCGAAGGATTGCCTAAACAAGAATACGATTTGGTTTTAAAGGCATGTGATGTAGGGATGATTTTTTTACACTCAGACTTTACAATTCCTAATTTTCCCTCCCGATTATTATCTTATCTGGAAATGAAAATGCCAGTGATAGCTGCCACTGATGCGAATACAGATATTGGAAGTGAAATAAAAAAAAATAAATGCGGGTATGCTGTTTTATCAGGAGATATTTTAAGAATGCAAAAAGCAATTGATGAGATAAGTTCCGATGCTATTCTTTATACTCAAATGAGTGAAAACGCCTTGAATTTTCTTCAGAGAGAATTCAAAGTTGATTATTCGTATCAGCTCATTAAAAATAGATTAGAAAATGTATAGTTCTTTTTTTAAGCGATTTATAGATTTTATAACTGCAAGTATAGGGCTGATGATTTTAAGTCCACTATTTATTTTTACAACAGTGGGTCTGTCTTTAGCCAACCAAGGGAGACCTTTCTTCATTCAATTACGTCCAGGTTTAAACGGAAAACTATTCAAAATCATCAAGTTCAAAACTATGAATGATAAAGAGGACGCGGCAGGAAATTTATTGTCTGATGGGCATCGTTTGACTAAAATCGGTAAATTTGTGCGCAAAACGTCTTTAGACGAAATCCCTCAATTATTGAATGTGATTAGAGGAGAAATGAGTTTGATTGGGCCACGCCCTTTGCTTCCGAAATATCTTCCTTTATATTCAGAAACACAGAATCGTCGTCATGAAGTGAAGCCTGGAATAACAGGATGGGCACAGATTAACGGCAGGAATGCCATTAGTTGGGAACAAAAATTTGAATATGATGTTTGGTATGTAGATCATATTTGTTTTGAATTAGATCTTAAGATATTCTTTTTGACCATAAAAAAGGTATTTATCAGTGAAGGAATTAATTCCAGTAATTCATTGACCACTGAAGCATTTAAAGGAAATTAAAAATGGGAGCAATACTAAAAGCTATAGAATATGTGTATCCAAAACAAAAAATCACCAATCATGATTTATCGGTTCAATTCCCAGATTATGATTTTTCTAAATTTGAAGAAAAAGTAGGAATAAAGAATCGATATTGGGTACAGGAACACGAAACAGCCTTTGATTTAGCAAAGGAGGCCTGTAATAAATTATTTAAGAAAATTGATAAAGAAGATGTTGATTATATTTTATATTGTACACAAAGTCCAGAATATTTTCTACCAACAACAGCCTGTATACTGCAAAATCATTTAGGTTTAAAAAATAATATTGGGGCATTAGATTTTAATTTAGGATGTTCTGGTTTTGCTTACGGAATTAGCTTGGCAAAAGGATTAATTAATTCAGGACAGGCAAAAAATGTATTGTTAGTTACAGCCGAAACTTATTCTAAATATTTGCATCCAAATGACCGTTCCAATAGGGCTATTTTTGGTGATGCAGCTGCAGCAACTCTCATTACTTTTTCTGAAGAAGAAAATATTGGTGAATTTCTATTTGGTACAGACGGTTCAGGATTTGATAAGCTAATAGTAAAAAATGGGTGTAGCAGATTTCCTTATAATACTCAAGCAGAAGAAATTATTTATGGAACTGAAAATGTTTATACCGACAATCATTTGTATATGAATGGTCCAGAAGTTTTCGATTTTACTAATACTGTGATACCAAATTTTACTAAAGAAATAGTTAATAAAAATAATATTAGTATAAGTGAAGTGCAACAATTTGTATTTCATCAAGCCAATTCTTTTATGCTGAATTTCATGCGTAAAAGATTAAAAATTGATTCAAATTCCTTTTTCATTGATATGGAAGATGGCGGGAATACGGTTTCATGTACAATACCGATAGCTTTAAAAAAATATAGCCAAAAAGGATGTGAATCAGAAAACATTATTGTAGTTGGATTCGGGGTCGGATTGTCATGGGCTGGCGGATTGATAAAAATAAACAGTAAATTATAAAGACAGAATACTTATGACCAAACAAGAATTTTTAGTAGCATTAAGGGAAGAATTAGAATTTGATGTAGCTTTCGAAAGTACAACAAATTTAAAAGAATTAGAGGAATGGGATTCTATGGGAGCCATGGTTTTAATAGGGTTTGTCTCCAATGAATTTGATGTAATTCTGAATCCGGAAGACGTTAAAGTAATGACTACAATAGATTCTCTAATGATAAGAATAGGTTTAGATAAATTTGATTAAATGCAGTTTTATAAATAAATAAATAATGAATTTTATTATAACGGGCGCAACTTCAGGAATTGGTTTTGAAACATTAAAACAATTAGTCAAAAATGGGCATCTGGTTTTTGCTGTTGGGAGAGATTTTTCAAAAATAAATTCCTATATTCAGGATAATAAAAATCAAATAAAGCAATATGTTTTTGATTTTGTTAATGTTAGGGATATTGAAAAATTATTTTTAGATTTTGAATTAAACAATGAAAAGTTTGACGGGTTAGTTCATTGTGCTGGAATTGAAGAAACAGTACCGTTGACTTTATATACACCCGATAAAATAAAACAAATTTATGATATTAATGTTTTTTCGGGGATTGAATTACTGCGCCATTTCACCAAGAAAAAATATAGTAATGAGGGTGCCAGTGTTGTTTTTTTATCTTCTGTAATGGGAGTTTTAGGACAGCCAGGTAAAATAGGTTATTGTTCTGCAAAATCAGCAGTTTTGGGCATGGTTAAAGCGGGGGCATTGGAATTTGCTAAAAGAAAAATTAGGGTTAATGCCGTTTTGCCTGGAATTGTGAATACTCCTATGACTGAAAACTTATTTGCACATATAGTGGAAGAGCAAATAAAACAAATTGTCGATATGCATCCTTTGGGGTTAGGCGAAGTGACAGATGTTGCTCCAACTATTCTTTTTTTACTATCTGAAAACTCAAAATGGATTACTGGGCAAAATTTTGTAATTGATGGGGGATATTCAATTCAATAGAAAATTTGGAAATTAGTACTAGTAGGCTCTAAGGGATCATTTCCTTCAGTTAGAGTTAATATTGAACATTTTTAAAAGAAAAAAAATATGAAAATTGCCGTAATAGGAGCAGGAGGCTTTGGTAGAGAGGTTAAAATGCTCATAGATCAAATAAATGACAAAGAAAAGCAATATGAGTTTATTGGTTTTTTCGATGATGCTTTTGAAAAAAATTTGATCATAAATGGGTTTCCTGTCCTAGGGTCAATAAGTGACATTAACACTTTAGAATATGAACTTGCACTTGTAATTGCCGTAGGAGACCCTAAAACAAAAAAGAGTATATTCAATAAGATCACAAATAAAAAAGTGATTTTCCCCACTTTGATACATCCTAATGTTTTTATAGGAAAAGATGATGTAAGAATTGGAAAAGGATGTATTATTTGCTGTTCGAATGTTATCACCGTAAATGTTACAATCGGAGATTTTGTAATATTAAATTTGATGTGTACAGTTGGACACGATACTGTTATATCAAATTTTTCTTCTTTCATGCCTTCAGTTAATATTTCAGGAGAAGTTAACATTAAAGAAGGGGTCTATGTTGGGACAGGAGCGAAAATTATTAACCAATTAGAAATTGGAGAAAATTCAATTATTGGTGCCGGGGCTGTTGTTTATAAATCAATACCTGCAAATTGCACTGCTGTAGGAATTCCTGCTAAACCGATTAAATATCATGAATAAACAAAAAATATGGCTTTCCTCTCCTCATATGGGTGGGAGCGAGCAAAAATTTGTACAAGAAGCTTTTGACACCAATTGGGTTGCCCCGTTGGGACCTAATGTCAATGGTCTTGAAAGTGATTTAGAAAATTATTTAGGGAATGAATCTCACGTTGGTGCTTTGAGTTCCGGAACTGCTGCCATTCATTTAGGATTAATCCTCTTAGGAGTTCAGGCGGGAGATACCGTGATTTGCCAAAGCATGACTTTTTCGGCTTCAGCCAATCCGATACTCTATCTTGGTGCCACTCCCATTTTTATAGACAGTGAATCGGAAACCTGGAATCTTTGTCCCATAGCTCTGGAAGAAGCCATCACAGACAGCATTGCCAAAGGCCGAAAACCAAAAGCCATCATTGCGGTTCATTTGTATGGCGTTCCGTATCAGATTGAAGCTATACGAGCGGTTGCCAATCGATACAGCATACCTGTTCTAGAAGACAGCGCAGAAGCACTGGGGAGTAGTTACAAAGGACAAAAGTGCGGCACTTTTGGAGATATCGGAGTTCTGTCTTTTAACGGCAACAAGATTATCACCACTTCGGGAGGCGGAGCGATTGTTACCAAATCCAAAGTACTAAAAGATAAAGCGCTCTTTTTTGCCACCCAATCCAGAGATAATGCCCCTCATTATCAGCATAGTGAAATAGGGTACAATTATAGAATGAGCAACATTTGTGCGGGAATTGGCCGTGGTCAGATGGAAGTTTTAGAGGCGCATGTGGCCTTACGCAGAACCATGCATGATTTTTATGTGGATTTATTTGCAGCCATTTCAGGCGTAACAGTTTTTACAGCACCCAACGAAGATTATTTTGCCAATTACTGGCTAAGTACTATTGTTGTGGAACCCCAATTGACCAATGGAATTGACAGAGAATCGGTTCGTTTGGCATTTGAAGCGGAAAACATTGAATGCCGCCCTTTGTGGAAACCCATGCATTTACAGCCCATTTTTGAGAAATATCCTTATTATGGAAATAGAGTAGCTGAAACCTTATTCGAAAAAGGATTGTGTCTGCCTTCTGGCTCCAACTTGACTGATGACGATAGAGCTAGAATCAGTGATGTAGTTCTAAGATTGTTTCAAAATAATTAGTAACCCAAAATGTAATTTAAGTAAATTCGCACCTATATTATAAATATAATGAACATAGAACAGACTTCAATAAAAGATTTAGTATTAATTAATCCTGCCGTATTTGAAGACTCAAGAGGTTATTTTTTTGAGTCCTACAACAAAAGCAAGTTAGCCAATTTAGGGATACACATCGATTTTGTGCAGGACAACCAGTCTTTTTCCAAGAGAGGAACTTTAAGAGGGCTGCATTATCAAAATCCGCCTTTTGCACAGACTAAATTGGTTCGCGTGTTGCAGGGTGAGATTATGGATATTGCAGTCGATTTGCGACGAGATTCACCCACTTTTGGCAAACATTTCGGAATTGTATTATCAGCCGAAAACAAAAAGCAATTATTGATTCCGCATGGATTTGCTCATGGTTTTTCAGTATTGAGTGAAACTGCGGTGGTGCTCTATAAATGTGATCAATATTATAACAAGCAAAGTGAAGGCGGAATTCGATATGATGATGCCAATTTAAATATCGATTGGGGAATGGATTTGGCAACTGCCATTGTTTCGGATAAAGATGTGATTTTACCAAATTTTTCAACTTGTAATTCCCAATTTTAATGAAAAAAATACTAGTCACCGGAGCCAATGGGCAATTGGGCTCTGAAATAAAAGAATTAGCCGTCAATTATCCGAATTTCGATTTTATATTCACCGATATTGATGATTTTCCATTGGATAAAGCACAGGAAATCATTACCAATTTTAATCGTATTCAGCCTGATATTGTGATTAATTGTGCTGCTTACACCGCTGTGGATAAAGCGGAACAAGATCAGGAAGTAGCAGATGCTATCAATCATCGTGCCATTGCGACTTTGGCGACTTTGTGCCACGATTCAGGAGCGAAACTCGTCCATGTTTCCACAGATTATGTTTTTGACGGCACCTCGGCTATTGCTTATAAAGAAGAGGATCAACCCAATCCAAAAAGTGTCTATGGGGTTACAAAATTAGCAGGGGAAACCGCTTGTCTCAAAAATTGTCCGGAAAGTATTATCATCAGGACAGCCTGGGTTTATTCGGAATTTGGAAATAATTTTGTAAAAACAATGTTGCGTTTGATGACCGAAAGAGATACGTTGAGTGTGGTAAACGATCAGATTGGTTCTCCTACTTATGCCGTTGATTTGGCACAGGTTATTTTAACTATTTTGGATAATTCTAAATGGGAACCCGGTATTTATCATTATTCGAATGCAGGAGCCATCAGCTGGTATGATTTTGCTTTGGACATCAAAGAGATAGGAAATAAAAGCTGCGATATCAAAGGAATTCCCGCATCAGCTTATCCAACACCTGCTGAAAGACCTGCTTATTCGTTATTGGATAAATCAAAAATTACAGCGGTTTACGGAATTGAGCCTGTTGACTATAAAATTAGTTTGAAGAAAATGATGAACAGATTGAAGGTGGCAGGTGGCAGGTAGCAGATTTCAGATAGCAGATTTCAGATAGCAGGTAGCAGGTGGCAGGTGGCAGATTTCAGGGTGGCAGGTAGCAGGTAGCAGATTTCAGATAGCAGATTTCAGATAGCAGATTTCAGATTTCAGGGTGCAGGTGGCATGTAGCAGATTTCAGATAGCAGATTTCAGATAGCAGGTGGCAGGTGGCAGATTGAAGAGGCAAGAGGAAAGAGGCAAGAGGAAAGAAGCAAGAGGAAAGAAGCAAGAGGAAAGAGGCAAGAGTAAAGAAGAAAGAATAAAGAAGAAAGATGCAGGTATATTCAAACTGATACTATAAAAAAGATGAAAGGAATTATATTAGCCGGTGGATCCGGTACCCGATTGCACCCATTAACTTTGGCTATGAGCAAACAAATGATGCCGGTCTATGATAAGCCGATGATTTATTATCCATTATCGACCCTGATGACGGCTGGTATTCGCGAGATATTAATTATTTCGACTCCCCACGATTTACCTAATTTCAAAAAATTATTGGGAGACGGATCGGCTATTGGCTGTCAATTCAGTTATGCCGAGCAAGTCATTCCCAATGGGCTGGCACAGGCTTTTGTGATAGGAGAAGAATTTATTGGAAAAGACAGTGTTGCTTTGGTTTTAGGCGATAATATTTTTTTTGGTTCTGATATGGATGAGTTGCTGCAATCAAACACCCATCCTGAGGGAGGGGTAGTTTTTGCCTATCATGTTTCGGATCCGGAGCGCTATGGAGTGGTTGAATTTGACGAAAACTTAAATGCCCTTTCTATTGAAGAAAAACCGCTGCAACCCAAATCGAATTATGCCGTTCCCGGGTTGTATTTCTATGACAATTCAGTGGTAGAAATCGCCAAGAATATTTTGCCCAGTGCCCGAGGAGAATATGAAATTACCGATGTGAATAAAGTGTATCTGGAAAACGGAGCTTTGAAAGTGGGAATCTTAAACCGGGGTACGGCCTGGCTGGATACGGGTACTTTTAATAGTCTGATGCAGGCGGGTCAGTTTGTTCAGGTTCTAGAAGAACGTCAGGGATTAAAAGTGGGCTGCATAGAAGAAATTGCCTGGCGTCAGGGATTTATTAGCAGTGAACAACTTAAGCGTTTGGCCGAACCTTTGATTAAATCGGGTTATGGTGATTATTTACTCCAATTGCTAAAACAAAAAAAATAAATTTGAATCCCGTTCGCATAGCAAAACGGGATTTTTTTATATAAAAAATAAAATTTAATTAGCCAATTCTTATGTTTTCCTGATCAAATTAAGATTAATCTTAATTTGTATAGTCTTACATTATTTTAATTTTTTGTCTATAAAAAGGCAATGTTTTTTGATGAAAATATATTTTTCATAAGATTAATTCGTATTTTTGTTTGTTTAAAAATAATTAATTTGAATGAAAAATACTTTAATTAAGTATGAAAGACAATAATTTTAGTAGTTATTTTTCCAGTGCCAATTTAAGATTCAATATTCATAATTTAAGCTATTTGCCTAGATGGATTATTGTAATGATTGATTTCACTGTTATTGCATTGGCATTTTCACTCACTTATATTATTTACAATAGGGCAGGACTGGAGTATATTACCACTACACATAAAGCCATTTATGTTAGTTCTTTATTTGGAATTAATATATTTTTCTTTTGGTTATTCCGGACTTATTCCGGTATTATCCGTCATTCCTCTTATATTGATGCCGTTAAACTTTTGTTTTCACAAACGGCTGTTTTGGTTTTCCTTCTATTTTTTAATTTTTTATTTGAGATGCTTTACCAGGAGAAAGCATTTTTAAATTCAGGTCTCTTCATCAACATAGTTCTTTCTTTCTGTGGTTTATTTGTTTATCGTATAATTGTGAAACAAACTTTTGAGCTTTATTTTACGGAAAGGAATGATAGTAAATTGATAAAAGCAATTATTTATGGTACAGACGCCAATGCGATATCCGTTGCCAATGCGTTGAACTTTGAAACTCCTTCCCGATTTAAAATCATTGGTTTTGTAGATAAAAACAATCAGAATGCTTCGAAACGAATGCTGGATTTACCCATATATGTTCTAAGAAAAAAATTACCTACATTGTTGCGTTCCATTGACGCTGAGGCAGTTGTAATAGCAGATCGAAGTCTGTCCAAAGAAGAACAATTGGTTATTGTGGACCAATGTCTGGAATTCAATTACAAAGTTTTTACCTTACCTTCCGTATCCGATTGGGAAAATCAAAAAGAGATTTCCCAAAAAGTAAAAAATATCCAAATTGAAGACTTACTCGAAAGAGAGCCTATTGTTCTGGACAGTATTTCTATCTCTAAACAATTAATGGACAATACTATTTTAATTACAGGAGCAGCCGGATCCATAGGTAGTGAAATTGTGCGACAGGTATTGAGTTTCAACCCCAAAAAAGTAATTATATTAGATCAGGCCGAGACGCCTCTGCATCATATTAGTTTAGAAGTGGATAGTATCCAGACTGATGCCATAATCCGTACGCTAATTGTTGATATAAGAAATAGAGCAGCTTTAGAAAAAGTCTTTAAATTATACCGACCTCAAATGGTTTATCATGCTGCAGCTTATAAGCATGTACCTTTGATGGAAGAAAACCCGTCTCAAGCCATTCTGACCAATGTGGAAGGAACAAAAAACCTCGCCGACTTAGCTTGTGAATACGGGGTCAATAAATTTGTAATGATCTCTACAGACAAGGCCGTAAACCCAAGCAATGTTATGGGAGCGAGCAAAAGAATCGCCGAAAAATATGTACAGTCCCTACACCTTAAATGCCAGGAACGAAACGACGGCTTGTATGCCACTAAATTTATTACCACCCGTTTCGGAAATGTATTAGGGTCCAATGGTTCCGTGGTTCCTTTATTCTCCAAACAAATAGCTGAAGGAGGCCCAATTACCATTACACATCCTGATATTATTCGGTATTTCATGACCATTCCTGAAGCCTGCCAGTTGGTTCTGGAAGCAGGTTCAATGGGGAACGGAGGCGAGATTTATATTTTTGATATGGGAAAACCAGTTAAGATTATCGATTTGGCCCGAAAGATGATTCGTTTGGCAGGATACGTTCCGGATCGAGACATCAAAATAAAGATAGTAGGATTGCGTCCCGGAGAAAAACTATATGAGGAGCTGCTCAATGACACTTCCAAAACGCTGCCTACCTATCACGAAAAAATTATGATTGCGCAGGAAATTCAGGAAGAATTTGAAGATTTGCATATTGAAATCGAAGATCTAATCGGTATTGCCAGTTTCTTTGATAATGATGATATCGTGGCCAAGATGAAAAAAATAGTTCCCGAGTTTATCAGCATGAATTCTACCTTTACTGTATTGGATAAATAAGTAGCGCCACTATTCTAGCATTCAAAAAACTTTAAAAGAGGAATAAGTTGCTTTGTTAACCTTTTTTTGAATAACATCAGAATCTACTCCATTCTAAAAAACTGATTATTTGCCATGGCTTCCGTTAAGGGGAGCAGGTCTTTTAGTTTTACTTTTCTGTCAAAGGCTGCAATGTGATTGTCATGATGCGCATCGGAACCCACAAAGCTGTACATCCCTTTCTGGAGTAATTTTTCGGCAACTTTAGTCACCGCATCACCGTAATAGCCCACCACAGCCAATAAATTCAACTGAAACAGGCAGCCCGCTGTTTTCAGTTTGTTGTATTCTTCCATATTATGGTGGTAAAACAAATAGCGTTCGGGGTGTGCCAAAACCGGAATGTAACCCGCAACCTGCAGGTCAAATAAAATAGAATACAACTGTACAGGTGGATTGATATAGGACATTTCGACCAGCACATAGTTTTTTTTGAGGGTCAATAGAGGCCCGGTTTGAAAAAGACTCACAAAGGATTCATCCATCATATATTCCGCTGCCGCCCGAAAGGGAATGGTAATTTTGTGTTTGCTTAATTCCACTAGGACAACCGCTTCTTTTTCGGTAATAATCTCGGGAGTATTGTCCCAAAAATGTTCGATGATGTGGGGTGTGGTAATGCATTGTGAAGTTCCAAAACTTTGAAGTGCTTTTGTGAGTCGTAAAGTGTCCTCAAAAGTTTGGGCGCCATCGTCTATTCCCGGTAAAAGATGGGAATGTATGTCGATATAATTATCCGGAATTAAATCTTTGAGAACAGGTTTTGATTTTAATAGTGACAGCATGGTGCAAAGGTACAAAAAATGTTATCGGTTTTGGGTGTTAGGTTTTAGGCTATACCCCCTAACCCCCTAAAGGGGGAACAGGTATGGGTTATCGGTTAACGGGTCAATTGGGCCACAGATTTAACGGATAAAACGGATTAGCGCGGATTTTGTTTAACGGGTTAATTGGTTGTGAGTTGTGAGTTGTCGGTTATGGGTTATGGGTTATCGGTTTTGGCTATTCGTCCATATTTTTTTGTTCATCGAGCAACGAAAAACGAGCAACGAACATCGAATTTAAAATCAAAACTTTTATCCCGTACTTCTAATCGATAAATTATTATATTTGCGATGAAGCATAGGGTGACCCTGCAATTTAAATAAAAAGCGTTTCGCCGCTTTGCTCAAAAGAGTGAACATAGCCCAAACCAATGAACAATACAGAAAATATTGAAAATGACTGGCTGTTTGAGATAACACCCAAAAATAAATTCTTCTCGCTGAACCTCAAAGAAGTGTGGCAATACCGTGATTTACTGATGCTTTTTGTCAAAAGAGACGTAGTTACCGTATACAAACAAACCATTTTGGGGCCTTTGTGGTATCTGATTCAGCCTTTGTTTACTTCGATTACGTTTACCATTATTTTTAATACTGTGGCGGGAATAGACACCGGTACAGTACCTCCGTTTTTGTTTAATTTGGCTGGAATCACAGTATGGAATTATTTTACGGCCTGCCTTAATGATACCTCGGATACCTTTAAGAAAAATGCGGCTATATTTGGCAAAGTCTATTTTCCCCGCATCATCATGCCCCTTTCGGTGGTGATTTCCAACTTATTGAAATTCGGAATCCAATTTGTAATTTTCGTGGCTTTTTATATCTTTTATTATCTTCAGGGAGCTGCCATTTCCATCAACGAATCCCTATTGTTTTTTCCTTTTCTGGTAGCCCTGATGGGTATTTTGGGATTAGGCTTGGGGATGATTATTTCCTCCTTGGTGACCAAGTATCGGGATTTCACCTATCTCATAGGTTTTGGAGTGCAATTGTTAATGTACCTCTCGGCAGTGATGTATCCTATGGCATTAATCAAAGAAAAACTACCTGCTTACGGCTGGCTGGTCGAATACAATCCGCTGGCGTATATTATTGAAACCACACGTTATATGTTGTTGGGCATAGGGCACATTTCCTTTCTGGGATTGGGCTATACTTTTGCCGTGACCGCCATAGTGTTTTTGGTTGGAGTGTTGATTTTTAATAAGACGGAGAAGAGTTTTATTGACACCGTTTAGGTTTGCTTCGCCTGTTCGAGCAGAGCTCTCGGGTTGGGTTTTCTGCTACCTGCAATCTGTAACCTGCAATCTGTAATCTGGAGGTGCTAAACAAACTACTATTTAATCAATCCAAAAAAAGCAATAAATATCAATGTATTGATGTAAAATTATAATAAAAACATCAGTGTGTTGATATTTTTTATTATTTTAGCCAAAAAGTAAAAGATGCAAAGATTATACAGTCAATTTTACGAAAAATACGCAGTTGTGCAAACGCAACAAGTGAGGGACTTTATGCATACTATTGATTGGGACAACCGATTTATAGGAATAAAAGGGAGTAGAGGTATAGGAAAAACAACGCTTCTGCTGCAGTATATTCGGCTAAATTTTAAACCAGACAAAAGTGTTTTGTATGTAAGTTTAGACCATTTGTATTTTCTTGAAAACACCTTATACGATTTAGTAAGTGATTTTTATAAAAAAGGAGGCTTGTTTATCGCGATCGATGAAGTTCATAAATATTCAAACTGGGCAATTGAAATAAAAAATATTTATGACGATATGCCGAATTTAAGATTAGTTTTCACGGGTTCCTCCTTACTTCATATACAGCAGGCAAAAGCCGATTTAAGCAGGCGCGTGGTGGTTTATTCTATGCCGGGTTTGTCTTTTAGGGAGTTTCTTCAATTTGAAACAAAGATAAATTTGGATACTTATACATTAGAAGATATAGTAGCCAATCATATAGCCATAAGTATTGCTATTACCCAAAAAATAAAACCTTTACATTACTTTGATGAGTACCTGAATTATGGCTATTATCCTTTTTATATCGAAAATAAAAAAGCATTTCATCAAAAATTAAGCGAGATTTTACTAACAGTTTTAGAAGTCGACATACCGCAATATGCTTCCATTCAGGTTTCTAATATTGTAATGTTAAAAAAATTATTGGCAGTCATTAGCAATTCAGTGCCTTTCAAACCTAATATGAACAGCATAAGCGAACGCACGGGAATAAGTCTCAATACCATGAAAAACTATTTAAATCTTTTGAATGAAGCACAACTTTTACAGCTTTTGTATGTAGAAGACAAAGGAATTAATAGTTTAGGCAAACCAGAAAAAATTTATTTGAATAACCCTAATTTAATGTTTAATTTGGTCAAAGAAGTCGATAAAGGAAACCTAAGAGAAACCTTCTTTTTTAACCAACTCAACTATAAGAACACTGTTTTTGCTTCACAAAATGCCGATTTTAAAGTTGCTGGTGTATATGAATTTGAATTGGGAGGTAGAAATAAAAAGCAAAAGCAAATTAAAGATAGTAAGAATGCATTTATTGTAAAAGATGATATCGAGATAGGAACTGATATAAATATTCCCTTGTGGTTGTTTGGTTTTTTGTATTAATTTGCCTTTAGGGATAATAAACCACGAATGGTGGGGTTTCACTGTTTAACCCATAACCAACTTTATGGAAAAAAAAATTAAACCAGATAAGGCATGTAAGATTCATATAAGAAAAAAAACTTAGTGTCTTATTGTTTTTGGTTGGCCTGTTGATTTTTAATAAGACGGAGAAGAGTTTTATTGATACGGTGTAGGTTAGTGTTCAGTGTTCAGTTATCGGTTGTTGGTTGTTGGTTGTTGGTTGTCGGTTTGCTTCGCCTGTTCGAGCGGAGCTCAAGGTTTGAGTTAACGGTTTAATCGTTGTTCGTTATCCGTTGTTCGTTATGGGTTAACTGGTTAATCGTTTAACTGATAAAAAATATCAATATCAATTTCAATGGCAATATCAATGGTAATAACAATTTCTGTGCCTACAACCCACAACTCATAACTCATAATCCCTCTATTTTTTATCTTCATGCGGTGATTAAACTTTATTTTTACCGCAAAAATGCGGTTATAAATTGAAATAATCACCGCATAGTTTTTTATTTACGGTAAATATTGATTAAATTTACCGCAAAAATGCGGCGTATATGTATATTCATCAAAAAAAGAATTGGCCAAAATTCACCTGGGATGCGGAAGTAATTACTCCTTTACTTGGAGAAGTCAGACATCGTCAGGGCAAAATACTTGGAGTGATGCAAGGACTTGGTTTTCGTTTGCAAGAAGAAACTGTGCTGAATACATTGACTTTGGATGTGATTAAGTCGAGTGAAATTGAGGGTGAACAATTGAATCCAGAACAGGTACGTTCCTCTATTGCAAGACGTTTGGGTATTGAAATTGCTGGCGCTGTTCCTGCAGAACGCAATGTTGAAGGTGTTGTAGAAATGCTATTAGATGCTACACAACAATATGATGCACCTTTAAGTGAGGAACGCTTGTTTGGATGGCATGCTTCACTTTTTCCAACAGGGCATAGTGGAATGCAAAAAATAAAGACTGCGGCTTGGCGAGACGATGCCATACAGGTAACTTCAGGTCCAATGGGTAAAGAAAGGCTTCATTTTGAAGCCCCAAGCGCAGATCAGGTGCCCATAGCAATGATTGTTTTTTTAAAGTGGTTCAATGCCAATCAAGGTATAGATCCAGTATTAAAAGCCGCTTTTGCTCATTTGTGGTTTGTTACCATACATCCCTTTGAAGACGGAAATGGACGTATAACACGAGCTATAACCGATATGCAATTGGCCCGTGCCGACCAAAGCAAACAACGATTTTATTCGATGTCGGCTCAGATTCAAGCAGAGCGCAGCACCTATTATGACATATTGGAAACTACCCAAAAAGGGGATTTGGATACCACAGATTGGTTGAAATGGTTTTTGGATTGCTTGTTGCATTCGATGAGACAGACCGATGAAACTATTACAGCCATTTTAAAGCGTGCCCAATTTTGGGAAACGCATCGTACTACTGATTTTAACCCGCGTCAACAAAAAATACTGCAGCTACTTTTGGAGGATTTTTTTGGCAAGCTTAGCGTTTCTAAATATGCCAAAATTACTAAAGTCTCAACGGATACTGCTCTAAGGGATATTCAAGATTTAATGGCTAAAGGTATCTTGGAAAAAGAAGGGAGTGGTAGAGGGGTTTCGTATCAATTGCTTACTGTTTAATTGGTTAATCGTTTAACTGTTTAATTGTTTAACCGTTTAACTCATACCCAACACCCAACACCCCAAACCTTAAATGCCTTATATGGTGAAAAAAAAATTAAACCACATAAGGCATGTAAGATCGATATAAGAAAAAAAACTTTGTGCCTTTACTTCGGCAGCCTGTCAATCGGCTGACAGGTTAGCTGCCGCTCGTATGTGATAAAAAGACTAAAATAAATTATTTTTGTTTCTTCCAAAAAAGTATTTAAATTTGGTTGTCAGGAACTCACTTTTTCATTTCATCGGAGAAAAATCTTTTTTGATGTGGGTTTCCATTAAAAAAAAGCATTACTTTTGATATTATGAAGACAATAACGCTTAACATCCCTGATTCTTTGGACATGAATAACCGAGAATTTCTTATGCTCGTTGCTACTAGATTATACGAACAAGGAAAACTCTCCTTAGGGCAGGCCGCCGAACTTGCAGGTTTGACTAAACGAACCTTTGCTGAGTTGTTGTATCAATATAACGTTTCCATTTTTAATTTTCCTGCAACAGACCTAGCAATCGATGTCGAAAATGCCTAAATTTATAATTTCTGACACTAGTTGTTTTATTATTTTATCTAAAATAGAAGCACTTGATTTGTTACAAATGGTTTATGGTCAAATTTTGACAACATCTGATATTGCTGAAGAGTTTGGCGAAGAACTTCCTGATTGGGTGATAGTCAAGGAGGTTTCAGATAAATCTAAACAGAAAATTTTAGAATTACAAATAGATAAAGGAGAATCGAGCGCAATTGCCCTGGCATTAGAAATACCTGACAGTATTTTGATTTTGGATGATTTCAAAGCCAGAAAAATTGCACAACAACTTGGGCTGAAAATAACAGGAACTATAGGAGTTATTGTTAAAGCCAAACTTACAGGCAAAATACCTTCCATTAAACCGTATCTTGATAAAATTAAAATAACTAATTTTCGAATTTCGTCAGAAATTGAAATACAAGCATTAAAAGAAGCTAATGAATAATAAGCGATTGAACGAGCTCAAGTTCAATAAATTAAAAAAGCAATACTATGAAAACCTATAAAAGAACTCCCAATCAAACTAAAATAATTGAAGGAATGGACAAAGTTTATGAAAAGCTAATCGAATTCAAAAAGAAAATGAATAGCGAGTTAGTGATTCTTAAAGAAGACAAAATAGTAAGAATAAAACCTTAAATAGTGAGAAGTGAATAGTGAGAAGTGAATAGTGAAAAAGTGAGAAGTGAGAAGTGAGAAGTGAGAAGTGAGAAGTGAATAGTGAGAAGTGAAAAGTGAGAAGTAAAAGAGTGAGAAGTGAGAAGTAAAATAGTATAATTAATTACTCACGATTCACGACTCACCACTGACGACTCACCACTGACGACTCACCACTCACTAAAAATAAAAGATATGAATCATAAAAATCTATATGTTTGGATAAAGAGTATGGATTTGGTGGAGACTATTTACAAACTGACTCAAACATTTCCAGATGCAGAAAAATTTGGTTTAACAAGTCAAATGAGAAGAGCTGCTGTATCAATTCCATCAAATATTGCTGAAGGATCGGCAAGAAAAGGAGATAAAGAGTTGATCCATTTTCTTCACATTGCCTTGGGGTCGCTTTCGGAATTAGATACACAATATTTGATAGCAGTACGATTAGCATTTATAGAAAAAGAAGATGCTGTACAAGAGCAAATGATTGACGTAAAAAAATTATTATTGGGATTTAGAAATTATTTAAATAAGTGAATAGTTTAGAGTGAGAAGTGAGAAGTAAAATAGTTTAATTAATTACTCACGATTCACGATTCACGATTCACGATTCACGATTCACGACTGACGACTCACGACTGACGACTCACGACTCACTATGAAAAATATTATCCTCAAAGCCGAAAATATCTCTAAACAATACCGCCTTGGCCAGGTAGGAACCGGTAGCCTGTCTTGAGCGAAGACGAAAGGCTGAGTCACGACCTGAACCGTTGGTGGCATCAAGTGCGTGGCAAGGAAAATCCCTATCTCAAAATAGGTGACCCGAGCTTGCGAACTGGCGAAGCACACCAATGATTGAAGCACCAAAGGCGAAAGCGATTATGTCTGGGCACTCCAAGATAGTATTGTTGAAGTAGAACGTGGCGAAGTCTTCGGCATCAAAAAACACATTGCTTAGAACTATGAATTAAAATAATAGTGGTTATCTTTGTTTCTTAAATTGTTTAGTTACGCCAAAACTATATGAATATTTAGGAATAATTTTGTTTTTCTATTCCAACGAACACGAACCTATTCACGTTCATGCTAAAAAAGGAGAATTTGAAAGTAAAGCAACATTTTGTATAGAAAATGGAGTAATAACAGAAATCAAAATAATAAACATCAAAGGTAGAAAGCCATTGGTAAACAAAGAATTAAAAGACTTTGAAGCCTTTTTAGCAGTCTATTCAGAAAAAATAGTCGAAAAATGGATTGCCTATTTTATATATCATAAGGAAATTGAATTTGAAAAAATAACAAAAAAACTATAATCAGATGAAATGAGCATAACCAAATCTAGTCGCAAAGACTAAAAAAACATGTGCGAATTCCATATTCCTTTAAAAAACAAATATTATCTCAATATGAAAATTACAGTTATAAATACAGACACTTATTTAGATAAACCATTATCAATAGTTAATGCTAAAAATATTGGCAATTATAACATTTTAATTGAGTTTAATGATGGTGTAGAAAAATTTGTTGATTTTGCCGATTTTTTATCAAAATCACAACATCAATCTATAAAAAAATATTTAGACGAAACTCTTTTTGGTTCGTTTAAAATTATAGATGGCAATCTGAACTGGAATGATTATGACATGATTTTCCCAATAGCCGATTTATATGACGGAAAAATTTAATTCACTGAGCTTCTTCTTATTAAAAAAATGATTACGCTGTTTAATCGATTACCAAAAAAAAATTTAATTTCAATGGCAATATCAATTTCAATGGCAATTTCAAAAACGATTAACCCCATAACCGATTAACCAATTAACCTTCTCTTGAAAGACATCATCCTTAAAGCCGAAAACATCTCTAGCGCAATACCGCCTCGGGCAGGTAGGAACGGTAGCCTGTCTTGAGCGAAGACGAAAGGCTGAGTCACGACCTGAACCGCTGGTGGCATCAGGTGCGCGGCAAGGAAAATCATCTCGATAACTTATGGGATTCATTTTGAAGATTAAATAGTATGGTAATTATTCAATAGAATGGATAACTTGATTTTGAAAGCAAACTTTAATAGAAAAGTAAAAATTTAATGAAAGAGCACATACATAAAGTATTAAAAAGACTGGGTTATAAAGTTTTAAATATATCCAAAAAGGAGAAGGATATACAAGATCTAGTACGAAGTTTTGCAGTTGAAAATGACACAAAAAATTTGGTTTACAAATCGGCTTCTTTTTTGTTTCAAATTAAAAAACAGTTTCCTGAACTTAGTATTGTAAGTCACAAGGAGGGTGTTTTGGCCAGTTTTAAGGGCTTACAATTATACATAGAAACGCCCGAAGAATTTTTTATCATCAAGGAAGTTTTTATCGAAAAGGATTATAATTTATTGTCTCAAGAAAGCTTTGTTGTTTTTGATATCGGAATGAACATCGGTATTAGTTCTTTGTTTTTTGGATTAAAAAATAATGTTGAAAAGATATATTCTTTTGAACCTGTTGTGCCAACCTACGATCAAGCGCTGCATAATTTAGAATTAAACCCAAGCTATTCCAATAAAATTGAAGCCTTCAATTTTGGATTGGGCGGTTCCACTCGAGTAGAGAAAGTATTGTACAATTCACAAGCCAAAGGTAATTGTGGGATTCGATTGGAATCAAGTCTGGTAATAGATAAGGATAATGCTACAGCAATTGAAATCAATATCAAAAATGTCAGTGAAGTTCTTCCGGATTTGTTTGCCAAACATCCTGAACAGAAAAAAGTTTTAAAAATAGATTGTGAAGGAGCAGAATATGAGATACTGCAAAAAATGAATGAAACTAACTTATTAGTTGCTATTGATGTATTGCTGATTGAATGGCACGATAAAGGGGCTACAATCCTGGAAGAGCTTTTAGTTGCTAATAATTTCAGTGTAATTTCAAGGCATTTAACTTCAATCACCGGAATGATTTATGCTTTTAAAAATAGTACCCAAAAGGAGTAAGACCTATCCAAACGCCTAAAGTCTCGATTATCGTTTCCTGCTACAATCAAGCCCAATATTTGGATGAAGTAATTCAATTCATATAAAATTTGTATTGCGTACATTTTTATGTACATTTGTTTAAAAAATAAATGATATGGAAGCAGTTAGCGTAACCGAATTTAGAAATAATATCAAAAAATATTTGGATATTGCCAAAGAAGAAGAATTAGTTATTTATCGCTCCAAAAACGAATCTTTTGTAATCACTCCTTTAAAAAAAATAGACAAAGACATTAGTTTATTGAGTACTGCCCAAAAAAAAGCTATCGATGAAGCTCTAGACGACGTAGCTAATGGCAGAGTACATTCGCACGAGTCTGTTAGGGAAGAAACTAAGAAACGTTTTCCTCATTTGTTCAATAGATAAATTATGATTCAAATCATTTGGACGGATCGTGCTAAAGGCGATTATTGGCAAAATATTGAGTATTTAGAGCGAGAATGGGCATTAAATGACGTTTATAATTTTATGGATAAAGTAGATGATTTGTTAGTTTTGTTAACTAAGGAGAATCT
>NZ_JAYWCK010000146.1:0-8295 GCF_043780635.1 Flavobacterium sp.
ATGTCTCTTATGAATGTGTTCGCTCATAAAACAAAGATAATAATTTTACTTACCATCGAACCCCGAAGCAGAGCTTCGAGGAATTCTTTTGATTAAATAAAATACCCCACGAAAACAGTGAGGTATTAGATTTTATCCTGTGTTTTAGATTATCCTAAAACTTCTTTTACTTTTTTTCCAATTTCAGCAGGAGAGTCAACAACGTGAATTCCACATTCTCTCATAATACGTTTTTTGGCTTCGGCTGTATCATCAGCACCACCAACAATTGCACCTGCGTGACCCATTGTTCTTCCTTTTGGTGCAGTTTCTCCTGCAATAAATCCAATTACTGGTTTACGGTTTCCATCAGCTTTGATCCATTTAGCAGCATCGGCTTCTAATTGACCACCAATTTCACCAATCATAACGATACATTCGGTTTCAGGATCATTCATAAACAATTCGATGGCATCTTTTGTAGTAGTTCCAATGATTGGATCTCCACCAATACCAATGGCAGTAGTAATTCCTAATCCTTGTTTTACAACTTGGTCAGCCGCTTCATAAGTCAAAGTTCCAGATTTAGAAACGATACCAACAGTTCCTTTTTTGAATACAAAACCTGGCATAATACCAACTTTTGCTTCTTCTGGTGTAATTACTCCAGGACAGTTTGGCCCTACTAATCTACAATCTCTATATTTAATATAATCGTTTGCTTTTATCATATCGGCAACAGGAATTCCTTCTGTAATAGCAATAATCACTTTGATACCGGCATCAGCAGCTTCCATAATTGCATCAGCAGCAAAAGCCGGTGGTACAAAAATAATAGTAGTATCAGCTCCTGCTTGATCTACGGCGTCTTTAACTGTATTAAAAACCGGACGGTCTAAATGGGTTGTTCCGCCTTTTCCAGGAGTAACTCCACCAACAACATTAGTACCGTATTCAATCATTTGAGAAGCGTGGAATGTACCTTCACTTCCTGTGAATCCTTGAACAATTATTTTGGAATCTTTATTAACTAAAACACTCATGATATATTTTTTATGTAGTTTCTTTAATTGTTGTGCAAAAGTAAGGTTTTGTATGTGAAATTCGAGAAATTTAATTAAGAAAAATGACTCATTTGATAACCTCTAAATAATTTACCTTCTTTTACTTCCCAAATCGCGAAAAAATTACCCATCAGCATTTCTTCGCGCGGATTTTCAATCGTTTTTACAAAATGGGAAAAACGTAAAGAAACTAAATTTTTTTCTTGAATAATGTGGCTAATTCTAATTTTAGACCGAATATAGGCTTTTGCCAATTGGTCAGTCAGTGACAAAAAATCATCGTAATTCATTTGAATAAAACCTTGGCTGCTATTCCAATCCATTAAAACTTCTGGATGCAATAACTCACTAACCGTTTTTCTATCCAAGAGAACATCAGATTTGTAGAAATCTAAAACTATATCTTTTGGCTTCATAATTCTTTTAATTTATTGAGTATTTCCGGTATTTTTTTAATATAGGCAAGTTGTTTCAGTTTTTCACGAGATTCTTCTATTGGTGTACCAAAATAAGTCTTACCTCCTTCAACCGATTTAGTAACTCCGGTTTGACCTAAAATTACTGCCTTCTCACCTATTGTTATTCCGCTTGTGGTTCCTACTTGTCCCCAAATTGTGACTTCATCTTTTATTATTACACAACCTGCTATTCCTGTTTGAGAAGCAATCAAACATTTTTTTCCAATGACGGTATCGTGTCCAACATGTACTTGATTGTCAATTTTTGTGCCTTCGCCAATGGTTGTATCTCCAGTAACTCCTTTGTCAATGGTACAGAGTGCACCAATTCCAACATTGTCTTTGATTACCACTCTTCCTCCAGAAATTAATTGGTCATATCCTTCTGGACGTTTTTTATAATAAAAAGCATCTGCTCCAAGAATAGTTCCAGCATGAATAATCACATTATCGCCAATTACCGTATGGTCATAAATGGAAACATTTGAATGAATCAGACAATTTTTTCCAATGACAACCTGGTTTCCAATAAAAGAATTAGGTTGAATTACTGTTCCTGCTCCAATTTTGGCGGAAGCCGAAATAGCTACATTAGAGAACTGAAAAGGTTTGAAATGATTTGTTAATGTATTGAAATCCCTAAAAGGATCGTCCGAAATCAATAATGCCTTCCCTTCAGGGCAATCTACATTTTTATTAATCAAAATGGTCGTTGCTGCTGAGTTTAACGCTTTATCGTAGTATTTTGGATGATCAACAAAAACAATATCACCAGATTCTACAACGTGAATTTCGTTCATTCCATAAACGGGAAAATCAGCATCACCAACGAATTCACTGTTGATAATAGCTGCTATTTCCTTTAATGTATGTGTTTTATTGAATTTCATAATTTAGTATTCAGTTTTCAGTATTCGGTATTCAACTTGACTGCAAACTGAATACCGAATACTGCCAACTATTCCTTAACTCTTTCCATGTAATTTCCAGAAGTAGTATCGATTTTTATTTTGTCGCCTTCGTTGATGAATAAAGGCACATTTACTGTCGCTCCAGTTTCAACAGTAGCTGATTTTGTGGCATTTGTAGCAGTATTTCCTTTTATTCCTGGCTCTGCATAAGTCACTTCAAGTATTACAGATGCTGGCATATCTACCGAAAGAGGTAAATCAGTTTCTGTGTTGATGCTTACCATAACATTTTCGCCTTCTTTCAATAATCCTGGGGAGTCTAAGATGTTTTTATTCAAAGAAATTTGTTCGAAAGTTTCCACATTCATAAAATGAAATTCATCTCCTTCAGGGTATAAATATTGGAATTTATGATTTTCAACTCTAACTTCTTCAATTTTGTGTCCAGCTGAAAAGGTGTTGTCCAATACTTTTCCGTTAGTCAAGCTTCTTAACTTAGTTCTAACAAAAGCAGGTCCTTTTCCAGGTTTAACATGAAGGAATTCTATAATTTTATAGATGTCATTGTTGTATTTTATGCACAATCCGTTTCTTATATCTGATGTTGATGCCATTTAATTTGTTTGTTTAATTTTGTTTAAAGTTTATTTTGTTTAAAGTTATTCTTTCGATTCTTAATTTAATAATTCCCAGAATAGCCTTTCATCACTCCTCGTGATGAATTTCTGATGAAATCAATAATTTCATCTCTTTCAGGAGTTGCTTCCATTTCAGCTTCAATAATACCTAAAGCTTGTGTTGTATTGTAATTTTTTTGGTATAAAATCCTGTAAATTTCTTGAATTTCTCTTATTTTTTCAGTTGTAAAACCTCTTCTTCTTAATCCAACAGAATTTATTCCAACGTAAGACAATGGTTCTTTTGCTGCTTTTGTAAATGGTGGAACATCTTTTCGAACCAAAGAACCTCCAGAAATCATAGCGTGATCACCAATATGAATAAATTGATGAATCGCTGCTAGCCCTCCAATAATTGCAAATTTACCTACAGTAACGTGACCTGCAAGTGCTACTCCATTTACAATTATGGCGTTATCACCTATATGACAATCATGGGCAATATGCGCTGTTGCCATAACCAAACAATTATTTCCAAGAGTTGTCTGACCAGAAGCTATTGTTCCTCTATTTATAGTTACGCATTCTCTAATAGTACAATTGTCCCCAATTATTGCCAAAGAATCTTCTCCGCCAAACTTTAAATCTTGCGGGATTGCAGATATTACTGCCCCCGGAAAAATATTGCAATTTTTACCTATTCTTGCACCTTCCATTATGGTAACATTTGAACCTATCCAGGTTCCATCACCTATAATAACGTTATTATGAATAGTGGTAAAAGGTTCAATAACTACATTTTTTGCAATTTTTGCCCCTGGATGAACATAAGCTAAGGGTTGATTCATCTATTATCTTTTTAAATTATTGTTTTTTAGCTATTTGAGCCATCAATTCGGCTTCAGCTACCAATTTTCCATTAGCATAAGCATTGGCTTGCATATGACAAATTCCTCTTCTGATAGGAGTAATTAAATCACATTTAAATATCAAGGTATCTCCAGGCAGAACTTTATGTTTGAATTTTACATTGTCAATTTTCATAAAATAAGTCAGGTAATTTTCTGGATCCGGAACAGTACTCAACACTAGTATCCCTCCTGTTTGTGCCATTGCTTCAACAATTAAAACTCCCGGCATAACCGGGGCTCCCGGAAAATGACCAACAAAGAAATTTTCGTTCATTGTTACATTTTTCAATCCAACTATATGACTTTCAGACATTTCGATTATTCTGTCTATCAACAAAAATGGTGGTCTATGCGGAAGCACAGCCATAATTTTGTGAATATCCATCAAAGGTTCCATATTTAGGTCGTAAACCGGAACATGATTTCTTTGTTCGATTTTTATGATTTTGGCCATTTTTTTTGCAAACTGAGTATTTACAAAATGGCCTGGTTTATTTGCAATTACTTTCCCTTGAATTCTGGTTCCAATTAAAGATAAATCACCAACTACATCCAGTAGTTTATGTCTTGCAGCTTCATTTGGATAATGCAAAGTTAAATTATCTAAAATACCATTAGGTTTAACTGTTATTTCGTCTTTTCCAAAAGCTACTTTTAAGCTATTCATTGTTTTTTCGGAAATTTCCTTATCAACATATACAATAGCGTTATTCAAATCGCCTCCTTTTATTAAACCGTCATCTAAAAGTGATTCCAGTTCATGCAAAAAGCTAAAAGTTCTTGAGTCGGCAATTTCTGTTTTAAAATCAGCAATTGTTTTCATCGTAGCATTCTGGGTGCCCAATACTTTTGTGCCAAAATCAACCATAGCAGTCACACAGTAGTTCTCACTTGGCATAACCATAATTTCACTTCCGGTTTCTTCATCAGTAAATGAAATAATTTCTTTTACTACATATACCTTTCTTTTGGCTTCTTGTTCATGAATTCCTGCTTTTTCGATGGCTTCCACAAAATATTTTGAAGAACCATCCATAATAGGAAGTTCTGAAGCATCTAATTCAATAATTATATTATCTAAATCACAACCAACTAATGCTGCCAAAACGTGTTCAGGGGTTTGAATTTTAACTCCTAATTTTTCTAAATTTGTTCCTCTCTGCGTGTTTACAACGTAATTTGCATCTGCCTCAATAATAGGTTGGCCCTCTAAATCTTTTCGAACGAAAGTAAAACCATTATTAATTGGCGCAGGTTTGAAAGTCATCTTAACTTCTTTTCCTGTGTGTAATCCAACGCCTGTAAGTGAAATTTCTGTTTTGATGGTCTTCTGTTTAACCATTGTTTCCATTTTTTTGGTTTAATATTTGTTTTTTTAATTCTTCTATTTCAGTAACAATTTTTGGTAAATTCTTGAAATGAACATAAGACTTACTAAAATCGTTGTATCCAAATGTTGGACTTCCCTGTAAGACTTCATCATCTTTTATATTTCTGCTGACACCTGATTGCGCCTGAATTCGGACATTATTCCCGATTGTCAAATGTCCCACAATTCCTACCTGACCTCCAATCATTCCGTTTTTGCCAATTTTTGTAGAACCAGCAACTCCTGTTTGTGCAGCAATCACGGTATTCTCACCAATTTCGACATTATGTCCTATCTGGATTTGATTGTCCAGCTTCACACCTTTTCTTATAATTGTAGAGCCCATTGTGGCTTTATCTATCGTTGTATTTGCTCCAATATCCACATTATCTTCTATAATAACATTTCCTATTTGAGGGATTTTTGTATAAGTTCCATCTTCATTTGGCGCAAAGCCAAAACCGTCTGCTCCTATTACTGCTCCGGAATAAATCACGCAATTGTTTCCAATGATGGTTTCCGAATGCACTTTTGCGCCGGCAAAAATAGTAACATTATCGCCAATTACCACATTTTCTCCAATGAAACAATTTGGATAAATCTTTACGTTCTCTCCCAAAACCACATTCTCTCCAATGTAACTAAAGCATCCCAAATATAAATTTGCACCGTATTTCACACTTCCCGCAATAAACGAGGGTTGTTCTATTCCTGTTATGTTTGCTTTTCTTGCCTGGTCGTAAAATTCGAGTAATTTAGTAAAAGACATATAGGCATCCTCCACTTTAATTAGCGTGGTGGCCAATTCCCCTTCAGGAACGAAAGTTGAATTTACTATAGTGATGGTTGCCTGTGTAGTATAAATATAAGGTAAGTATTTTGGGTTTGACAAAAAAGTGATTGAACCATTGGAACCTTCTTCGATTTTAGACAATTTATAAACTTCGGCATTGGGATTCCCAATAACTTCTCCGTCTAAGACACCCGCTATTTGCTCTGCTGTAAATTTCATCTGGACAAAAATATAAAAAATAGATTTTAAATATTGGTTTTTACACAAGTTGTTTTGGGAAACATATATAATATTTGGTCACAAATTTAGACAAAGACTTCAAATTCAATTGGTCAGAGGCTTCAACGACGTCTTCAATTGATTTGTCTTTTTTCAGAATTCGTATGGGTTCAGCTTCTTTACTATAAGCCTGATTTTTTATTTTACCTTTAAAAATGAAATAATTGGTTTCTGCCAAAGTAATATTGTTTTCCAATGCAAAGCGATCTTTTAGAACGTGTAAATCTTCAGTTGGAACTTTTTCATCGCTCACTTTTATTTTTAATAAATCCCTGTTGATTATCATTTTACTCAAGGACGACAGTATGAAATCATCATGCTTTTGCCAAGATTTTAAAGCGCTAATAATATCAAAATCATCTAATTGGGAAAACAAATCGAGGTTTTCGCTGTCGAAAGTTTCTATTGTAATTTTATGCTGCATAAAGAACATTAAAGGTTCACTACAATGCAAAATTATTCCTTTTTCCGTAAGTTCTTTAGCGCGTTTCAGGACTTTCGTCAAAATTAATTCGGCAACCAAACTAGTTTTGTGCAAATAAGCTTGCCAATACATCAATCGTCTGGACATTAGGAATTTCTCTACGGAATAAATCCCTTTTTCTTCAATGACCAGAACATCATCCACCACATTCATCATCTGGATTAACCTTTCGGAATTGACATTTCCTTCTGCTACGCCCGAATAAAAGCTGTCGCGTTTCAGGTAATCCATCCTATCCATATCGAGTTGGCTGGAGATGAGTTGCAACATAAATTTCCTATGGTAATCCCCTTGAAAAACCTGAATAGCCAAACTCAATTGGCCTTCAAATTCGATGTTTAACTGGTTCATAAACAAGAGCGAAATCTCTTCGTGATGGACATCTTCGACAATGCTTCTTTCCATTGCATGCGAAAATGGTCCGTGACCAATGTCGTGCAACAAAATAGCGATATACAAGGCATTTTCTTCTTCGGGCGAAATAGAAACTCCTTTAAAACGCAACACATCAACGGCTTTTTGCATAATGTGCATACAGCCTAGTGCGTGATGAAAACGGGTATGATTTGCACCGGGATAGACCAAGTAGGACAATCCCATTTGGGAAATGCGTCGCAACCGTTGAAAATAAGGATGCTGGATTAAATCGTAAATTAAGGCATTTGGGATGATAATAAACCCATAGATGGGATCATTGAATATTTTTAGCTTATTGATTTCGCTCACAATAACTTGGTTTTGGGTAACAAATATAAGGAAATTAAAGGGTAAAGAAAATTTTACTTTGAAAATCCAATTTGGCGGGTTTTAAGAAGTAATACTCCTATTTTGTTGCCGAGTTTGCCTAATCATAATGGCAGTGGCACACAATTAATAGTAGATATCTAAAATGATTTTTCTTTTAGAATTGTCAATTAATTTCTCAATTCTGTTATAGTATATTTCGTTTACCATTGGGCAACCCATACTATGACAAATAGGTCTATTTTGTTCTTCATAAGGAACCTGATTATACTTATGCAAAACAATACTTCTTGCTAAAGCATTACTGTTTGTTGGGTCTAAACCGTATAATTTATAGGATTTGCCATACTGTCCCACGTAATTACTCCCAACATAGTATTTGCCTAATGCAGTACAATAAGAACTGTCATTGTTACTGAATTTTAGTTCGGGTTTGTTACAACATCAAACGCAGTATCAATATACTGGGCGTTCCCGATCTGATAGCCAAACTCAAAAAATGGAACTCACCTTACAAGGCAAAAGTATTGTTTTGGCTAAAAGCGACCTATTTGAAGCTTAATTTACCCTTTGTTTTCTGCCAAACTAATTAGTTGCCTAAAAAAAATAGCCTGCTGTAAAAGGCTTTATTTGAATTGTAGTACAGGGAAATTTTATTAAAAATGAGGTTTTTTCACAGCCTGACG
>NZ_JAYWCK010000147.1:0-44387 GCF_043780635.1 Flavobacterium sp.
TGTCTCTTATGAATGTGTTCGCTCATAAAACAAAGATAATAATTTTACTTACCATCGAACCCCGAAGCAGAGCTTCGAGGAATTCTTTTGATTAAATTTTGATACTCTTTTTCAAAATTATTAGTATTTAAAAATAAAAATACTCGACCACCCGCTTGGTTACCAATGCTATTTTTTTGTTTTTCATTTACAGCTTTAGCAAGTAAAAAAGAACATTCAGAAGAATTAGAAGGAGCTACTACAATCCAACGTTTTTCTTCAGATATTTTTGTGTCTTCAATTATAACAAAATTTAACTTTTGGGTATAATACAATATTGCTTCATCGTAGTCTTTAACAAGAATTGCAATATGTTTTAACTTTAGAGACATAAAAATTATTTTAATTCCAAAACAACCGCTTCGTAAGGTCTGAGTTCCAAACTTTTTGAAGCTATAGGATAATTGTTAATTAATACTTTAGCATTAGCAGTGCTAATTCCTGTATTTGCAGTTGCATTTTTTGAAGTAAAGTTTAACATAACCAATAATTTTTTACCTTCAAATTCTCTTGTATAGGAATAAACATTTGGATTTTCTTTGTCTAAAAGCGTATATTTTCCGTAAACCAACGCAAGATTTGATTTTCTTAATTTGGTCATTTTTCTAAAATAATTCAAGTTAGAATTTGGATCCTTTTCTTGGGCTTCAGCATTCAAAAAAGTATGATTATCATTTACTTTCAACCAAGGTATTCCTGTTGAAAATCCAGCATTATTAGATGCATCCCATTGGAAAGGAGTTCGTCCATTATCTCGTGCGCCACCTGTTTTTTGGTTTTCAATAAATTCATTCAAATCCCCACCAGCTATTTTAACCTTTTCATATTCAGCGAATGTTTCGATGTCACGATAATCTTCAATTTTATTAAATTTAGCATTAATCATTCCTATCTCGTCACCATTATAATAATAAGGCGTTCCTCCCATAGTTAACAAAAATGTAGTCAACATTTTAGAAGATAACACTCTAAATTCTGAAGCATCGTTCCCCCAACGCGATGTCATTCTGGGTTGATCGTGATTACCTAAATATATGGTTCCCCAACCTTTTTTGGCATATACATTATCCCAATCTGAATATATTTTTTTGAAATCTACTAATGAATATTGACCCATTTTTTTGAAATAGCCAGGAATATATCCCAAGTTAGTTCCTTCAAAATGATAGCCCATATCCAATTCTTTTCTATCTGGATCTACAAAATTCAGGGCAGTTTCTTTTGTCATTCCAGCGCCTTCAGCCAATGCCATACAGTCATATTTACTCAAAACTTCTTTGTTCATTTCTTTCAAATAATCATGCAAATGTGGCCCGCTTGCTAGGTATACATCCCAGCGTCCGTGATAATTCTTGTTTAATTCTTCTTGAGTGATTACTGGAAAAGTGGTGTCTTTTGCGATAAACGGAATCACGTCCATACGGAAACCGTCAATTCCTTTTTTGAACCACCAATTCATCATACTGAATATTTCTTGACGCAATTTTGGGTTTTCCCAATTCAAATCGGGTTGCTTGTAATTGAAATAATGCAAGTAGTACGAATCTGTTTGTTTATCATATCTCCAACCGCTTCCATCAGCTTCAAAAGCACCTGGACGAAAAGCTGGTTTCCCTTTTTCGGCTGGCCACCAATGATAGTAATCTCTGTATGGATTGTCTCGTGATTTTCTACTCTCCTGAAACCATTTATGTTCATCTGAACTGTGATTGACAACTAAATCCATTACTAATTTTAAACCTCTTTCATGCATCCCTTTGAGCAATGCATCAAAATCTTCCATTGTTCCAAATTCCTTCATAATCGATTGATAGTCAGAAATATCATATCCATTATCTGCATTAGGAGAGCCATAAATTGGGTTCAACCAAACCACGTCTATTCCTAAACTCTTGATATAATCCAGTTTAGAAATAATTCCTTTTAAATCGCCTACGCCATCACCATCTGTATCCTTGAAACTTCTTGGATAAATTTGATAAACAACAGCTTCTTTCCACCATTTTTTTTCAATTTTAGGTTCCTTTTCAACCATTTTTTCCTGAGCAATTATCAAACTGTTACTTGTAATAATCATTAAAATAATAACACTAATTGTGTTTTTTGCTTTTATAAATTTCATTTGTTTGTTTTTATATTGGTTTTTTTGCCTTTATTGTTTTGATTCCTTTAGGAAATAATAGGCAATAAAAATAGAATTCGTTTTCCAATATCTTGGGTTTTTGATGTCGAAAAAGCATTTGAAGCCTCGAAAACGTTTTCGATTCTCTATTATTAAAATTGTATACAAATTTATTTTTTATTGAAATTTTGGATTAGGTATGAATATTATTATAAAATAGGCAAATTCAAAAACCAACATTCACAGAGGAGTTTTAAGTTTTGTTAATTCATGTTCCTGGTAAAATTGCTCAAGCTTTAGAGGCTTAATCTTTTAAAACTTAATTCGGAATATTCATGAATTTTGCAATTTCTTCATTTGTGATTTTTGGATTTGCACCTTCATTACTTGCTACCAAAGCACCTAATGCACATGCAAAATCGATTGCTTTTTGCGGTTCATCACTAGTCAATAATTTACTTAATAATCCAGCAAGAAAAGAATCTCCGGCTCCAACAGTATCGGCAACATCAATTTTATAACCACTGTTGTAATACATTTTTCCTTTATAATACAAAACAGCTCCATGATTTCCTTTTGTTACACAAATGCTTTTTACTTTAGTTTGTTCTGCAATAAAAAGTATATTTTGTTCCAATGAATGAAATGGGGAATTAAAATATTCGCTAATTTCATACAATTCATCATCATTAAATTTAATGAAATCAGACTTCAACATTAGATTAATAAGCAATTCTTTGGTATAAAAAGGCGCACGTAAATTGACATCAAATATCTTGTATTTTGCAATTTTCAAAAAGCTCAACAAGGTTTTATATGAAATCTCATCCCTGCAAACTAAGCTTCCAAAAACTAGAGCATCTGAATTTTTCACAGCCTTTTTAGCTTCAGGAGTAACTTCGATTTCATCCCAAGCCACAGGATAATTAATGGTATAAGTAGCCGATCCTTTTTTGTCTAATTGAACCAGAACTTCACCCGTTAAATAGGTTTCATCAATTTGAATTGTATCTGTGGGAACATTGTTTGATTGAATAAATGCTACTAATTCTTTTCCAATTTGATCATTCCCAACTCGGCTAATAATTTGGGCATTAATTCCTAATGACGCTAATCGCAAAGCCACATTCAAAGGTGCGCCACCAATTTTTCTATGTGTTGGGAAAACATCGTATAAAACCTCTCCAAAACAGACTATATTCGTTTTCATAATTATTTGTTATTTGACAGACTTTCTGATAATTCTTCTAATGTTCTTCCTTTCGTTTCAGGCATTTTGAAGTAAACCCAAAGCAATTGGAAAACCATCATAAGACAGAAAATGCTAAAAACAGTAGTTGTCCCAATTTGTTTGAATAAAAACGGGATAAATGACGGAATTAAAGCTGCCAAAACCCAGTGAACAGAAGTTCCGAAAGAAGTTCCTGCCGCTCGAAGTTTATTGGGGAATAATTCAGAAATAAAAACCCAAATTACAGCTCCTTGACCAATGGCGTGAGAGGCAATAAACAAGAAAAAAAACAAGGGAATTGCCATTCCTTTCCATTCAAAATAAAATGCAGTGGTCACTAATCCCAAAGAAATAATATAACCTACAGAACCAATATACATTAAAGTTTTTCGACCAAATTTATCAATTAATGAAATCCCAATCATTGTAAAAATTAAATTGATAATACCAATACCAATACTACTCAAAAACGATGCTGATTTCTCTAATCCAGCCAATTCAAAAATTCGGGGAGCATAATATAGAAAGGCATTAATTCCTGAAAGTTGATTGAAAAAAGCAATGAAAAAAGCCAATAATAATGGTTTCCTATACTTTTTAATAAAAATGGATTCGTCTTTCACTTCCTGTGACATTTCATTTACTATGGCGCGAATTTCAGACTCAATTTCGGCTTCTGTACGAATTTGTTTTAAAATTGCAACTGCTTTTTCTCGGTCTTTTTTATACTCTAAAATCCAACGCGGACTTTCTGGAATTCCAAAGACAAGAAGCGTATAAACAAAAGAAGGAAAAGCTTGTATTCCCAACATCCATCTCCAAGAATTTTCACCAATATCTTGCAAATAATAGTTAGATGTAAAAGCCATAAGAATCCCAAAAACAATATTGAATTGGTATAAAGCGACCAATTTGCCTCTGTCTTTAGCTGGGGCAATTTCAGAAACATAAGTTGGCGCAGCAATAGTTGATGCTCCAATTCCTATTCCTCCAATAAATCGAAAAATCGAAAAGAAAATTGGATCATTTGCAAATGCAGTTCCAAGTGAAGATATAAAAAACAGTATTCCAATGATAATTAATGTCTTTTTCCTTCCCAAAATATTAGTTGGAAAAGATCCAAAAATAGCGCCTATAACAGTTCCCCATAATGCGGAAGACATAACCACTAATCCGTGAAATAAATCCGAAGAACCCCATAATTGTTGCAGTTGTTTATCCGCTCCCGAGATTACAACGGTGTCAAAACCAAATAAGAAACCTGCAAATGCAACTATAATTGACCAATAAAGTATTTTTTTGTTTTTCATCTTTTAAGTTTAAAGAGTTACCAAATTCCTTTGATTTTATATATTGAAATATTTCTTATTTCTTGATTTTCATCTGATTGAATCGTAAGTTTCGTATATGGTTTTTTAGGAAAAATTTGTTCCGTAAAACTATAAACTCCGCCATTCAAGAAAATTTCTATTGATGACCAATCTAAAATAATTTGGTAATCTATGGTTTCCGAAATGATATTTGGCGTCGCAGTTGTATGAATTGATTTTTCGAAATTAGGTTCAAAATTCACGATTCCAGAATGTCTTCTATCAATAGAAAAAGTCTTTTGTGTACTATCATAATTTAGAACTAAAGAATCTTTAACATCATTTGAAAAAACCAATTTCAAATTTTTTGCATTCGCACTAAATTGTATTTGTGATTGATTCAGATTGTCATAATTCAAAGTCGTCTTTTGTTTCGATTTTAAAACAATTAAATCTTTATAAAAATCTTGTTTCAATTGTGATTTTAATTGTGAAACTGGCGAGTTTTTCAAGACATAATTATTGTTTATTTTAGAAAGAGAAATTTCTCTAGGAAGCGTCATCGCACTTCTCCAATTTTTTGTTGGTGTATTTCTTGCATACAACCAATTACTCATCCACCCAATAAATATTCGCTTATTATCTGGCGCATCATTATAGGTTATCCCTGCATAATTATCGGCACCGTTATCTACCCATTTGGTGTCGTTTTGGTTCGTTTTGAAATTTTTACCATCAAAATCTCCAATAAAATATTGTGTTCCAGAACCACCGTTTGGTGCGCCAGGATTGATACTGATTAGCAACACCCATTTTTCTTCATTCGAGTTTTCGACTTTAATTTTAAAAAGATTGGGGCATTCCCAAACACCACCGTGAGCTCCAATTCCTTTCCCAAATTCGCTTTCCAATTTCCAACTAATCAAGTTTTTCGAAGTATAAAATTGAGCGTAATCACCGGCTACCAATATTAAATTCCAGGTATTTGTTTCCTTGTTCCAAAAGACATTTGGATCTCTAAAATCTTTCAAATCAGGGTTCGCAATAATTGGATTTTCATTATATTTCAACCAAGTTTCTCCTTCATCAAGACTGTATGCTAAACCTTGTGATTGTACATTTATTCCTCCCGCTTTTTCAATTTGCATATTATGATAAGTGAATATTGCAATCATTGCTGGATTTTTCAAAGTTCCCAATCCCGAAGTATTATTGACATCCATAACTGCACTTCCTGAGAATATATATCCTAATTTATCAGGAAATAATGCAATTTTATGGTGTTTCCAATGTATTAAATCAGTGCTCGTTGCATGTCCCCAGTGCATAGGTCCCCAAACAATATCTTCTGGATAATATTGATAAAATAAATGATAAATTCCTTTATAAAATACCAATCCGTTAGGATCATTCATCCATTTTTTTCCTGGTGAAAAATGAAATTGTGGTCGAAAAGCTTCTTTATACTTTTTTGATGAATCAGCAACAATTTTTTCATTCGATATAACAGTATAATTAAGATTTTGTCCGTTTGTATAAACAGAAAAAAAGAATGCAATAAGTAGAAAAAGAAGTGTTTTTTTTTTATCAATTTTCATTTTAAATATTAAATAGATTGATAAAAATAGAATTCGTTTTTGTACTATTCTGAATTTTATTAGCTAAATAGCTTTTGAAGCATCGAAAACGATTTCGATTCCTCGTTATTAAAACTTATTAGATAAATACGGATATTAATAAATATTTTGAATAGGTTTGGTTTTTTAATTAAAATATTATGGACTCAAATTTCAAATTATTGTTTTTATTGCTCCTAACTAGCACTTCCTTTATTGGGCAAACAAAATCTGACGAATGGCATTTAGTGGCTAATTCTCGTGAAAATTATTTTGGTGTAGCCATGGCAAATGGTCAAATAGGAATCGTGACAGATGACACTCCTCTTAAAACGAAAGAAATTATTTTAAACGGCGTGTATGAAGGGAGTCCTGAAAATGGAATTAGTCGAATTGTTCGTGGTATCGAATTTTTAAATCTACATTTAAGCATAGATGGCCAACAAATAGAATCTAGTACTATTTCTAATTGGAGTCAAGTAATTTCGATGAAAGAAGGAATGAGTACCACTTCTTTTTCGTTCAAAGATTTGGCAACCATCAATTATACCATTTTGGCCAATCGAGCGGTTCCTTATTCGGCGATGGCGATTATAGAAATTATCCCTAATAAAGATATCGAAATACTTGCCAATAATTATATGTTGGTTCCTGACGAATTAAAAGAAGCAAAAAGTCAATTTCGAGTATTGAAAGACAATCAATATTTAATGCCTGTTTTTGGAACCACAGCTAAAACTCTAAACGGAAAATATACTGTTTCTGCAGCAACAACTTTTCTTTTTGATGGAACAAGTGAAGAGTTGAAACAAACAGGAAATGAAGTTGGTTTCACTAAAAAATTATTCAAAGGCAAAAAATATCGTTTTGCTATTGCCGGTGGAATTTGTACTTCTAAAGATTTTACCGATCCTTTGAACGAATCCGAAAGACAACCTATTTATGCTCTTCAACAAGGAATTGATAATTTGCTAAGTCGTCATAAACTTGCTTGGGCTGAATTATGGAAAACAGGAGATGTCCAAATCGAAGGCGATCTTGACGCCCAACAACGAGTTCGTTTTGCACTGTATAATTTATATTCTTACATCCGTCCAGAAACTAGACAAAGTATTGCTCCAATGGGATTGTCATCCCAGGGCTATAATGGACATATTTTTTGGGATTCTGAACTTTGGATGTATCCAACGCTTTTGGCATTGCAACCCGATATGGCAAAATCTTGTCTGGATTATCGTTCTGATCGTTTGCAAAAAGCCAAGCAAAAAGCAACAATTTACGGATATAAAGGTGCAATGTATCCTTGGGAATCTGATGACACCGGCGAAGAAGCAACACCAACTTGGGCTTTAACTGGTATTTTCGAACAACATATTACGGCAGATGTGTCGATTGCTTTTTGGAATTACTATGCCTTAACTCAAGACAAATCTTGGCTGCAAAGTGAATTTAAAGTATTAAAAGAAACTGCCGATTTTTGGGTAAGTCGCGTAGTAAAAAATACAGACGGAAGTTATTCAATTTTGAATGTAGTTGGAGCTGATGAATATGCACAACATGTAGATGATAATGCTTTTACCAATGCATCTGCAATTGAAGCTTTAAAAAATACCATTAAAGCAGCAACTATATTAGACGAACCAATTGATCCTAAATGGCAGGATGTTTCTAAGAAATTAGTCATTCATAGAGAAAATGGAATTACACAGAATTACAAAGGTTATAAAGGGCAAATCATAAAGCAAGCAGATGTAAATTTATTGGCTTATCCTTTACATATTATAACTGATAAAGCTCAAATCGAAAAAGACTTGGATTATTATGTAGAAAAAATTGATAAAAAAGATGGCCCTGCAATGGCTTCTGGAGTTTTGTCGGTTTTATATTCAAGATTGGGAGATAAAGAAAAAGCATACGAATATTTCGTAAAATCGTATTTACCAAACAGTCGTCCTCCATTTGGGGTTTTTTCAGAATCAGCTAATAGCAATAATCCTTATTTCGCTACTGGTGCCGGTGCAATGCTTCAAGCAGTAATTTATGGTTTTGGAGGTGTAGAACAAACGGATATGGGTCTTAAATACAATAAAGGTCTTCTGCCTAAGCATTGGAAATCTCTAAAAATTATTGGAGTTGGAGTTGAAGACAAAACGATTACTATAAAATAAATCTTATGTTTATATTGCCACAATCTTTGGAAATATAATTTCTTAGATTGTGGTTTTTTTTATGCTTATTATTTAGAAAATTATTTTTTTGTAATAACGCTTATTAAAAAACTTTTGAGTTATTATCAAATGAAAATTTCCTTAACATTAACTTATTTTATTATAAAAAAGAATCAAATAAAGATTTTTTATAGTTTGACAAATTAATTTTTATCGTTTTGATAATGAAGTAATTGTGTTTTTTAATTGTCAATTTGATGAAAAATATTTAGAATGAATTTAGCAATTGTTTTTGAAGTGGCTAGACAATTCCTTTTTATCTGTTTAATTTATCAAATCTTTAAAATTAAATGAATAAAATTATATTATGTGTTTTTTTATTTTAATATAAATTTCGTACTCATAAAATTTTAACAGGTAATTTACAAAATCGAAAACGTTTTCGATACTACTATAACGTTTTAGTTATGTATTTCTTAATATTATCATAAAAAAATAGTTTATGTTTGGAAAAGTTATTTAAACTAAATAAAAATAATACTAACCAAACTTATTTATTACGTATGAAAAACAGTCTAATCAAAGGCTTAATGGTGTTTCTAACGATGCTATTTACGAGTCTGACTTATTCGCAAGATGTGTCAGGAACAGTATCCGATTCTAGTGGTCCACTTCCCGGGGCTTCTGTTTTAGTAAAAGGAACAACAAATGGAGCTCAAACCGATTTAGATGGTAAATTTATCATCAGAAATGTGGGAACAAATGCAGTTTTAGTTTTTAGTTACATCGGACTAAAATCGCAAGAAATCAATGTAACAGGAAAAAGTAATTTAAACGTAACTTTAATTCCTGACAATGCTGAGTTAAAAGAAGTAATTGTTGTTGGTTACGGTACTGTTAAAAAGAAAGATGCAACAGGCGCTGTAGATATGCTTACTTCAAAAGAATTTGACAATGTAGCAGCCACTTCGCCAGCAGAATTGTTAAGAGGTAAAGTTTCTGGAGTACAAGTTACAACATCAAGTGGTGAGCCAGGAGCTGCTATATCAGTTAGAATTAGAGGAAACTCATCAATTCGTTCTGGAAATGAACCTTTGTATGTTGTAGATGGTGTTCCGTTAGGCGGTGGAAATGTTTCTGCTAGTGGAGCTGAAATACGTGATTTAGGCGTTTCTGCTGCAAGAAATCCTTTAAACTTTATCAATCAAAATGATATCGAAAGCATATCTGTTTTGAAAGATGCCTCTTCTACTGCAATTTATGGCTCTCGTGCGGCAAATGGTGTAATTATAATTACTACTAAAAAAGGAAAATCAAAAATCCCCACTATAACATACGGAACCTCTTATAGTTTTAGCAAACCAGCATTGAATGGTTTCAAATTATTAAGTGGTGATGAATTTGTAAAAGCTGGCGGACCAGATAAAGGTTCAAAATCTTACAATTGGGAAGATGCAATTTTACGAAATGGATTTACCCAAAATCACGACTTAACCTATAGTAGTGGTACTGAAAACTCTAACACAAGAGTTTCAATAGGCGCTACAAATTCAGAGGGTGTTGTAAAAAACACTGGTCTTGATAAGTATACTATGTCTTTTAATAATAGTAATACTTTTTTTAATGGATATTTAAAATTAGACACAAATTTACAGTATGCTGCTCTAAATGATGAAACTACATTATTAAGTACTAATGCTGGTTTTATTGGGAATTTAATTGGTACAGCATTGTACTGGAATCCAACTTTACCAATAAATCAACCGGATGGTTCTTATACTTTTGTTGGAGATAGTTATTTAAACCCAGTACAGTTGCTAAATTCATATAAGGATTATTCCAACACAAATAAAATATTGGGTAATATTGCTGCTACTTTAAAAATAACTAGCAAACTTAAATATAAATTTTTGTTTGGAGTAGAAAATTCAACTTCAACTAGAAAACGCCAATTGTTGCCAACTATTAGAATTAATAGTGCGGATTTACAAGGTAATGATACTGCAAATGGTGGAGTATTAAAAAGAGGATTTGCTGAAATAGCAGGCGTTAACCAATTCAACAAAACTTTTGAAAACACACTTGCCTATGACAACAGTTTCAGTGATAATTTTAAATTAAACGGATTATTAGGTTTCTCTTATTATTCTTATGACACTAATGGAAATCAAGCTAGAGGAAAAGGATATGTTCCAGAACAAACTAATTTGATTGACGATATTCAAGGTGGTATTGCAAATGAATTTAGAGTAAGTTCCTATAAAAATAAAGTTGAATTACAATCGTATTTTGCAAGAGCAGAAATGGTCATTTACAAAGATTTTCTTCTAACAGGTTCAATTCGTTTTGATGGTTCTTCAAAACTAGGTGCTAATAATAAATGGGGAGCCTTCCCTGCTGTAGGTGCTGCATATAAAATAATCAGTAGTAAAGATGGTATAGTAAATGATTTCAAAGTAAGAGGAACTTATGGTCTTACTGGTAATTCAGAATTTCCTGTTTACTCTGCTAATGCTAGAACTGTTTATGAAAATGGGGGTACACCAAGAGCAACTTCTGGTACTAGCTTGGACTTACGTTGGGAAACTACAACTACTTATGGTGTAGGTACCGATTTCACGCTAATCAATAATCGTTTAACAGGTTCGTTAGATTATTTCCATAGAGACACAAAAGATTTAATTTCACCTATTCCAGCAGCTTCAGGACAACCAGGTCCCCCATCGATAAAAGCTGAAAACTTAAAAGGAAACTTAATCAATACTGGTTATGAGGTTGGATTAAACTATAAAATTCTTGATAATGAAGATATGTCTTGGTCTGTTTCAGGAAATGTAGCATTCTTAGATAATAAAATTGAAAATTTTCCTGTAGATTTATTGGCAGGAGGCATCAACGGGCAAGGTTTGTCAGGAGCTTATGCTGAGGTAATTAAAAATAACTATCCATTGTATACTTATTTTTTATATGACTTTCAAGGATATGATGCAGCAGGAAATTCTATTTATACGGATGTTAATGGGGCACCAACAGGTTTAGGAACTGCGGACAAAAAATACCTTGACAAACGAGCATTACCAACGATGAGTTATGGTTTCTCTACTAATTTTACTTATAAAGGATTTGATGCAAGTACTTCATTCTATGGTGCTGCGGGTCATTATTTATACAACAATACTGCTAATGCTTACTTCGTTAAAAGCGCCTTGTTAGGTGGTAGAAACGTAACCCAAGCTGTAGGCGCATCTACTCAAAATGGGTCAGATCCAAACTCTCCTTCCACTAAATTTTTGGAAAAAGGAGATTTCTTAAGAATGGGTAATTTAACATTTGGGTACACTTTGAATGGCCCTACAATGGATAAGTTGAAAATTAAATCTGCTCGTTTCTTTGTAAGTGCAAATAACTTATTTGTAATCACAAGCTATTCTGGATTTGATCCTGAAGTAGATACTGATAAAACGCTAAATGGAGTACCTTCTGCGGGAATGGATTATTTATCCTATCCTAGAGATAGAAGTATAGCTCTTGGTCTTAATGTAACATTTTAATTAAAAGAAAAATGAAAAGAATAAATATAATAAAAAGCATCTTATTTATGGGTACAATTACTTTTGGAATAAGTTGTACAAATTTAGATGAAGAAGTTTTAGATGGTTTCGTAAATGCTAGCGGAACTGGCGGTAATGTAAATACTGGTAATTTCTTACAATCCGCATACGAGGGATTAAGAACCTTTCAAGGTCAGGGAGGTACATTTACAATGGACGAAATGTCTACAGATGCACTTGTTGGGCCTACAAGAGGGAGTGACTGGGATGATAACGCGAAATGGAGACAATTTCACGTACATACTTGGGGTGCAGATAATGAGGAAATTAGAGGTGCTTATAATGATTTATTGACACAAGTTTACAATTGTGACTTGGTAATAAATAATACGGCAACTGATGATCAAAAAACTCAAGCAAGATTTTTAAGAGCTTTTTATTACTACAATGTAGTAGATTTGTTCGGTCAAGCACCGTACAGAGAAGTAGGATCTGCTATTACAGATCCTCCAAAATTTTGGTCAAGAAAAGAAGCTACTGCTTTAATAATCAGCGAACTTGAAGCTGTGCTTCCAAAATTACCAACTCGTGTTGCTAATGATGCAAGTATGGCAAATAAAGATGCATGTAACTTTTTATTAGCTAAATTGTATCTTAATAAAGCAGTATTTAATGCAGCAAGTCCTGCAGGACCTTACACTTTTGATGCAGCAGACATGAACAAAGTAATTTCCTATGTTGATGCAATTACATCAACTTTGGCTACAGATTATTGGAGCAACTTTGCACCTACCAATAATACTTCTAATGAAATTTTATTCTCCTCTAAAAATGTTTTAGGAAATGGTGGAGGTATACAATCTCGTTGGAGAATGGGTATGCACTACAACCAAACTCCAGATGGATGGAATGGATTTGCTACTGTAGCGGAGTATTATAATAGATTTGCTACAACTGATGATCGTAGACAACACTCTACTCCTTCAATTATTGCGAATTTTGGAAATCCAATTGGTTTTCAAATAGGACAAATGTACAAACCGGGAGGAGTTACTCCGTTGAAAGACAGAAATGGTAACCCATTAATCTTCACTCCTGCTGTAACTCTTGTAATATCTAATGCTACTGCTATAGAAACAGCAGGTATTCGTACACAAAAATACGAACCGGACAACGCAAATTTAGGTGCTCCTGAAAATGACTACGTATTAATGCGCTATTCTGACGCTTTATTAATGAAAGCAGAAGCTGCATTACGTGGTGGAACAGGTGGAGCTGCTGCTGCTAAAATAATAATCGATCAAATAGATGTTAGAGCAAAGCTTGTAGCAGGTACAACTCCAGCAACACTAGACGGTGTTTATTTAGAAAGAGGAAAAGAGTTATGGTTTGAAGGTTGGAGAAGAAACGATATGATTCGTTTTGGTAAATTTTTAGCAGCTAGAGAATTAAAACCAGCTGTGTCTGACCCTAAATTCTTACTTTACCCAATTCCAGCTGATGCATTATTCAACCCTAATGTACAACAAAATCCTGGTTACTAAGTTTAATTTGGTTTTTTAATATTTTTGTGGTTAGTTAGTAATAAAGAGGGTATTTTACCCTCTTTATTTTTTTTAATTATATTTGAAATCTTATTTTTTTATTAAATTATATATTATAATTTAGGCAATTGTAATCCCACTAATTTCCTAACCAAACTCAACATAATATGTTTAAACGGATTGTCTCTTTTTTCGTTCTTATTCCTTTTTTAAGTAATTGTTCAAAAGATAATACTGATTCTTTATTTACCAAATTAGAAGCTTCAAAGACTGGGATTAATTTCGTCAACGAAATTAAGAATGGTAAGAATATGAATATATTTAAATATCGTAATTTTTACAATGGAGGTGGTGTTTCTATAGGTGATATTAATAATGATGGGCTTGCCGATGTTTTTTTTACTTCGAACATTGGTGAAAACAAACTCTATTTAAATAAAGGAAATTTTAAGTTTCAAGACATTTCCAAATCTTCTGGAATTGTAATTACTAAATCTTGGTCAACAGGCGTGGCAATGATTGACATCAACGGTGATGGTTTGTTGGATATTTTTGTTTGCAATGCTGGAAATGGCATAGATGCAACTCGAAAAAGCGAACTTTTTATCAATAATGGAAACCTTACATTTACAGAAAAAGCGGCTGAGTATAATCTGGCTGACACCGGAATTACAACTCACGCGGCATTTTTTGATTATGATAAAGATGGAGATCTTGATGTATATATATTGAATAACAGTTTTATCCCTGTAAGCAGTTTAAATTATTCTAATAAAAGGGAATTACGAGACAAAGATTGGAAAGTAAATAACATTTTAAAAGGCGGAGGTGATAAGCTGATGCGCAATGATAATGGAAAATTCGTAGACGTTAGTGAATCCGCTGGAATTTATGGAAGTCTTATTGGTTTTGGTCTTGGAGTAACTGTTGGAGATGTAAATGGCGATTCGTATGAGGATATTTATATTTCAAATGACTTTTACGAAAGAGATTATCTCTATATCAACAACAAGAATGGCACCTTTTCAGAACAGATACAAAGTTGGGCTTCGCACACCAGTCAATCTTCGATGGGAGCTGACATGGCAGATATTAACAATGATGGTAAAGCTGATATTTTTGTAACAGATATGCTACCCGAAGGAGATGAAAGACTGAAAACAACAACTAGTTTTGATAATTTTGATTTGTTTACAAGAAAGTTAAAATTGGACTTCTTCAATCAATATATGCAAAACACTTTGCAACTCAATTCAGATAATAATCAATTTTTAGAAATCGCAAATTACGCCGGAGTATCTAAAACAGATTGGAGTTGGGGAGCATTATTATTTGATATGGATAATGATGGATTTAAGGATATTTATGTTTGTAATGGTATTAATAATGATTTAACGAATCAAGATTTCATGGACTTTTTTGCAAACGGTTTAATGCAACAAATGGTCGTTACTGGCAAAAAAGAACAAATAGAAAATATTATTGCCAAAATGCCAAGTACTCCTATTCCTAATTATGCATTTAGAAACAACAAAAATTTAACTTTTACAAATGAGGCAACAAATTGGGGGCTTGATACACCTAGTTTTTCAAATGGTGCCGCTTATGGTGATTTAGATAATGATGGCGATCTTGATTTAATAGTCAATAATGTAAACCAAGAAGCGTTTGTATATCGAAACAATTCTGAGAAAAACAAAGCAAATCATTTTGTTAAAGTAAAATTAAAAGGAGAGAATCTTAATAAATTTGCGATTGGAAGTGTAGTCGAATTATTTTCTGGAAAAGAAATTCTACGTCAAGAATTAATACCTACACGTGGTTTTCAATCTTCGATAGATTATGTTTTAACTTTTGGTATTGGTGCAAAAAAAATAGATTCACTTCGCGTTATTTGGCCCAATCTGAAAACGCAAACTATCAAAAAGATTAAAAATAATTCAACATTGACTTTAAAGATTGGAGATGCTGTATTAGCTAAACAAAAAGTAGAAATAGCCATTAACAAACTTTTTTCTGAAAAATCAAATTCGATGGCAGCACATTTTGAAAATGATTATATCGATTTTGACTTTGAAGGGCTGATTTCAAAAATGTTATCTCAAGAAGGTCCAGCGTTTGCTGTAGCTGATGTAAATGGAGATGGAAATGAAGATGTTTTTATAGGAGGAACAAAAGGACAATCAGGAAAAATTTACTTGAATAAAGGAAATGAATCTTTTGTACAATCACCACAAAAAGAATTAGAAAAGGATATGTTATTTGAAGATACAGCTGCAAGCTTTTTCGATGCCGATCAAGATGGAGATATGGATTTATTAATTGGATCAGGAGGGAATGATAAGGCAGATCAATCAAATTATAAAAACCGTTTGTATTTGAATAACGGAAAAGGAGTTTTTGTGAAAAGTAATTCAAATATCCCTACCGCAAATACTAATGTTGCAGTAATTGCTGCTTATGATTTTGACGATGATGGAGATATAGATGTTTTTATTGGCAGTCGCAGTGTTCCTGGAGTTTACGGAATTGTACCAAAACATTTATTTCTAGAAAACGATGGAAAAGGAAATTTTACAAATGTTACGGACAAAAAAGCATTTAAATTAAATGAAGTTGGCATGATTACCGATGCAGTCTGGGAAGATATTGATAATGATGGGAAAAAAGATTTGATCATTGTGGGTGATTGGATGGCGCCTCGTATTTTTAAAAATACAGGAAAAAGACTTGCTGATTATAAATCTAACCTAATTAATTATTCGGGTTTTTGGAATGCAGTAAGTTGCGTTGATTTGAACAACGATGGTAAGAAAGATTTAGTACTAGGAAATAGAGGGACTAATACGGCCTATAAAGCAACTACTTCTAATCCGATGAAATTATTTGTAAATGATTTTGATAATAACGGAACTATAGAACAAATTTCTACTCGTTCAATTGGAGGAAGGGATCTGCCGATTCCTTTAAAACAAGAATTAGCAAAGCAAATTCCGATGATAAAAAAGGAGAATTTAAGTTATACTGATTATTCTAAAAAATCTTTTCAAGAATTGTTTAAACAAGATGTTATTGAAAATTCTATTCAACATACAGTAACAATTCAAGAAAGTGTGATTGCAATTAATAAGGGAAATGGAAACTTTCAAGTGACTGCATTGCCCAAAGAAGTTCAGTTTTCTACAGTAAACGCTATTTGTACGATGGATGTTAATAAAGATGGAATTTTGGATATTATTCTTGGGGGAAATCAATACGGATTTAAACCACAATTTTCTAGAATTGATGCTAATTTTGGTTCCGTACTTATCGGAAATAAAAAAGGAACTTATACTTGGCTGCCCTATGCAGAGTCTGGTTTTGTTGTAAAAGGTCAAGTAAAACATATTAAAGCGATTAAGAACAAAAACAAGTCAGAAACTGTTATTGCAGTTGTAAATAATAGTAAACCAGTAATTTTTAAAAAGAATGAATAATTTTTATAAAACCATCATTATTTCTTTACTATTGATTGGTTGCTCAAAAAAAGAAAATCTATTGTTCGAAAAGTTAGATGTTAAGAATACTAATATCAATTTTACCAATGAATTATTACCATCAAAAAACATTTCAATATTAGATTATCTCTATTATTATAATGGCGGAGGTGTCGCTCTTGGGGATATAAACAATGATGGTTTAGTAGATATTTATTTTTCATCAAACCAAGGAAAGAACAAATTATATCTAAACAAGGGAAATAATAAATTTGAAGATATTACCGGGAAAGCTGGAGTAGAAGGACAAAGTGATTGGAGCTCCGGAACCGTTATGGCCGATGTTAATGGTGATGGGTTTTTGGATATTTATGTGTGTGCTGTTGTTGGAATTAATGGCTTTGAAGGTCATAACGAATTATTTATCAATAATAAAAACAACACATTTACAGAAAGTGCTGCTGAGTATGGATTGGATTTAGATAATTACAGCTCATCTGCTGCTTTTTTTGATTATGATTTAGATGGTGATTTAGATATGTATTTATTAAACCATGCGGTGCATTCTGAATTGTCTTTTGGCAATGCTGCTATCAGAAATAAAAGAAGTTATGAATGTGGAGATAAACTTTTTCAAAACAATAATGGGAAATTTGTTGATGTATCAGAAAAAGCAGGCATTTTTGGAGGGGCAAATGGGTATGGTTTAGGCTTAGCTGTTGCGGATTTTAACTTAGATGGCTATCCAGATATTTATGTTGGCAACGATTTTCACGAGGATGATTATTATTATTTAAATAATGGTGATGGAACTTTTACCGAAAGTTTAAAACAGTATTTTGGTCATACAAGTCGTTTTTCAATGGGTGTAGATGTCGCCGATATTAATCATGATGGATTTCCCGACATTATGACTTTAGATATGTTACCCGAAGACGAGAAGGTATTAAAATCTTCTCTAGGAGATGATAATGTACAAATGATGAAAATGAGAACCGAAAAATTAGGCTATCATTACCAATATTCGAGAAACATGTTGCAACTAAATCAAGCTGGGCAATACTTTACAGAAACTGCTTTATTGAGCGGAGTAGCGGCAACAGATTGGAGTTGGAGTACCTTATTTGCAGATTATGATCAAGATGGAGAGCAGGATATCTTTGTTTCTAATGGAATTCCAAAACGACCAAATGATTTAGATTATGTGAAGTATTATTCTAACGATCAAGTTAAGACGAAAATCACTACCACAAAATTACTCGATAAGCAAGCACTCAACAAAATGCCTACAGGAAATGTCCCAAACTATATTTTTCAAGGTGGAGCAGATTTGAAATTTATAGATAAGTCAAAGGATTGGATTGAAAAAGATTCTATTATTTCTAATGGAAGCGGTTATGCTGATATTGATAACGACGGCGATTTAGATATAATTACAAATAATATAAATGCTGTGGCTTCAGTCTATTGTAATCAAACGAACACAAAATCCAATTATCTAAAAATTAAATTGCGATTTCAAGGTCAAAACACTTTCGGAATAGGCTCAAAAGTAATCTCATACAGTAAGGGAAATAAACAGTTCAAAGAGCTACAAACAACTAGAGGTTTTCAATCGTCATCGGAACCAATAGTGCATTTCGGCTATGGTAAGATATCAATGTTAGATTCGATTGTGGTAATCTGGCCTGATAAAACTTTTCAAACTTTGAAAGGGGTCAAAGTCAATCAAACAATAACTATAAAACCTAATACAATCAGAAAAACCTTTGATTACAGCACATTGCATCCTAGAGTTTTACCATTACTTCAAAAAATAACTTCTAATTTAGGAATTAATTTTACTCACCAAGAAAACGACTATATTGATTTTACAGTTCAAAAATTGATTCCGTATCAAAGATCTGACAGAGGACCGGCTGCAGCTATTGGCGATCTAAATGGTGATGGAAAAGATGATGTTTTCTTTGGCGGCTCAAAAGGGAAAAAAGCTGCCATTTATTTACAAAATAATTCAGGGTTTGCTTTAAAAGAATATTCAGCAATAAAGAATGATTCTGTTTTTGAAGACGTTGCTGCAGTCATTGCTGATTTTAATTTAGATAAAAAAAATGATCTCTTTATCGCTTCTGGCGGTGGAGAAAACGCATCAAATCTTCAAGATCGATTATATCTCAACGGTATAAATCAAATGACTAAAACAACCTTGCCAAATCTAGTCCAAAATGCTTCAGTAGTTAAATCATTTGATTACGATTCAGATGGAGATTTAGATATTTTTATTGGTAACAATTCTCTTAACAATCGATTTGGTAGTTCATCAGATTGTTTTTTGTTGAATAACAAAAAAGGAGTTTTCACTCTTGTTCAAAGCAAGACTTTTGAAGGAATAGGAATGGTTACTGATGCCGTTTTTACCGATTTCAATCAAGACGGTAAGTACGATCTTATTGTAGTAGGAGAATGGATGAAACCAACATTTTTTGCAAATAAAAACGGAAAATTTACCAATGTAACCCAAACTGTTTATCCTGAAGAAAATAATGGTTTATGGCAATCGGTCTTACCTTTTGACATTGATAAAGATGGAGATTTAGACTATTTGGTGGGTAATTGGGGTGTTAATACCAAGTTTAAAGCTTCGGCAACTTTTCCTATAAAAATGTACTATGACGACTTCGATACCAACGGAACTTTTGAAACAATTGTTGCCATCGAAAAGAATGGAAGTTATTATACAACTCTGGGGCTTGACGAGTTAGCAGAACAGTTTAGCGGAATGTTAAAAAAGAAATTTGTTACTTATAAATCATTTGCAGGGAAAAAATTAGAAGAGATTTTTGATGCCAAAATGCTAGAAAAAGCAAAATTATATGAAGTTCATAATTTAAAATCGGGTTACCTGAAAAACGAAAACGGAAAATTCACTTTTATTACTTTTACTAATAAACTACAAGTTGCTCCTATCAACTGTTTTGTAAAAGCTAATTTTGATTCGGATAAAGATGAAGAGGTTTTTGCTGCTGGTAACTACTTCGGCGTGACCCCATACCACAGTAGATTGGACGGTTTTGCAGGTGCATTGATTAAAAACAACAAAAAGATCTATTTGGGAAATGAAATTGGAATAAATTTAACACAAAAGGCAGTTCGTCATCTTGATATACTAACTCTTAATAACAAAAAATATATGTTAGTGACAATCAATAATAAGCATGCCGAGGTTTATGAAATAAATAATAACAAAACAAAATAATTTTAATAAATTCAATCAAATGAAATCCAGAATTTATAGTGTGCTTGCGATAGGTTTTTTATTGGTTTCTTGCACAAAGGATAAGTCAATCGAAGTTACCACAACAGAATATCATGCTGCGATTGATAATGTAACGCAAATTATGATTCATGATATTTTTTCACCTCCTGTTGCAAGTCGAATTTATGTCTATCCGAATATTGCTGCTTATGAAATCATGGCTCAGAATAGCAAAGAATATGTAAGTCTTCAAGGCCAATTAAAAGGACTTGATTCTATTCCAGTTTTAGACCCAAAAAGCAATGTAAACAAGCCTTTGGCAGCTATAATTGCACATATGGAAGTCAGCAAACAATTGGTTTTCTCAGAGGAATTAGTCGAAAAATTCAGAGATAGTTTATATAAAAAATGGGGCGATGAAAACTCAAATGAATTTGAAGTTTCTAAAGAATATGGACTAAAAGTTGCCGAACGCATCAAAAAATGGATGGGTGCCGATAATTACAAGCAAACGAGAACCTTTTCAAAATTTTCTGTTTTTTCTGGTAACAAAGGAAGGTGGCAACCTACGCCTCCAGCCTATATGGATGCAATCGAGCCACATTGGGGAGAAATTAGAACATTGGTTTTAGATTCGGCTTCACAGTTCAAACCAATTCCTGCCTTGCCTTTTTCATTGGAAAAAAATTCGCCATTTTTCAAGGAGGTTCAAGAGGTTTATGATATCAGTTTGATGGTCGCAAAAAAAGGTGATACTTGCGAAGAAATCCAGATAGCACAATTTTGGGACTGTAATCCATATGTCACAGTTAGTCAAGGGCATATGATGTTTGCAAAAAAGAAAATTACACCTGGCGCACATTGGATGGGAATTGTAAAAATTGCTTGTAAACAAACCAAATCAGACTTTGCAAAAACAGTTTATGCCTATACAAAAACTTCTATTGGAATTTTCGATGGCTTTATAAGTTGCTGGGACGAAAAGTATAGAAGTAATGTAGTACGTCCTGAAACATTAATCAATCAAAACATCGACGAAAATTGGAAACCATTATTACAAACACCACCTTTCCCTGAATACACAAGTGGACATTCGGTAGTTTCTACTTGTTCAGCAACAGTTTTAACATCAATTTTTGGAGAAAATTTTACGTATATAGATGATACTGAAATCCCTTTTGGACTTCCAAAAAGATCTTTTAAGTCGTTTAAGGATGCTTCAAAAGAGGCCGCAATGAGTCGTTTTTATGGAGGAATACATTATAAAGCTGGAATTGTAAATGGAATAGATCAAGGGAAAAATATTGGTGCTTTTATTGTTTCAAAATTAAAAATGACCAAATAATGTCAGCAAAAAAATTATGGATTGGTTTTGGAGTATTGTTTACTTTTGGAATCATTTGGTATTTAGGATTCAAAGAAAGTGATTACACTATAACTTTTAAAGTTAAGGGGGCAACTGGTACTATTTTTCAAGGAATTGAAGAATGGACTGATGGTGAGCAAAAAAATAATCATGGTAATTATGTTGTTTTAGAGAAAAGCAATTACAATCATATTATTCATAACTTTCAATTCAAGAATGAGTTGATGACTTATAAATGGGAAATGAATTCTATCAATGATTCAATAACTCAAGTTGCAGTAAGTATAAAAGACGCAAATCATTCCATTTATAATAGACTTACTGCGCCTTTTGTCAATACAGCTTTTAAACTATCGCAAATCAATAAAATTAAAAGTTTTAAAGATGGCTTAGAAAATCACATTAAAAATTTTAAAGTAAAAATTGATGGTGAAGGAACATCAAAAGAGGATTTTGTGGCATACATAACTTTAAAAAGCGTAATGCAAGAAAAGGCCCAAAAAATGATTAGAGATGATGGTGTGATTACAGGGTATTTAGGACAAAACGCTATACCTATTATTGGAAAACCATATGTTGAAATCTTAAAATGGAACCAAAAAACAGAACAGCTAGAATTTAATTATTGTTTTCCTATTGCAAAAAATACCAAATATGTTGAAGACCCGATGGTAAAGTTTAAAACTATACCTGCATTAAAGGGAATTCAGGCAACGTATTATGGTAATTTTAGAACTTCAGATAGAGCTTGGTTTGCAATTTTGGATTATGCTAAAAGAAATAAAATAGAACTAAATACTAAACCATTGGAACATTTTTTGGCCAACCCATTTAATGGTGGAGAAGAGCTTCAATGGGAAACTAAAATCATTATTCCCTACAAATAAATCCTTGAAATAAAAAATCACAATTTATTTAACAATACGAAAACGTTTTCGGCATTCCCGAAGGCGTTTTTGTCTTGAATATGTAATGTTTTAGCAATTTAACATTACATTTAGATTCTAATCACTTAAATAAATATAATGGGTTTTAAAGTAAAATTAAGCTTTTGGCAGATTATCAATATGAATGTCGGTTTTTTTGGTATTCAATATAGTTTTGGTTTACAACAAAGTGCTGTTAACCCCATTTATGATTTTTTACACGCAAGTCCAGATCAAATTCCGATATTAAATCTTGCAGGACCATTAACTGGCTTATTGATTCAACCCATTATTGGTGCAATGAGTGATAAAACTTGGCATCCAAGATGGGGAAGACGAAAACCTTATTTTTTTATTGGAGCTATAGTTTGTAGTATCGCTTTATTTCTATTTCCATTTAGTAGTTCATTATGGATGGCTGCCGGTTTGCTTTGGATTCTAGATGTTGGTAACAACACCGCCATGGAGCCCTATCGAGCTTTTATTGCAGATACGCTGAATGAAGAACAACAACCAATAGGTTTTCAGGCTCAAAGCTTTTTTACAGGTTTTGGACAGTTTTTGGCATACATTTCTCTTTTTCTTTTTCCAATTGTTTTTGTAGGTTATACTGGGTCGTTACCAACTTGGATTTATGCTTCCTTCTTTTTAGGAGCAATACTTTCTGTAACTTCCATTTGGTGGAGTATGAGCAAAACAAAAGAAATTCCTCCAACAGCAGAAGAATTAGCCATTTTAAAAGCAGAACCTTTAAATGTTTTTTCGCCTTTCATTGATATTTACAAAGCCGTTTTAGATATGCCAACAGTGATGTGGCAACTGTCTCTGGTGTATTTGTTTCAGTGGTATGCGATGATGTGCTATTGGCAAAACAATTCAAAAAGTATTGCCTTGTCTGTGTGGAATGTAACTCCAAAGGATGTGATGGGTTACGAAAAAGCGGTTGAATGGAATGGATTAATTGGCGCTTTTGGATTTATAGTGACATTCTCTATTGCTTTTTATTTGGCCAAATTAGCTAAAAAACATGGTGCGAAAATGATTCATTTTGCGTGTCTTCTATTAGGTGCTATTTCCTTTTTATGGTTTCCAATAGTTCAAAATCAATACGTGTTTTTTGCGGTGATTATTGGCTACGGTATTGCCTGGGCAAGTATGATGGGTATTCCATATTTGATGGTTGTAGCAGTTGTTCCAAAAGAGCGTTATGGGGTTTATATGGGAATTATAAATATGATGATTGTTATTCCAATGATTATCCAAAACCTCTCCTTTGGTTATATTTTAAAGAACTTCTTAGATAACGATCCTCGTCAAGCAATTCGTTTTGCGGGTGTATTATTAGTCCTAGCAGCTATTTGTACTTTATTAATTAAAATAAAAAACAGAAAATTAAGCGAATAATTCAACAAATAATATGACAGAAAATATAGATATCCTTTGCGTTGGAGAAGTATTAGTAGATTTTATTGGGCACCAAGAAAGTGTTCTTATCGACGAAACCAGAGATTATCACAGATATTTAGGAGGTTCTCCTACTAATGTCGCCATGAATTCTACGAGATTAGGTTTGAATACTACATTAGTTGCTACTGTAGGCAATGATGGTTTCGGTAGTTATATCTTAGATAGATTGTCAAGTGTTGGGGTAAATACGAATCATGTTAATGTCATAGATAGTAAATCAACAAGCGTCATTTTCGTTTCAAGGTCCGATGGGACACCAGATTTTATACCCTATCGCGAAGCAGATTGCTGCATTTATGAAGAACAAATTTCTGAGCAAATTTTATCTAATACCAAAATATACCATACCACTTGCTTTGCATTAAGTAAAAACCCTGCCCAAAAAACAATTCTGAAAAAAGCGCAAGAAGCTTATAACTTAGGATGTCAATTAAGTATAGATGTTAATTACGCCAAAAAACTTTGGAGTAGTCAAGAAGAAGCTTTTCAGGTAATTAAAACCTATTGCAGTTTTAATCCATTGATTAAAATTAGTGAAGACGATATGCTTCGCCTTTTTGAAAAGGAAATGCCACATGAAGAAATTTTTAATTTTTTCCATAACGAGGGTGTAGATATTGTATGCTTAACTTTAGGAAGCAAAGGTGTCAAATTATCTCAAAAAGGAAAAGAAATCATACAATTGCCAGCAATTAAAATTGATAAGGTTATGGATTCCACTGGAGCTGGAGATGCTTTTTGGTCTGGTTTTTTATTTGCATATATCAAAGAAAAACCAATTGATGAATGTTTGAGTATTGCCTTGAAATTAGCGGCTTTAAAACTGCAAAACGTAGGAAGATTACCGGATAATATCAATATTCTATCTCAACTTTTATAAAATAATATGCAACAAAATAATGAAATCAATAATGGTGTAATGCTTAATGCTTACCCGGATAGCATTGGAACCAAATTTAGCGATACAGTTGCAATGCTTAAAATGTCTGAATTTAAAGATGTTTTTTCTTTTATGTATGTGTTGCCTACTTTTTTTAATAGCGATTTAGACAGGGGTTTTTCAATTATTGATTATAATATTAATAAAGATTTAGTTGACACAAATGATTTGAATGATTTAAATACACTTGATATCAAATTAAAATTTGATATTGTGTTAAACCATTTATCGGTTGGATCACCACAATTTAAAGATTTACTGCAAAAAGGTGACAAATCTATTTTTAAAGATTTTTTTATTAATTGGAATGAGTTCTGGGAAGGTTACGGAGTAAAAAACGAAGATGACATCGTCATTCCAGAACCACAGTTTCTCAATAAACTGTTTATGAGAAAATCGGGATTGCCAATATTAAAAGTGCGATTCCCTGATGGATCTGAGCAACCTTATTGGAATACATTTTACCAACAAATAACATACAATCCAATTATTGAAGCTGATTTAAAAAGCATTCAAGGATTGACAGATTCATTAAAACCTCAAATTGTACAAAAAATTAATTCTGCTATCGAACAATCTATAGATTTCAGCACGATTAATTTTGAAGAGTCTAATAATTTAAAAACAGAAATAGTACAAATTGTAGAGAATAAACGTTCCTATTTGGGACAAATGGATGTAAATGCCTCCTCTTCCTTGGTATGGGAATTTTACGAAGAAACACTACAGAAATTAAGTAGTTATGGTTGCAATATTTTGCGCTTGGATGCTTTTGCCTATTTGCATAAACAAGTAGGTGAATCAAATTTCTTTAATAAACCGGGAACTTGGGAATATTTAGAGCAAATTAAAAACATAGCTCAAAAAAATAATTTGATGCTTTTGCCAGAAATTCATGCAGAATATGGACTTCATTTACATGATGAAGTAGCAAACAAGGGCTACACTATTTATGATTTTTTCTTACCAGCACTGACAATTCACACTATTGAGAGCAAATCGAGTAAAGCCTTATTGAGTTGGGCAAATGAGATTATTGCCAAAGGATATAAAACGGTAAACATGTTGGGTTGCCACGATGGAATACCCGTTTTAGATTTGAAAGGTAAGGAAATAGATGGTGTTTATAATAAAGGATTGTTAGAGGATGCCGAGATTGAAAAAATCATGACCACAATTATGGAACGTGGCGGTCGTGTAAAAAATCTTTATGACCCATCAGGGAACAAAATTTCGTATTACCAGATAAATGCTACATTTTTTAGTGCATTGGGTGAAGATGAACAAAAAATGCTTTTGGCAAGAGCAATACAAATGTTTATGCCTGGGATTCCACAAGTTTGGTATCTCGATATTTTTGCTGGAAAAAACAATTATCAAGCAGCTGATAATGGAGGTAGTGCTGGTCATAAAGAAATAAATCGTACCACATTGTCGATGCAAGACGTAGCTCAAGGTTTGAAAACAGCCATTGTAAAAAAACAACTCAAAATCATTCGTTTAAGAAACACATCAAAAGCATTTTTAGGTCAAATAGAAATAAATGATGCTATTGAAGATAAAATTGATATCAAATGGATAAACGATAAATCTGTTGTCCATTTGAAGGCCGATCTTGATACCTATAATTTTACAATTGAGCAATTTGAGAATGGAATATCAACTATTTTTAGCTATTGATTTAGTGATCTAACTTAGTTTTAAAAAACCGTAATTATCCTGTATTTAGTATTGTTATTTTTTCTATTTTTAGAATTTATGTATTCATTACTATAATGAATCATATTTTTAATTTTTTTGTAAAATTACCTTACAACCAAGTTAAAAATCCTATATAAAACATCAAGCTTTTTTTGGTGGGAAAATATTCTAAAATTCCTACATATTGAAATGAATATTATTTAACTAGAAAACAAAATCAATGAAAAAAAACTCCATCAAAATAGCAATGTATCTCAACTATTTTGTTTTCGCAATTTTGCTAAACAGTGTAGGTATAGTGATTCTGAAATCTCAAAAAAATTACGGTGTCAATGAAATACAAGCAAGCATATTAGAAGCTTTCAAAGATTTACCTATTGCCATTGTCTCCTTTTTAATAGCATCTTTTTTACCCCGAATAGGTTATAAGAAAGCGATGCTTATCGGTTTAGGATTGGTAACTTTTGCTTGTATAAGTATGTATTTTGGAAATTCTTTTGACACTGCAAAATTACTTTTTGCAACCGTAGGTATTTCATTTGCATTAATTAAAGTGTCCGTTTATTCTTTAATAGGAACCATTACAGAAAATCAAAAAGAACATAATAGTTTAATGAGTAGCATCGAAGGGGTGTTTATGATTGGAATTGCCTTGGCTTATTTCCTTTTTCCAGCATTTAATTCTGAGACTAATCCTGATGCTTGGCTGAATGTATATTTGTTCTTGGCTTTTGTTTCTTTGTTATCATTTGGCTTTCTATTTTTTGCAAAATTCGAAAGTCAAACTCAAATTCCAGGTGTTGATTTAGCTGATGATTTCAGACAAATGTTTAAATTATTTGCAAAACTTTTAACTATAGTTTTTGTGATTAGTGCCTTCTTGTTTGTAATGATTGAACAAGGAATTATGACTTGGTTGCCTACATTTAACGACAAAGTACTTCACCTTCCAGAAAATATCAGCATAATGATGGCAAGTATTTTAGCCGTCTCTTTAGCAGTAGGAAGGCTACTAGCTGGGCAAATAACAAAGAAAATTAATTGGATTTGGGTGTTGGTTTTTTGCATTATCTGCGCAATGTTAATCGTATTATTTGTACTCCCAAAAACAGTAGGACTCAAAGTAACTAATATTAATTCATTGACTGATATCCCATTAATAGGGTTTGCATTTCCGCTTGTTGGATTATTTATTGCACCTATTTATCCATTGTTAAATTCGGTTATTTTAAGTGCATTACCCAAAAAATTACATAGTTCTATGACGGGATTAATTGTGGTTTTTTCAGCTCTTGGCGGAACAATTGGTTCTCGAATAATCGGTTGGTTATTTATGAATCAAGGCCCAGAAAACGCATTCTATTTTACTTTAATTCCTATGTCATTATTATTAGTATCATTCTTTATATTAAAAAAATTAACTTCTAAAAATGAAAATTAATCTTAATATTAACCAAACAATTCAACAACTTTTAGAGCAAGAAGATACTGATGGCGATAAAAGAATAACCGTTGATGACAAGGGGCCAAAACATTTTACATTAAAAAATACGACCGAAGAAATTGTTGTTGAAGGAACTTATCATCTCTCCAATTTGTTGCAAGAATTAGTTTTAGCCAAGGAAAATAATCAAGATTTTATTGAAACTGATTCCGTTTTTGAACTTCCGGCAAATCGAATTTCGAAAATGATTTGCAATTATTTTTGGGATGGTTTAACGAGAACTTTGGACGAAAAAGGATTAGAGAAATTATTAATTGATACAAAATCTAAAACCGAAAAGCCTATAATTTATATACCTTTTTCAGATGATTTTGGATTGCAATATTATCAAAAAATTGCGTCAAATTTCAATTTAAAAGTGGTACAATTACCCAAAATAATTTCTCCGGAATATGTTAGCAGAATTAATGATGAAGGAGGAATTTTGGCTTTGGCTTTAAAAAAGGAAGGTCAAAATGTTAGAGGATATCCATTTGTAGTTCCTGGCGCTAGATTCAACGAAATGTACGGTTGGGACAGTTATTTTGAAAATATAGGATTGCTAATTGATGGAAAATTAGAATTAGCGCAAAGCATGGTCGAAAATTTCGCCTATCAAATAACGCATTATGGTAAAATTCTAAACGCAAACAGATCCTATTATCTTACCAGAACACAACCACCATTTTACTCCAGTATGATTCGAGAAGTTTTTGAAAAAATGCAAATCAAAGACTATAAATGGTTAAGAGAAAAACTCCAAATTTGTATTAAAGAATACGAAAGCGTTTGGATGGAAAGCGGAAAAAGGCTTACAGAAAACGGATTAAATCGTTATTTTGCACAAGGAATTGGATTGCCACCAGAAACAGAATCAGGACATTATGATGATATTTTGAAATCATTTGCCGACGAAGCAAATTTGTCAATTCCTGAATACGAAAAGCTTTATTACCAAAGAAAAATAGATAACAAAACACTCGATGCCTATTTTGTTCACGATAGAAGCGTTCGCGAAAGCGGTCACGATACGACTTATCGATTAGAAGCAATTTGTGCTGATTTGAATGTGGTAGAACTCAATGCAATGTTGTATAAATATGAAACCGATTTTGCTGAATTAATCGTCTCACATTTTGATGATAAATTCGAATATAATACTACAACTTACAATCAAAAATACTGGACTGAAAAAGCAGTTAGCCGAAAAATATTGATGAATCAATACCTTTGGAATGAGCAAGAAAGTTGTTTTTTTGATTATAATTTGAAAACCCAAAAACAAAATATTTTTCTATCTGCAACCAGTTTTTTTCCTCTTTGGGCAAATTGCGCCACACAAGAACAAGCGGATAAAATGATTGAAAAGTGTTTGCCAAAATTAATTTATTTAGGAGGAATTGCTGGTTGTTCAGAAGAGGCGCTTTCAAATATTTCAGATGACCAAATGCAGCGGCAATGGGATTTTCCTAATGGATGGCCACCACATCAAATGGTTATTTGGCAAGGCTTATTCAATTATGGATATGAAGAAAAAGCGCAAGAATTAATATATAGATGGCTTTGGATGATAAGTAAAAATGCTGCTGATTATAACGGAACAGTTCCGGAAAAATACGATGTAGTAAGTGCATCACACAAGGTTTTTGCCGAATATGGAAACCAAGGAACCGATTTCGAATATATCAGCCGAGAAGGTTTTGGCTGGATGAATGCCTCATTTCAATTGGGATTATCACTTTTAAATAAAGATTTAAAAACTAAATTAAATCAACTAATTAATCCAAATGAATTGTTTGATTAATTAATTTGTCTCGCTATTTACGGTTAAATACAAATTATAAATTCCATTTCTAGCAATTTGAAATGGGATTTTCTGTCAAAGAAATGAAGCCTCAAATAAATAATGTAGCTTTTCCTAATGTACCCACGTTTGAAACCTAGGGTTTTCAACTGCTCTATAATTTTAATTTCATACTATTGCCCACGATTTTAACCGTGGGTCTATATAAAATAGCATTCGTCTTATTAGATACATTTATTTTAAGTCAACCGATTTAGTTGTTGTTCTTTGTAACTTTCCGGCTTTTTGGCAAAAATTAAGCACGGGTTAGTGGTACTCAATGTTACTATGTCTTAAGTAATTATTAGTTTGATAAAACATTAAATCATAACTAATTTCAATTGTATAATAAATTGAATCTCTTATTTATAATTTCAACAAGAATTCCTTGGTAAGGTTTGAAATTTGAACCTTAAATGTTCCTTTTTCTGAAATCCATTTCAAGTCGTTATTTACAAATTGAAGATCCTTTTGATTTAAAACAAAAGTTATCGTTTTAGATTCATTGGGTTCTAGATTAATTTTTTCGAATCTTTTTAATACTTTAACTTCGGGGGTAATACTTGCATAATTATCAGACAAATACAACAATACCGCTTCTTTTCCGCTTCGGTTTCCTGTATTCTTCACATCAACTGTGATTGTCAAAGTATCAGTATTACTGATTTCTGATTTATCAAATTTCAAATTAGAATAACTAAAAGTGGTATACGATAATCCAGTACCAAATTCGAATTGTGGTGAATAACTTTTCTCGTATTTTGCATCGTCATTCTGTTCGTCGTCAGACAAACTTTCTGTATATTTCCTATTGTATTTCTCTAGAGAATTTGGATATCTTGGATAGTTGTAAGGCAATTTTCCACTGGGATTTACATCACCATAAAGTATATCAACTAAGGCTCTTCCTCCCTCATTCCCTGGCAAATAACATTGAATTACAGCGTTCATTTTATCTTCAAAATTGTTAATTAATCTGGGCCTTCCTTCATTTAAAACTAAAACAATAGGTTTGTTGAGTTTGGCTAAAGCCAAAGCCAATTTTATTTGAGAAGCACTTAAATACAAATCACTAATGTCTCCAGGAGTCTCAGTATAATTTTTTTCTCCAAGACACAATATAATTTTAGAAGCCTCATTGGCCATATCTACAGCTTTTTGAAGTTCCTCATCATTTTCTGTGGATAAATCAGCCCCTTTTGTATAAAGTACATTCTCTTTTCCAACTTTATTTTGTAAAGCTTCAAGAATTGTAAATTTATCAGCCGCATATTTATCTGAATTTTCTCCTTGCCAATTATAAGACCAACCACCATTCAAATATTTCATGCTATTGGCAGTTGGACCTGTCACCAAGATTTTATCTGACTTATTTAAAGGCAGAACAGCATTAATATTTTTCAATAACGTAATGGATTCAGCAGCAGCATTATAAGCAACGTCGATAAATTCTTTGGAACCAAATTTTGGATAATCCTTCAAATTGGCAACAGTGTTCTGAAACAAATTTAGTTCAAATTTCATCTTTAGAATTCTGAAAACGGCGTCGTCAATTCTTGACATTGGTACTTCTCCTGCAGCAACCAAATCCAGTAAAATATCATAAAAACTATAATCTTTGGGAACCATGCTCATATCGATTCCTGCGTTAACTGAAATTCTAACAGCATCTCTGTTCGTTTCCGCGACTTTATGACGTGTATGCAAATAAACAATGTCTTGCCAATCTGTTACCACAACGCCTTTAAAACCTAATTCATTTTTCAAAACATCCGTAATTAAATATTTGCTAGCGTGAACAGGAGTTCCATTGATTTCGCCTGAACTAATCATTACGCTTTTGGCCCCTGCCTGAATTGCAGCTTGATAAATAGTCAAATCATACTGACGTAAAATGCGCTCGGGAATAATACTTGGCGTCCTGTCTTTACCACTTGTTGTACTTCCGTAACCAATAAAATGCTTCATACAGGAGGCTACATTGTATTTTGAACCTATATCAGTTCCTTGAAATCCTTCAACAAAAGAAATCCCCATTTGGGAAGCCAAATAAGCATCCTCACCAAAAGATTCCCACATTCTAGACCAAGATGGATTTCTAGGCAAATCTAAATCAGGAGAAAAAACCCAAGGAATAGAGGAAGCTCTGGTTTCATAAGCCGAAATTTCGGCTCCCTTTTTGGCTATTGCTGTATTAAAAGTTGCTGCAATTCCTATTTGCTGTGGAAACAGCGTTGCACCTGCCGTATAACTTGAACCGTGTATGGCATCAATTCCATACAAAATCGGGATTTTTAGCCTTGTTTTATTTGACTCATTACTAATTATAGTTTGTACTTCATTCCACTGTTTAATAGTTTGTGCTCCAGGATTTGGAACATTCAATATAGATCCAATATGATAGTTCTGGATAGCTTCATTTAATTTTACCATATCAAATACTCCTGGCTTTCCTTTTTTCTCAAAAATGGTGACCGTAATTTGTGTCATTTGTCCAATTTTTTCTTCGGTAGTCATTTTAGAAAGTAATTCAGATACTTTTGTGTTCAAATCCGTATTAGAATTTAGCGTGTTTTGACCCCAAGAAATCGTGGAATAAACTAAAAGAACAAATGTTGATAAAATTATTTTTTTCATTATAAATTGTTAAATATTTAAGGCGCAAATTATAGTTATTTATTCAGATAAAAAAATGTGATAATCAAAAAAATGTTTCTAAAATAAGATATTTTAGATTGATTACAATCTTAATTTTCAGAAACCTGTTAAATTGTATAACCTCTCTTATTTTGAATTGTATGTATTTGATTTACAACATAAACATTGCCCAACTAAATCCGGATGGCTTATTTGATTAAAATTTATACCCGAATTTTTCAAATTATAAATCCAATTTTACAGCAATTTGAAATGGGATTTTTTTATATTTGAAACTCTAATTCAACGAAAAAATGGAAGACAAAACAAGATGTGGTTGGTGCTTATCCAGTGATTTGTACAAACAATACCATGACGAAGAATGGGGTGTTCCTGTTTACGATGACCAAAAATTATTCGAATTCCTTATTCTCGAAACTTTTCAGGCAGGATTGAGTTGGATTACCATTCTAAAAAAGAGAGAAAACTTTCAACTTGCTTTTAATGATTTTGACTATAAAAAAGTCGCACAATATCCCGAAGAAAAGATTCAGGAATTACTACAAGATACTGGAATTATTCGCAACCAATTAAAGATTCGCGCTGCAGTTTCCAATGCGATTGCTTTTATAAAAGTGCAGGAAGAATTTGGCAGTTTCAGTAAATACATTTGGCAATTTACCGATGGAAAACCAATAAAAAATAATCGTAAATCATTAAAAGAAGTTCCCGCTACTACTCCACTTTCGGATGAAATTAGCAAAGATTTAAAAAAACGTGGGTTCAAATTCGTAGGCTCAACAGTTATTTATGCTCATATGCAAGCCACGGGTATGGTTGACGATCACGTGGAAGATTGTTTTAAAAGAAATGGTCAGGTTGCAGATTTCAGATGACAGATTGCAGCAGGATGGATTACTAGCAATATTTACTCTATTAACGACTGAAAGCTATTCTAAAATCCTCATAAATTCCTCTCTTTCAATTTCGCGACAGCCTAAACTTTCGAGATGTTCATTATAAACCTGGCAATCTAATAAATTATAATTTGCTGCTTTTAATTGGTTTACCAAAGCAATAAACGCCACTTTTGAAGCATTTGAAACTTTAGAAAACATACTTTCGCCACAGAAAATATGTCCCAAATCGATGCCGTATAAACCACCAACCAATTCGTTGTTTTGCCAAACTTCGACTGATTTTGCAATTCCTAATTCATTGAGTTTACAATAGGCTTCAATCATATCATTGGTAATCCAAGTTCCGTTTTGATCCTCACGTTTTATCTTTTGGCAATTCGAAATCACTTCTCTAAAATTTTGGTTGAAAGTGACTTTGAAAATATTTCTATTAAGGATGTTTCTCATACTTTTTGAAACTACTAATTCATCTAGAAACAAAACCATTCTGGGATTGGGCGACCACCAAAAAATAGGTTCTCCTTCTTCAAACCAAGGAAATATTCCGCTTTTGTAAGCTAACAATAATCGTTCTGTGGACAAATCGCCGCCAATGGCAAGAATTCCATCGGAATTGGCTTCGGAAACTGGAGGAAAAAATAATTCTTTGGATAAAAAATACATAGTTTCAAACAAAAGTATAAATTTGGCAAAGCGAATTTACGCTTTATAAATCAATCTTAAAGTTTTTCAAAAAACTATGAAAACCAAACTCATCACTTTTACATTTTCATTATTGGTTTTCCTAGGAAATGCGCAAACCAAAGATTCTATTGCTCCGCTAAAAAATCAAGACAAACTTTCATATAAACAATTTATTGCTCCAGCTGCTCTTATAACCGCTGGAACATTGCTTTTGAACACGACTCTTAATGAAGATTTACAATCAAACGCCAACAATTTTTTTGGTGAAGATTTTCATACATCTGCCGACAATTATCTTCAATTTGTTCCTGTAGCGCAAATCTATTTAGGTAAGACTTTTGGGTTTAAACCAAAGAACGATTTCCAACATCAAACCATTAATATTGTGATTGCCAATGTTATTATGGGAACTGTAGTTTATTCTTTAAAACATACTGTTAAAGAAGAAAGACCTGATAATTCAGATAATTTAAGTTTTCCTTCCGGTCATACTGCAACTGCTTTTACAAACGCTGCACTTCTTTATTATGAGTACAAAGATTCGAATTTATGGTATGCCAGCAGCGGATTTTTGTTTGCAACTGCAACAGGAATTCTCCGAATTGCAAATAATAAACATTACACTTCTGATGTTCTTGCCGGCGCAGGAATAGGGTTGGCATCAGGATTAGTTGTTTCTTATTGGAATCCTTTTAAGTCAGTAACTTTTGGAAAAAAGAAAAAAACTACGGCTTATGTTTTTCCGCAAATTGGAAGCCAAATCGGAATGGGGGCGCTTATTCAACTGAATTAATAACATTTTTGTATAAAATTTACGAAAATGAATTTGTCATTTCGACGAAGGAGAAATCACATAACGAGAGCAACTAATGTGATTTCTCCTTCGTCGAAATGACAAAACAATAAGGGTTTTTCCCAGTAAATTCAAATCTATTTGGTGTGATTTCACTAAAGTCCAAAAAAAATCCTTTAAAATTTGAAAGGATTTTTTTGATTATTTTTAGAACGGTAAATCGTCCGGTTCCTCTTCATTTAAGCTTGTTGCTGGCGGAAACGCAGCTGCAGCAGGCATTGGTGGGGCTTGAGGTGAAGCAGTTTCAGCTTGCGCTTTACCAATTCTCCAACCTTGAATTGTATTGAAATAAACAGTTTCTCCTTGTGGATTAGTCCATTCACGTCCTCTCAAATTAATATCAATTTTTACGGCATCTCCTACTTGGAAACTATTCAACAAATCACATTTGTCCTGAACAAACTGAACCAAAATATGCTGTGGATATTGCTCATCTGTTGTAACAACAACATCTCTTTTTTTGAAACCTGCAGATCCAACCTCTTTGGTTTGATCAATCATTTTGATTTTTCCTGTAACTTCCATCTTACTTTATTTAATTTTATTGTTGTTATTCTGTTTAAATTCCTTTGGCGAGAAGCAGTTTCCATGCCGAAATCGCATCATTGTTATTCAAGTATTCTTTCGCTTTCAAATGTATTTTTTGGGCATCATCAGAACTTAAAACTCCTTTTACGGCAAAATTTTGCTTTACAAATATATCAATTTCTTCATTAGTAGGCAAACAATTAATGTTGCCTAATTTTCCCAAATCATTCCCATCAAAAACAACACTTTGCATGACAAAATCAGGAAAAGCATCTACTCCTATTCCCAAAGTCGCCAAAGGTTTTTCGACTGAAAACAATCCTGTTTTTGCTCTTGAATACCAATCACCACTTAAACGGGAAACCAAATCTATTTTGAAAGGATCGATTGCTCCGCTCTCGTCCAAGACAGCTTCATTGATATGGATTTTCACCACTTCGCAAATGATTAAATTTCCAGCTCCGCCTTCTTTTCCCAAAGGGATAATTTCGTTGACTTTGCATTCAAATTGAACTGGGCTTTCGGCAACGCGATAGGGTTTCACAATATCCGAAGGGATTGGCGTCAAACCTGATTTTAGAAATTCATTGACACCATCAGGATAATCGGCGCTTGACAATGACATTTGTTGCACGATATCATAATTGACCAAATTGATAACTACCTCGCGAGTCCCTTCGCAATTGACTAAAGTGTGTTTCGCTGTATTATCACTTCCTTTCCTCACTGGTGAAAAAACAAGTATTGGCGGATTAAAACCAAAGAGATTAAAAAAACTGAAAGGTGATAAATTTGGTTTTCCACTTTTGCTCAAAGTGCTTGCAAATGCTATTGGTCGTGGAGCAACAGCTCCTTGTAAATACCCTTGCAATTGTGACATCGAAAGGTCTTTTGGTTCAATGCTAATCATAAAATTTTCATTTAAAACAAAAGTAGTGATTAGGAATAAGAATGTTGAATTTTAGCAAAATATTCGTCTGAAAAACAACTGCCCTAGCCCTGATGGAAGTGGTATCTCCCGATTTATAAAAACAAGGCTTTTTTTAAGCCGTAATTTTTATTTATCGGGGATAAAACGTCCCGATAGTTATCGGGAAGCAGAAAAATCTTCTGAAATTCAAAAAACACAATCTTACATAGATTATTTCGTTATATTTATGCCACAAAAATTAGTTGTATGCAGTTTTCCAAAAGTAGAAACACAACCCGCTGGGTTATCATTTGTGCCTCTTTTTTAATCATTTCATTAATTCTTTGGAACACCTATACTTTTTTTCAAATTTTTAAAAATGAAGAAAGATTAAAAATGAACCTTTGGGCAAATGCTCATAAGACGCTCATAAATGCTGGTGAAACCACTGATGTAGAACTTCCACTTCAAATTTTCAGCAACAATACTTCAATTCCAATTATTCTTACCGAAAATGACTCCATCATAAATACGAGGAATATTGATGACGCGATTGTTAAAGACAAACAACGAATAAGAGCTGTTTTGTCTGGCCTAAAAAGCGAAAATGACCCTATTGTGATAGAATATGTCCCAGGAAAATTTCAAAAAATATACTATGGGAACTCGGAGTTATTGAAAAAACTTAAATATTATCCCGTCGCTTTATTACTCATAATAGTATTGTTTACAGGACTGGTTTATAATTTTTATCGCAGTACGAAAATGGCGACTCAAAACAAACTTTGGGCAGGAATGGCAAAGGAAACAGCGCATCAAATAGGAACTCCTCTTTCGTCATTAATAGGTTGGGTTGAACTCCTGAAAGCCGAAAATGTTGATGAATCTACGACGTTTGAAATCGAGAAAGACATCGAACGCTTGAAAACCATTACGGATCGTTTTTCGAAAATAGGTTCAGAACCAAAACTAGAAAACAAAGATATTGTGGAAGAAACACTTCAATCCTATGATTATTTACAATCCCGATTTTCAAAACAAGTTGAGTTTTCTTTTAAAGCTCCAAGTAAACCAATTATTGTATTTATGAACCCAACGTTACACGGCTGGACGATAGAAAACCTGGTGAAAAATGCCATTGATGCAATGAAAGGAAGGGGAAAATTAGCAGTTTCAATTGAAGAGGACGGCGAATTCGTTAAAATAAAAGTTTCGGATACGGGAAATGGAATTCCAAAAAAACAGTTTAAAAATGTGTTTGAACCTGGATTTACAACTAAGAAACGAGGTTGGGGTTTAGGTCTTTCTCTAACAAAAAGAATTGTCGAAGAATATCATAAAGGAACTATAAAAGTGCTGAATTCCGAAATAGGAAAAGGAACTACGATGCAAGTGAGTTTTAAAAAAATAAGTTAATTTAACGGGGCTCCAAACCAAGTTACTTTGGTAAACATCGATTTTCTTCCCGTTTTTGACTTGCTTAAATATTCTTTTACAAACGTTTCATATTCGTCGGCCTGAGCTAAGGCTTCGTAAATATTTTTTTTCAATGATGCTATACTAGAAGCATTCTCACTTCCTACAGAACCAACAAAATTAATATCGTTCTGGCATTTGACCAAATTCTCTTTTGGGGTTTGAATCATTTTGCTGATTTCAGAATCGGGTAAAGTGGGTTTGAATTTTTTGTTTCTGTAATAAATAAAATCGTTCAATAAAGTTATGGCTTGATTATAATCGCTAGTTATTGAATTTAATTTTTCAATATTTAAATTATGGGTCAAAATTGCAAATTCGTTCTTTTTGTAATTATATTGTTCTAAAATTAAATTATTTAAAATGCCGTTTTTCTGTATTCTTTCTGCTGTCTCAAATGCCTTATCTCCGTCTGATAGTTGTTCATATTTATCAATTTCTGTTTGATAATTAAAATACTTTTTTGATTTATTGACTTGAATTTTACCATCATAAAACTCTTGATTAGTAATAGGATAATTTAGAAATTGCCACAAATAATCAAATGGAATGTGTGATGAAATTATTTTTTCAGGTTCAGTTTTAAAATAATAATCATTTCTTTTCTTAATAAACTTCCCATTATAAACTGAACCAGAACCCCAAGTTGGGTCAAATAAATACCATTTTTTGTCAATTTTTGCCGCACACCAAGCGTGAGACAAGGCGGCTACTTTTCCGTTTTGCTTCGTATAACCTTCAACAACAACGGACTTTACACCAACTAAAGCGGCAACTTCATTAAAAATTGCAGCATAGTCACCACAAATTCCTCTTTTTGTTTTTAATGTTTTTGCGATTCTACCTTGTGGATTTTCATTTAAAGTGACCGCATACATATTCTTTATATCGTAACTAATGTTTGAAGCTGTCCAATAAAAAATTGCACGGATTTTATCGTTTTCTGTTTTAAAATTTGAGTTAATATACTGTGCAATTGCATCTGTAGAAGTGCTTGACTTTTGTGGAATTTCCGCCATTTTTTTGTCGATCAAAGCATATCCAACATTGGCTTGACCAAAACTTAAAATGGAGAAAAGGAAAGAAAGTAGTATATAAATATTTTTCATGTTTTAGGATAACTCATAAATTAAAAGGGAATAGATTTTCACCCATTCCCTTTCTAAACGAAAACCATACCAATTTGTTTTATTTATAAAACATTATAAATTAGCTTTAATACTTTCTGCCAAAGTTTCAAATTCTTCTTTGGTCAAACTTACTTTGTGCTTGAATGTCATTTCTCCCATTTCGTTCAAAGGAATCAAATGTACATGGGCGTGAGGAACTTCAAGTCCTATGACTGCCATTCCTATTCTTTTACAAGGAACTGTTTTTTCGAGCGCAATGGCAATTTTTTTGGAAAACTGCATCAGCCCAAGATACAAGTCATCTTCGATGTCGAAAATTTTGTCAATTTCTTGTTTTGGCACACACAAAGTATGCCCTTTTGCATTTGGATTTACATCCAAAAAAGCCAAAAAATTATCATCCTCAGCTATTTTGTAGCAAGGAATTTCTCCTTTTATGATTTTTGTGAAAATACTTGACATTGTTTAAAAGGTTATTTGTTTACTTGTTTAATCACGAGAAATTTCGAGAATTTCGAATTTCAAAACTCCGTTTGGAACGGTGATTTCTGCTATTTCGCCTACTTTTTTCCCTAGTAAACCTCTACCAATAGGAGAAGTTACAGATATTTTTCCTGTTTTTAAATCAGCTTCACTTTCGGCTACAAGCGTATATTTCATTTCCATTCCATTAGCTTGATTCTTGATTTTTACATTCGATAAAACCAAAACTTTAGAAACATCAAGTTGTGTTTCGTCAATTAATCTTGCGTTTGAATGCACGTCTTCCAGCTTGGCAATTCTCATTTCCAACATTCCTTGTGCTTCTTTGGCAGCATCGTATTCGGCATTCTCAGACAAATCGCCTTTATCTCTTGCTTCTGCTATATCTTGGGACGCTTTTGGACGCATCACACTTTTTAAATAGTCTAATTCTTCTCTTAATTTCTTTAATCCTTCGGCGGTGTAATAAGATACTTTGGTCATAGCTTCATCGTTTATATAAAATAGAAAAAATCCCATCAGGACGGGATTTCTTTCCACAAAGATACTTTAATTTTATTTAATCTATAAATATACGTTAAACATATCTATTTCAAAGTTAAATAAATTAAATTTGTTTCGCTAATTCTTTTAATATATTTTGAATAATGAAAAAATATTTCCTTTTGCTGATAGCCTTTCCAATGCTATTTGGTTGTAGCACCAATTCTCTTAATAACAACAATCCCAATTTACCAAATTACCCTGTTAATGTAAATATTAATTTGAGTCTTCCTGAATATTCCAATCTTAAATTCGTGAGTAATGCTGTTTATATTCCCAATCAAGGAGTGCGTGGAATAATTGTTTTTAATAATTCAGGCACTACATATAATGCCTTTGACGCTGCTTGTCCTAATCAGGCTTTGAGTTCCTGTTCTACAATGACAATAAAAGGGATAAATGCTCTTTGTGCTTGTGATAATGCGGAATATAGTTTGTTTTCAGGTCAATGTACCGGGAAACAATATCCTTTAAAGCAATACCGAGTTGAAGTCAACGGAAATTTGGTACACGTGTATAATTAAAAAAATCATGACAGAATAACCATCAGGATTTTTTTAATTCAACAAAGCAATCTAAAATTTCAAACTTAATCCAACCAAGAAATTGATTCCAGCTTGCGGATAATAACCAGCGCCTTCTATCGTTGTTATAGCTGGTGGATTGCTGTAATCATCGTCATAAGTATAAAAATAACCATTACTCACGTACTTCAAGTCAAAGATGTTATTGACCAAAGCAGAAACCAAAATAGACTTGAAAACACTTTTTGGTCTAAACTCATAGGACACATTCAAATCATTAACGAAATAGCTGTCTAATTTTGAACCATCGGAATCGATGTTTGCCATATACTGTTCTCCAACAAATTTGGAATACAATGAAATTTGAAAATCTTTAGTCGGCATAAAAGACAAACGATTTCCAGCAACAACATTTGGCGAATACGCAATATTGGTATTCCCTAAATTTTGCAAAACACCGTCTTTTGTAAAATAGAAATCTTTGTTTTTGTTTTGACTTAAAGTGACATTAGGTTGCAACAACCATTTTTCCGAAAGTTGAAAAGTAGCATCCAATTCAATTCCTACTCTATAACTATCGCCGCTATTGGTTCTTATTGGCGAACCCACATCATTCAATTCTCCAGTTAAAACCAATTGATCTTGGTATTTCATAAAATACCCATTGGCATTCAACTTAATTTTATCGGAAAGATAGCGCCATCCCATTTCAAAATCATTTAGTTTTTCTGGTTTAGGACTTCCACTTTCATAATCCGTTCGGTTGGGTTCTCTATTTGCTCTCGCATACGAAAAATACAAACTATTGATATCATTTAGTTTATAAGTGACACCAGCTTTTGGATTAAAGAAATTAAAGGTGTCATTTACCAAACCTGTTTCTGCTGAATTGGCTTTATAAGTAACGTTTCGCAATTGTAAATCACCGAAAAGACTCCATTCATCGGATAGTTTATAATTGGCTTTGGCAAAAATATTACCATCGGTTTTTGTTGAAAAATCATCATAATAATGGTCTCCCAATTCGCTTTGCGAAGCAAAACGTGCCCATATTACTTTTCCAAAATGATCTCCTTCATATTTATTCCAGCCTCCACCAAAAATCAAATCCAGGTTTTCTTCTTTGTAATTTGCCGAGAAAGTGGTTCCATAAAAATCATTGTCCAACCATTTTTGACGAACCAAATCAGTAGTATTTACAGTTGGTGCAGCAACAATTGGTGCTAAACCATAGTCTGCAAAATTTTGATCTTCTTGATATTCTTCGTAATATCCTTTCCCTTTAGTATAATGAAATGCTAGGTTCGTACTCCAATTATCGGTAATTCTTTCATTCCAATGCAATTGATAATGATCTTGCTGGTAATTGTCGGTTTGATTGTCATAAAAACGAGTATTTCCAGATTCGTCTGTATACATTCCAGCAGGATTGAAGGTTCTATCGGTTTCCATTGTTGCTGCATCAACACCATACCAAGCTTGATAGGTTTTTTCTTTTCCTCCAAATGCCAAAGCTTTGATTAAGGTTGTTTTGCCCACATAAGTCCCTTGAAGAAAATACGATTTCAAATCAGATTTCGCCCTGTCAATATATCCATCAGATTTTAATGCTGATAAACGACCTGCAATTTCAAAATGGTTGTTAATCAAGCCTGTGCTGAATTTCACTGTATTTTTAAACGTATTAAAACTTCCAAAGGAACTCGAAATTTCACCTGAAGGGTTGTCGGAATAAGAATCCGTCAGCATATTTAAACTAGCGCCAAAAGCTCCAGCTCCATTAGTAGAAGTTCCCACGCCACGCTGCAATTGTAAACTTTCGACCGAAGAGGCAAAATCAGGCATATTGACCCAATATGTTCCGTGGCTTTCCGAATCATTGTATGGAATTCCGTTGATGGTGACATTTACTCGGGTGGCATCGCTTCCGCGAACGCGAATTCCGGTGTAACCTACACCATTTCCCGCATCGGAAGTGGTGACAACTGATGGTAAATAGTTCATCAAAATGGGAATATCCTGTCCCAAATTTCGGAGCTTGATTTCTTTTTTGTCCAAATTACTGAAACTAACCGGCATTTTTGTAGTTGCACGAACTGCCGAAACCAAAACCTCATCGAGTTGGTTGACTTTGGTTGTGTCTTGCTGTTTTTCTTGTGAAAAAGAGAGAAAAGAGAAAAGAGAAAAGAGAAAAGAAATTGAAATAGTAAGTCTCTTCGGCTCTTTGATTTTGAAACTAATAATTGTGTTCATCCGTAAAAAGTATTACCAATAAAAGGGGGAATTATTCTTTTGTTAAATTAAAAATTGATTTTTTCTGAATTTTCGGATGACGTGCACTTCATCTTTAATTCTATTTTCCCTTAACAGCATTACCTGTTCAGGTTCTATGGGTATAATCTCAGCTCGTTATTTAGAGCACCCCTTTGAGACGGGCAAATATAGTTTTTTTTGTTTAAAGTCTAAAGATTTTTGAAAATTAAAATTCCGGCTTTCTTCTGGACTTCTTTATCTCGGATATATTCTTTTTGTCTTTGATTCGTTTTCGAATTACAGATTTAGGGACTTTTGTGGCTTTCCTAATTTTTGGAATATGAAGCCCGGCAGTGATTAGGTCTAGAAAACGTTTAGTTACAATTTCCTTATTTTTGAGTTGGCTTCTATCTTCGTCGCAATTCAAAATTAAAACAAAATCCGATGTTAGTCTTGAGGAAAATTTAGTCTCCAACAATGCCTTTTCCTCTTCTGACAAAGCTTGGGAATTTTTTAAATCAAAAGTCAAAACAACTTTCGAGGAAACTTTGTTCACGTTTTGACCACCAGGACCACTGCTGCGAACGGCTTTATACTGTAATTCGGATATGATTTTATTGGGTTCCAAAATTATTGTGGTTGGTGTGCTGCCTTTAATAAATCGTTTACTGTTTTCACAGGATTGAAGGTAATTAACGGCACTTCGACAAAAACTGTTATCCATTTTGCCATAGCTCCATTCCACAAACCAGGCAACTCATAGCTTTTTAATGGTTTTCCGTTTTGAGCTTTTTCGACAATAAAACCGCTGTTGTGATCCACAAAATCAGTAAAATCAAATCTTTCATTTTTATAATTTCGAATTCCGCAAACCAAATCTACAGGATTGAAATGTGTCGCATTTGCCATAATTTTAATTTGATTGGAATTAGCCAAATCCACTTGTGAAGTTTCGACAATTTGCAATGAAAGACTTCCCCTTGAATCACGAACCCAAAATGGTCCGCCACCAGGTTCTCCTTCGTTTTTCACCATTCCACAAACACGAATCGGTCTGTTTAGAATGTTTTTTATATAGCTGATTTTATTGTCTAAAGTGTATTTCTGAAAATTATCAAGTATTTCTATATTCAAATTGTTTTTGGCGAAAGCAATAATTTCATCCAATTTATCATCCTTCGCTTTTTCAATTTCATTCAAATAGTTAAAAATTTGTTGTTGCAATTCAACCAAAATTCCAGCCAATGCTTTTTTATACAAAGCGATACTATCGATATGATCTTGAATAACATTGTCAATGTTTTTTATAAAAATAAGATCGGTTTCAAGATTATTCAAATTCTCAATTAAAGCACCATGACCTCCTGGTCTAAAAACTAATTTTCCGTTTTCATCCCTGAATGGATT
>NZ_JAYWCK010000148.1:0-26881 GCF_043780635.1 Flavobacterium sp.
TATGAGTCAAAAAATATTGCTCACTTCAAAGGAAGTCAATATCATTCTGCATCGTTTGGCCTGTCAGTTAATCGAAAAACATCTTGATTTTTCGGATACTATTTTAATTGGAATCCAACCACGAGGCACTTTCTTGGCAGAGCGATTAAAAGATTTGTTGGAAAAAGAATATAAAATCTCAAAAATTGCATTGGGATATTTAGACATTACTTTCTTTAGAGATGATTTTCGCAGAACCAACAAACCATTGGAAGCCAATAGAACCCAAATAGATTTTATCGTAGAAAATAAAAAAGTCGTTTTTATAGACGATGTTTTATATACGGGTCGAAGTATTCGATCAGCGTTGACAGCCATTCAATCCTTTGGAAGACCATCGGAGATTGAGTTATTGGTGTTGATTGACCGTCGTTTTAGCCGTCATTTGCCTATTCAGCCCGATTATCGAGGTCGTCAGGTTGATGCTATTAACGACGAGAAAGTAAAGGTGTGTTGGATGGAACAAGACGGTGAAGATGCCGTTTATTTAATTAATAAATAAGTAGTAAAATGAGCGAGTTAAGTGTAAATCATTTATTAGGAATTAAATATATCAACAAAAAAGATATTGACCTCATTTTTGAAACCGCCGATCATTTTAAAGAAGTCATCAATCGTCCGATAAAAAAAGTACCTTCACTTAGAGACATTACGATTGCAAACATCTTTTTCGAAAATAGTACCAGAACCAAACTTTCCTTTGAATTAGCCCAAAAGCGTTTGTCGGCTGATGTGATTAGCTTTTCGGCTGCGCAATCATCTGTAAAAAAAGGAGAAACATTGATTGATACTGTAAATAATATTCTTTCGATGAAAGTAGATATGGTGGTGATGCGACATTCCAGTCCCGGAGCAGCTCATTTCTTGTCACAAAACGTAAAGGCGAGCATTGTTAATGCTGGCGACGGAGCACACGAACACCCCACGCAAGCTTTATTGGACAGTTATTCAATAAGAGAAAAATTAGGTGATGTTGCAGGAAAAAAAGTAGTGATAGTAGGTGATATTTTGCACTCGCGAGTAGCGCTTTCGAATATATATGCTTTGCAAATGCAAGGGGCTGAAGTTAAAGTTTGCGGACCAAAAACACTTATTCCAAGATATATCGAATCGCTTGGAGTTACAGTGGAACCCAATTTACGCAAAGCACTCGAATGGTGTGATGTCGCTAATATGCTTCGTGTTCAAAACGAAAGGATGGATGTGAATTTTTTTCCATCCACTCGGGAATATGCCCAACAATACGGTTTGGACAAAGCCTTGTTGGATTCGCTGAATAAAGAAATAATAATTATGCACCCAGGACCAATTAATCGTGGTGTGGAAATTACATCTGATGTGGCTGACTCCAAACAATCTGTGATTTTGAATCAGGTTGAAAATGGAGTTGCGATTCGGATGGCGGTAATTTATTTATTGGCTTCAAAAATTCAGTAACATTCGAACCTTCAAATTCACAATAACCCAAATTTTCTTTGTAAATTAGCAATACTTTAATTTTCAACACAATGAAAGTAGATCAAAAAGGACATACTGTTTGCATAAAAGACACACAAGGTGATTTAGTTTCATATTTAATGAAAGTGACTCACGAGTATAAAACTTTTGAAAAATATAATATCATTATTGATATCAGAATGCATAAAGACCTTTCAGTGGCAGCAATTAACAGTTTTATGCCACTTTCAAAAATTCATAAAAAAGCCAAAAAATCATTTGTAATAGTTACTTCTGACCTTGATCATAATGCCATTTCTGACAAGCTAGCAGTTGTCCGTTCATTGCTTGAAGCCCACGATATTATTGAGATGGAAGAAATAGAAAGAGATTTGGGATTTTAAATTTATATTTTATGGATTTCTATAATAACCCAAAACGAGTTCAATCTTTTAGAATACTATTATTAATAGCATTTATCATTTTGCTTGTGATAAACATTTCCAATTATTTTGTAAACGATGAAATTAATTATTGGGGAATTTGTGGGAACGCATTAATGGCTGTTTCTATATTAGTACAATTGAAAAGATACAGCAAGGAAAAAAAACAGTAATGATTTTCAGCTAATAATGCAATTTATTGTTGAAATTTGTAATTGCTAAATGTTACTTAACAATATAATGAATCTAACCATTCTCGGCTGTTATGCAGCGACTCCACGAACTTTTACGAATCCAACTTCGCAGGTTTTAGAAATCAGAAATCGACTGTTTCTAATTGATTGTGGCGAAGGAACACAAGTACAGTTGCGCAAAAACAAAATCAGGTTTTCTAGAATCAATCATATTTTTATATCCCATTTGCACGGAGATCATTTTTTTGGTTTGGTAGGTTTGGTTTCCACATTTATGTTGCTTAATCGAACTCCCGACTTGCATATTTATGGTCCAAAAGGAATTAAGGAAATTATTAATCTACAATTGAAATTATCCAATTCTTGTCCAAATTATGGTTTGTTTTTCCACGAATTAGAATCTAAAGAAAGTGAAACTGTTTTTGAAGACGATAAGGTTATAGTTAAAACCATTCCTTTAAAACACAGGGTTTACACCAATGGGTTTCTATTTCAAGAAAAATTAAGAGAAAGAAAATTGGATTTGAATGCCGTTCAAAACTATGAAATTGACAAATGTTATTACCAAAAAATTAAAAACGGAAAAGACATCACTTTAGATGATGGACGGGTTATAGAAAACCATAAATTGACGTTTGATCCAATTCCTGCTAAGAGTTATGCGTTTTGTTCGGATACGGCTTATGATGAAAGGATTATTCCTTATATAAAAGAAGTCGATGTCTTGTATCACGAATCAACTTTTCTGGATTCAGAAGAAGTTTTGGCAGGAAAAACAATGCATTCCACAGCTAAAGAAGCAGCAACAATTGCTTTAAAAGCAAATGTCAAACAATTGATGTTGGGACATTATTCTACACGATATGACAGTATTGAATATTTTAAAGAACAAGCTGAAACTATTTTTCAGAACATACTTTTAGCCGATGATGGGAGATCATTTGAGTTTTAATACGGTATTTTTCGCCACGAATTGCACGAATTTGCACTAATTTTAGTGATTCTAAAAATTGAATTACACGAATTTTATCTGCCTTTTTCAGATTTATTTAATTTGTGATATCCAAATTTGTGTTAATTTGTGTAATTCGTGGCTGCTTTTTATTTTTGAAACTGGTGCGTTTGCCCTGTGGAACATTGCAGTATATTCTTTTATGAATAAATAACAGTTCAAATTCGTACTCCATTTGTCACGCTGGAAGCATCTCAAAGCTCGAGAGAGCAACATAATCTAGACGCTTCCAGCGTGACAAATATCAAGAAGAATACATTTGTGCAAAACTCTTTTATGATGATAAGTTTGTTTAAATTTGCATACAAGAATAAAATTAAACAATGGAAGATTTAAGCAATTACAGAAAATCATACGACAAAAGCGAACTTTTGGAAACTAATATTCCGGAAGATCCAATCAATTTATTCAATAGATGGTTTCACGAAGTAGAAGATTTTGGCGGTGATGACGAAGTAAATGCAATGACAGTTTCGACTTTTGGGTTGGATGGTTTTCCGAAGTCAAGAGTTGTTTTGTTGAAACAGTTTACCTACGAAGGATTTATATTTTATACTAATTACGATTCGGAAAAGGGTAGGGCTATTGCCAATAATCCTAATGTTTGTCTTTCTTTTTTCTGGTCTTCACTTGAACGTCAGGTAATTATTAAAGGATTTGCCGAAAAAATTTCGGAGAATCTTTCAGACGGCTATTTTGAATCCAGGCCAATTGGGAGTAAATTAGGTGCGATTGTTTCCAATCAAAGCGAGGTGATTCCATCCAGAATCGTTTTGGAAGAAGGTTTGAATAAACTGGAAAAAGATTTCGAGGGGAAAGAGATTCCCAGACCCAAATATTGGGGCGGATTTTTAGTTCGTCCAGTAGAAGTCGAATTTTGGCAAGGAAGACCTAATAGATTACACGACAGAATTCGCTATCATTTGCAAGTGGATTATTCGTGGAAAATAGACCGACTTGCTCCTTAAATATTGAATTTTGAGTAGTTCATTTTCTATACATTAATTTAATTATAAAAATATTTTACTTTTTTATAAGAAAATTATATAAAAAAATATGTTTATTGTGTATTTCGTCGATTTTATTTGTAGTTTAATCGATAATTGTTGTATATTTACACTATGAAATTAAAACATCATACTCAATTATCAAGAATTTAAAAAGTTTGCCCCACAATCTACTTAAAAACTTAACCTACTTTATACAAAATAGTAATTGAGATTTTGTTGTTAATTAATTAGTTAGAAAAACCACTTTCCCTAAAAGTGGTTTTTTTATTTAAATAATTCTCAAAATTAATTTGAATATCTTAATTTATTGTTAGATTTACGCATTAGATGAGTGATTTTTTAAATTAAAGCTAAAATTATTATGAATATTAAGAATCGGCTAACATTGATGAGTTTCCTTCAATTTTTTGTTTGGGGAGCTTGGCTAATTACAATTGCAAATTTCTGGTTTGGAACTAAGAGTTGGGATGGAACACAATTTGGCTTAGTTTTCGGAACAATGGGAGTTGCTTCGTTATTTATGCCTACATTAACTGGAATTATCGCCGACCGCTGGATAAATGCAGAAAAATTGTATGGAATTTTACATATTTTATATGCCATAGTCTTATTTTGTTTACCACAAGTTACAACTCCAACGAATTTCATTTATGTAATGCTTATGGCAATGTGTTTTTATATGCCAACAATTGCTTTGAGTAATTCTATTTCATTTACTGCACTAAAATTGAATAATAAAGACATTGTTAAGGATTACCCGCCCATTCGAGTTTGGGGTACTGTTGGTTTCATTGTAGCAATGTGGATCACAAATTTAACAGGCAATAAAGCAACAGCTTATCAATTTTATATAGCTGGAATTGCAGCACTTATTTTGGGAGTTTATGCTTTTACTTTGCCAAAATGTAAACCACAACGATTGACAAAGGAAAATGCCTCGTTGATGGAAACTCTAGGACTAGAATCCTTTAAACTATTTGCAAATTATAAAATGGCATTATTCTTTATTTTCTCAATTTTTTTGGGTGGTGCTTTGCAACTTACTAATGCTTATGGTGATGTTTTTTTAGATGAATTCAAAAACATTCCTGAATATGCAGATTCATTTGTGGTAAAATATTCTACAATAATAATGTCTATTTCTCAAATTTCTGAAACGCTTTTTATCTTGGCAATTCCTTTTTTCTTAAAACGATTTGGTATTAAGCAAGTAATGTTAATATCAATGTTTGCTTGGGTTTTACGCTTTGGTTTGTTTGCTTTTGGTAATCCAACTGGCGGTTTGTGGATGATAATTATGTCGTGTATTGTTTACGGAATGGCATTTGATTTCTTTAATATTTCAGGTTCGTTATTTGTAGAAACTAATACGGATTCTAAAAACCGATCTTCTGCACAAGGGTTATTTATGATGATGACTAATGGAGTGGGAGCTGTATTAGGAAGTTTTACTTCTGGTTGGGCAATAGATAAATTCTTTACTCACGATGGTGTAAGAGATTGGCAAAATATCTGGTTAAGTTTTGCTAGTTATGCATTGGTAATTGCGATAGCTTTTGCTATACTATTTAAGCACAAACACAATCCTGAAGAAGTGGCGAAAGTGACTCATTAGAGAATTGTTTTTATATATTAAACCCGATAAGTTTTTGAAACTTGTCGGGTTTTTAGTTTATAAAGCTCTAATTAATTAAAAATGCTGCACGATTAGGAAATATAGAGGCATTCCTACTGTAATATTTATAGGGAAAGTAACAGCAAGTGCCATTGGTAAATAAAGACCAGGATTTGATTGTGGTACTGTAATTTTCATTGCAGCAGGAACAGCTATATAAGATGCACTTGCAGCTAAAATGGCAAACATAAATCTATTTGTAATATCTGTTGTTACTAAAGAACTTAACATCGCAAACACACAGCCATTAACCAATGGGATTATTACTGCAAAAAGGAATGGAAATAATCCAAACGAAAAAAATGATTTAAGCTTTTTTCCACTTGTTATACCCATATCTAAAAGGAAAATAGCAAGGAATCCTTTAAATAAATCGTTTGTAAATGGCTTGATTCCTTCTGCTTGTTTAGCACTTGCTAAAAAGCCTATAATTAAACTGCCGAGAATAAGTAAAACACTACCATTAGTTAATGAATGTTTTATTACTTCTGGAATTTTTATGTTTTTAGATATACCTTCTTTGTTAAAAACTGATAATAAAACTAAGCTAATTATTATCGCTGGAGATTCCATCAAAGCCATAATTGCTACCATATGCCCATGTAGAGTTAATTGTTGAGATTCAAGATAAGAAACTGCAGTTACAAAAGTTACTGCGCTTACTGAACCATAAGCTGCTGCTATAGCACTTGAATCGAATACATTTAATTTCCTTTTGAGAATAAAGAATGTATATAAAGGAATTAGTAATGAAATGCCTATGCCAAAAAGCATTGACCATCCTATTTCACTTGTAAATGTTTCGCGTGATAATTCTTGACCACCCTTAAAACCAATTGCGAATAATAAATAAAGAGAGATAAATTTTGATGAATTAGGTGGAATTTCTAAATCACTTTTTAAATAGACCGCTATAATACCTAATACAAAGAATAATAGTGCAGGATTGGTTAGATTCTCTAGGAGTAGATTGAAGTTCATTTATTTGTTTTTTTAGATTGTTTTATTAATATTTTAATAGAGTTAGTCAATAAACTCTAATTTACCAGTTCGCAATATATAGAAGGCTCCTACTATTTTTATTTCACCTTTGCTCTCCATTTCTTTTAAAATTTCGCTTTTTTCTCTTATCTGAGCAATGGCGTTTCTTACATTATTCTGCGCTACTAATTTTACATAAGCTTCATTTTTAGAAGATTTTTCACCTTCAAAATTTTGGCTCATTTCAACAGCTGGTTTTATGTTTGCCAACATTGAAGTTATATTCCCTAAATGCACATCATCAATAGCGCCCTTAATAGCTCCACAATGTTGATGGCCCATTACAATAATGAGTTTTGCACCAGCCACTTTACAAGCAAATTCCATACTTCCCAAAAGGTCTGTATTAACAAAGTTTCCTGCAACTCTACCAACAAAAACATCACCAATGCCTTGGTCAAAAACATCTTCCACTGGAACTCTGCTATCTACACAACTTAGAACCATCGCTTTTGGAAATTGACCTCCAGTTGCGGCTTTTCTGATTCCTTCTGAATGGTCACGTTGTGTTATATTGCCATTATTAAAGCGCTTGTTGCCATCCTCGAATTCTTGTAATATTAGGGAAGGTGTTAAAGAATCTTGTTTCGATTTAGTCATAACATGAGCTACATTATAAATTCCGTTCTCGTTTTTTGCTTTTTTTAAAGCGTCAGCTTTATTAATTTTTGAAGAACAAGCACAAAAAGCAGTTATTATTATGAATCGTATTGAAAATTTGATTAGTATCTGTTTCATTTATATATTTTCAGTTATTTTAAAAAAGTAATGTTTACTACTGCTTTTATTTCAATCATATTTTCACCTATTTCTTCTTCTTTCATTATGGTTAAAATAGATTCTAGACTTTCTTTTAATTTCGGAATCCTTTCCATGGCCATCTTGTCTTCTTTTCCAAATCGCTCCATCGAACTAAAATTTTTCAGTTGATGGAACTGTATTTTACTTGAATACAAATTTCTTAATAATTCAAATGCATCATCTGATGAAAAATGACCATCTATTAAGGTTATTGTTGTACTACTGTTCGTTACCATAGTTTTTTATTATTAGTTTAAAATTTGCAGACTTTCCGCTATTTATATTTTGACTCTGCAAAGTTGTGAATTATAATTCATTAGTTTTTATTTATATTTGTAATATAATCCATTAAAATAATTTATGTACTATACCTTAATTCAACTACAGATATTTCTAAAAATTATACAAACACAAAGTGTAACTAAGGCTTCGGAAGAGTTACACTTAACACAACCTGCGTATCTATTCAAATCAAAAATTTTCAAGGCCAATTAGATATTCCTTTGACAGAAGTAGTGGGCAGAAAGTTATTTATCGCAGATATTGGTGAGGAAATCGCAAAAGCAGCAGAGAATATTATTAACCAAGTAAACGCCATCAACAATAAAACATTTGCTTATAAAGGACAACTGGCAGGTAAGTTAAAAAGTTCTGAGGTATCAACTGGCAAATATGTAATAGCTTATTTTTGGCTGATTTTATTAGGCAATATTCAGGAGTACAATTATTAATGGATGTTACTAATAAAAACAAAGTGGTGAAAAGTATAGAAAACAATGAAGTTGATTTTGCACTAGTTTCTATTTTGCCGACTACACTAAATATCCAGAAACTAGATCTACTCCAAAATAAATTATATTTAGTCGGCAACGCAGATAAAACATTTGAAAAAGGGATTAAAAAAAAAAGACATATTTAAAGAATTGCCTTTAATTTTTATAGAAAAATACTCATTAACAATGCTTTAGCTAATTGTCTAATCTTGACTTTCAATTTTGTAATAAATTTTTAAACTCCAAACTTTATAATTAGCCCCGAGTGAAGTGGAAATCCCACGTTTTTGGGCGTGGATTGCAGCGGAAAGCGGGAGCAGAGCTCATAAAAATGCAAATCTGGCGCTCGATTGCATCGAGAACCTACTTATTTTTTGTAAACTTAATAAAGCGTTTGCAACGCGGCTCATACAAACAGAATCCTATAAAGGTTCGATTATATTTATTGAAGTTATTCCTGTTTTAGTTATCCGCGTTGCAAACGCTACGATTTGTCTTTTAATTTAAGTAGGCACTCGATGTAATCGAGCACCAGAGAATGTGGACAAACGGGCGCCAGAGGGTGTTCCAAAAGGTGTGCATTTTTTTTCTAGGTCTCAGGCGCCAGGCGCCTGCATTAACTTGAAATATTTCTTCATCAACCATAATTGTGACTAATTCTTCAAGAACAAAACACATTTCATCAAAATTCTTGTGCAGGTGTGGCGGTGCTCCTAAAAAACCAGGTTTGAGCGTTGCTTAGTCGCACCCAAGATTTCCAAATGTTTGATGTTTGGATAACTTCGAGATGATATCTATTCCTCCAATTTTTCCAATTTTACCTTCTCCTTTTTTTATATGTATTGTATCTATTTCTTCATCGAAAAAATCATTACAATTTGTCTTGGAATAGATTTCTTTGGGGGAATGCTAATGAGCCAAGTACTGTGAGACTCATTAATTGCATAACTTTTCTACGGGATAGGTGATTTTGATTCATTTGGTTGTTTTTATGGTCTCTTACAACGATTGGCCTTTTGGCTAACTTCGGAATCGATTATTTTCTATCAAAGATAAAATTTTTCGCGAAATGCAAACATGAACTTACCATAAAATTCGGAATTGTTCGAACCTGCTGTTGAACTAAACCTTGGAGGTTTGGAAGTCGGGAGACTTTGCACAGCAGGTAAGTATTAAAATAATAATTGGTATCATTCAGAAACTAAACTTTCTAGATAAGCTAAAAACCGCGATATTATTCCACTTTTTTTGGACAAATAATCATTTTTCTTGGAAAGATCTTCAAATTCTCTGAATGTTGAGATAAAAAAGCTTACAAAACAAATTATTACTACAGCTGTTAATATTAATATTTCTATATTTTTCATCTATTTTTTTAATTTTAAATTAAAGAATATTAATAAGCCAACAATTGTTGGTGGCCAAAGACCAATAAATATTGCTCTTTGAAAATCCTTTTCGACTAAATAAATATATTCAGAAATAAAAATTAAGCAAATGACTACGGCTAAAATAAAAAGTTCGGATTTTTTGAATTTGTTAAACATAATTAATTTTTTTTGTTATTTAAGGAATCTCTTAACAATTGTTAATCTATTAATTAACAATGTTTTTTGTAAATTTACAATTAATAACCGAAAATTACTGTTTAATTTTATTTAATTTTTGTTAAACAAAATAATATGCCAAATTTAAACAATGTAGAATCTTCTTTTTATAATTATTTTTTGTCTGAAAAAGTAAAAGAAAAGAGCGAAAGAATTATAGTTTACATAGCCATTGCTAGTTTTCTTATGCACTTGCTATTGATTGGCTTAGTAAACCTGAATATCATTACTGTTAGTGATCATTCAAAATTATTGAGCGATCCTATTTCTGCAATTTATACGCCATTTTCCTTCATACTTATTTATGAAGTGTATTTGCTGTTGTATTATTTACCTAAATCAACATCAATATATATTGGGAAACAATATGAAATTATTTCGTTAATTGTGATACGAAGAATTTTTAAAGATTTGTCGAATTTGGAATTTTCGACAAATTGGTTTGCTATCAAAAGCGATATCTTATTTACAAGTGATATCATTGCAATACTAATTATGTTTTTTTTAATCTTTGTTTTTTATCGATTTATTAAAGATGGCAGCCAAAATGAAACCGAAATGATTAAACCAGAAATTGTAAAATTTATTTCCTTAAAAAAAGCCATTGCTACCTGTTTAGTCCCTGTTTTTTTAGTGCTATCAATATACAGTCTTGGTCACTGGTTATATGAGAGTTTCTTTTCTGTGACTGAAATTGTTGCTAATATCAAAGACATTAATAAAGTGTTTTTTGATGACTTTTTTACGATATTGATACTAGTTGACGTTTTATTGCTATTATTTTCTTTTTTGCATTCAGATAAGTTTAACAGGGTAATTAGAAATTCTGGGTTTATAATTTCAACCATTTTAATTAAGCTCTCGTTTAATACTGAAGGAATATTGAATATTGTTCTAATTATATTAGCAATTGTATTTGGTGTTATTCTTTTAAAAATTCACAATTTATATGATAGTTTTGAAAAATAAATCTCAACTTTTATTTATTATAAAGTCACCTAATTTCTGCGAGTTTTAGTGCTAATTGTCAAATAATATTTATATTCAATATTAGACTCTATTTGTTGCTAAATTTTAAAATATTTGTTTTTAATTTTTTCCTAATTATATGATTTTTTTAGGATGTATTTTATGTCAAATTACCGAACGTTATAAATAGCCCCGATTGCAGTGGAAATCCCAAGTTTTTGGGCTTGGATTACTTCACTTAGCTTCTATTTTTATTGGAGTTCAGTGAACTTCGTTTGCAACGAAAAGCGGGAGTATTCATCATAAAAACACCAAAAAGTTCTGCTCCTAATAATCAATCTATTATCCCTGTAAAAATATTTTGCAGATAAATAAAAAAGGATTACTTTTGCAGTCCTTTTGGTGAATAAGAGTTTCCTTTAGGGTTCAACTAATTTTACAAACAACTTCTGTTGTTTTCTAACACGTTATGAAACTCAAGAAAATACAGAATACAAATTTTTAATCAGCATGTCTGAACAAGTAAAATCACAAGAAGAGTTTTTAGCAAATTTTAACTGGCACAACTTTGAAGAAGGTATTGATGCCGTAGATGAGAAAAACTTACAAGAATTCGAAGACCTAGTTTCAAAAACTTTTATCGCGACAGATCAAGAAGAAGTAGTTGAAGGTGTAGTTGTTAGAATTACGGATAGAGACGTTATCGTTGATATCAACGCAAAATCGGAAGGTGTTATTTCATTGAACGAATTCCGTTACAATCCAGCTTTAAAAGTAGGTGACAAAGTAGAAGTATTGATTGACATCCGTGAGGATAAAACAGGTCAATTGGTATTGTCTCACAGAAAAGCACGTACCATCAAATCATGGGATAGAGTTATTTCGGCTAACGAAACAGGAGAAATCGTTAATGGTTTTGTAAAATGCAGAACTAAAGGTGGTATGATCGTTGACGTTTTCGGAATTGAAGCTTTCTTGCCAGGTTCTCAAATTGATGTTAAACCAATTAGAGACTACGATGTATATGTAAACAAAATGATGGAATTCAAGGTGGTAAAAATCAACCACGAATTCAAAAATGTTGTTGTATCTCATAAAGCGCTTATTGAAGCGGATATTGAAGTACAGAAAAAAGAAATCATCGGAAAATTACAAAAAGGACAAGTATTAGAAGGTGTTGTTAAAAACATTACTTCTTACGGTGTGTTTATTGACCTTGGTGGTGTTGATGGATTAATCCACATTACTGACCTTTCTTGGTCAAGAATCAACCATCCATCTGAAGTTCTTGAATTAGACCAAGTTCTTAACGTGGTTATCCTTGATTTTGATGACGAGAAAACAAGAATCCAATTAGGATTGAAACAATTGAACGCTCACCCTTGGGATGCTCTTGACGCTAAATTAGCTATCGGAGACAAAGTAAAAGGTAAAGTAGTGGTTATCGCTGATTACGGTGCTTTCATCGAAGTTGCTGAAGGTGTTGAAGGTTTGATCCACGTTTCTGAAATGTCATGGTCTACTCATTTACGTTCTGCTCAAGATTTCGTAAAAGTAGGGGATATTGTTGAAGCTCAAATCTTAACTTTAGACAGAGATGACCGTAAAATGTCATTAGGTATCAAACAATTGTCACAAGATCCTTGGACTGATATCACTTCTAAATACCCAGTAGGTTCTAAACATACAGGTATCGTTAGAAACTTTACAAACTTTGGAATTTTCGTAGAATTAGAAGAAGGAATCGACGGATTGATTTACATCTCTGACCTTTCTTGGACTAAGAAAATCAAACATCCATCTGAATTTGTAAATGTTGGTGAAAAATTAGACGTAGTAGTATTAGAATTAGATGTTGATGGACGTAAACTATCTTTAGGTCACAAACAAACTACTGCTAATCCTTGGGATCAATATGAAGATTCTTTCGCAGTTGGAACTATCCACACAGGTGAAATTTCTGAAATTGTTGACAAAGGAGCTACTGTAGAATTTGGTGATGATATCGTTGCTTTCATTCCTACACGTCACCTTGAAAAAGAAGACGGTAAGAAATTGAAAAAAGGCGAATCTGCTGATTTCAAAGTAATCGAATTCAACAAAGAATTCAAAAGAGTAGTTGCCTCTCACACGGCTATTTTCCGAGAAGAAGAAGAGAAAGCGGTTAAAGCGGTTGCAGAAGCAGCTTCTACAAATGCACCAGCTTCAACTCTTGGAGATAACAATGATATTCTTGCTGGTTTGAAAGCCAAAATGGAAAAAAACGAAAAAAAGAAATAATCTAATTTCTTGATTTTGAATATAGAAAGCTCCGCAGAAATGTGGAGCTTTTTTTTGTGTTGATTTTTTTCAGGAGCTAATCCTGCTTTTCACTACAATCTTTATGGTTTTAAAGAAAAACCATAAAGGATTTCCGTTTCTATCAGGGCTAGGGAATCTGTTATTTTATGGCAAATATTTTGCAGCAAATATTTTATCCTCTTCACGAGTAAATTTATTTTATATTATTCAAAAAGCATTCAACTTAATTGACCTTTAATGTCCTATATGGTTTAAAATTTTATCTCAAACTAGCACCCAATTCCGCTTCAAAATTCTTTTGCAACTTGCTCATAATTTTGTCAATTTGAACATCCGTCAAGGTTTTTGTATTGTCTTGAATAGTAAAACTAACAGCATACGATTTTTTACCTTCCGGAAGATTTTTGCCCTGGTACACATCAAACAAATTGATGTCTTTTAGGAGTGATTTCTCAGTTTGTCTTGCAAGATTATAGATGGTATCAAAAGATACGCTCTCGTCTAATAACAATGACAAATCTCTGCGAACTTCCGGATATTTAGGAATTTCGGTAAATTTAATTTTATTTGAAAGTAGTTTCAAAATCAAAGCCCAATTAAAATCAGCAAACAAAACTTCTTGTTTAATATCAAAATGTTTCAGAATTGATTTTTTTACTATTCCATATTCTACAAGAACATCATTTCCAAAACCTATTGCGATTCCTTCCGAGAAAACATCTGTAGTCACGGGAAGATTTTGTGTTTTTTGAATGCCTAATCTTGAAAGAACTCCATTTACATAGCCTTTGAATAAAAAGAAATCCGAAGGTTTTTGCGCATTTGTCCAGCTTTCCAGATTACGATTTCCAGTTACAAACAGCGTCAAATGCTTGTTTTCCTCATAACCAGATGGGAATTTATGATATGTTTTTCCGAATTCAAAAAATTTCAAATCTGAATTTCTACGATTGATATTATAAGATAAAGCTTCTAATCCCGAGAACAATAAGGATTGACGCATTGCTGCCAAATCATTACTCAATGGGTTCAGAATTATCACATTGTGTTCCTCTTTCAGCATTTCTGACAATTGAATGTATGATGCAGTTGTCAAGGAATTCGCCATCATTTCATTGAATCCTTGAGAATTCAATTGAGTTGCAATGATGTTTTGAACTTTATAATCTTCGGTTCTTGGAGCGATGGAAACCGTTGCATTCAGTTTCTCCGAAAATTTGATATTGTTGTAGCCGTAAACTCTGAGTATTTCTTCGATGACATCAATTTCTCTTTGTACATCCACTCGATAAGCTGGAATTATCAAGCCTAATCCAGCATCAGAAACACTATTTATTTTGATTTCTAATGAGGCCAAAATATTTTTAATGATTTCCTTTGGCAATTCCTGACCAATAATTTTCTTAACATTGTTGAAATTCAAAACCACTGGAAAATCTTCAATTTTCTTTGGATAAACATCAATAATATCTGATGTGATTTCGCCTCCAGCTACTTCCTGAATCAATAATGCAGCACGTTTTAAAGCGTATTCTGTGATAGTTGGATCAATTCCTCTTTCAAATCGGAAAGAAGCATCAGTGTTTAATTGATGTCTTTTGGCACTTTTTCGAATACTGACAGGATTAAAATAAGCACTTTCGAGGAAGATGGAAGTAGTAGTTTCTGAAACACCTGAATTTTTCCCGCCAAAAACTCCAGCAATACACAAAGGTCCATTCTCGTCACAGATCATTAAGTCTTCTTCGTGCAAAGTTCTTTCTACATCATCGAGCGTTGTAAATTTGGTTCCCGAAGGAAGTGTTTTTACAATTATTTTTCCGTTTATTTTTGAAGCATCAAAAGCGTGAAGAGGTTGTCCTAATTCGTGTAAAACATAATTCGTGACATCGACAATATTGTTTTTAGGATTGATGCCAATAGCTTTCAATCTGTCTTGTAACCATCTTGGGGATGTTTTTACTTTAATTTCAGAAATGGTAACGCCACAATATCTTGGAGCTAACAGCGTTTTCTCAACTTTTACATCAATCTTTAAAGTTCTTTTATCCACTCTAAAATTACTTACAGAGGGAGTAATGAATTCTACATTAACTCCAGTTTGTGATAAACCGGCTCTTAAATCACGAGCTGTTCCAAGATGACTCATTGCATCGGCACGATTGGGAGTTAGACCAATTTCAAAAACTTCGTCATTTTCAATATTAAAAAGACTTGCTGCTTTTATTCCTGCAATAACAGATTTATCAAGAACCATAATCCCTTCGTGGCTAGTTCCAAGACCTAATTCATCTTCAGCACAAATCATTCCGTAGCTTTCTTGTCCGCGAATTTTTCCTTTTTTTATTTGAAAAGCAACCCCTGCATCATCATACAATGTAGTTCCTATAGTTGCAACTAATACTTTTTGATCGGCAGCAACATTGGCTGCGCCGCAAACAATCTGTAAAGGAATACCATCGCCTAAATCTACCGTTGTAACTTTCAATCTGTCGGCATCAGGATGTTGAACACAAGTAAGAATATGGCCTACAACAATTCCTTCTAATCCACCTTTTACAGACTCATATTTTTCGACCATTTCTACTTCAAGACCTAAGTCTGTTAGTAAAGCCGCAGTTTCCTCGGATTTCCAGTCTATTTTTATGAATTGTTTTAACCAGTTGTAAGATATTTTCATCTGTCAATTTTAATGAGAATGCAAATATAATAAAACGCATTTTTGTTAAGGCACTTTTTTTCAAATAGTCCATAAAAAAAGAGAGCAATTGCTCTCCTTTTTTATAATCAACGATGCTTTAAACACCAATTGCTATTAATCAAGGACAATGATTAGCGTCAATAAATGTACCTATTCTACTTCCAGCTTCTTTAACTTGCGCGTTTGTATATCCTCCTGATAAAGCAGGAAGAACAAAATCGCCACTGCTGTTAATAGTACCAAACACATCAGTCCCAACTCCGCTGAAGTAAGCATCAATGATCGCGGCATCTGCAGCAACTTCAATTTCAGCTCCGCTCAAGCGTACAGCTCCAAGTTGAAAGAATGCATTTAAAGTAGTGTCTTTTCCAGCGCCATTATTTGTAGTCCAAGCTAAATGACCTTCAGCTTGTGTATAATTAAATCCGCCAATTATAAGTCCGTTTGTCCATAATAAAGTTGCACCATTATTTACAGCACCGTTTGCAAAGAAAAATCCTTGAGAAAAAGAACAACGATCTTCTTTTGGACAACCAGGAGCGGGAACAATGCCTTGGTTACAAGAAGAACCTGCTTTAAGCCAGGCTGTACCAGTTGCTAAAGTTTCATAACCGCGATCAAATTTTATTACTAATGTCCAAGAAGTTGCTGCAGAAAATGAAGGAAACTTAATAAAGTTTGTTGTAGTGGCTTGTGGATTGCAACCTGTTCCTGAACCTTCTATAGTTGAAAGATCAGTATTTACACCATTTACTGACGCCCAAATAACATCACTAAAAGTAGCGCTATTTTCTCCACAATTGTCAAGACTTATGATGAAATGGCTTAAAGTTTTTGAAGTGGTTTTAGTCTTGGTAATGGTATAAGTCCACTCGGAACCATCTGCACTTACTGCAACAGCAATATTGTAATCTCCCCAACTACTGGTTGAAGCAGCAGCTTTGGCATTAGATGCATAAACTTTTGCAACAGCACTAGGATTAACAGTTGCAGACTCATTAGTTCAACTAAATGTAGCTAAAGCTACAACAAATAATAGAATAATTTTTTTCATTTAATTTGATTTAATTAAGATTTAGGGTTAACAGTAAACTAAGAATTTATAATTTCCTAGATTTTTTTGTAAATATTGTACGAGACTATTTATTAAAAAAATAAATTCGTTGAAAAGATATATTACTCGTTTAAGTGCAGTTTTTTTACTTTAAAAATCCGTTTTTCGGGAATTAATCGATTTAAATAGTAAAAAATAACCTCTTTTAATTTTTGAAGTTTTATTCAAATTAAAGGAGGTTATTGATGTAGAGGATGAAAAAGTTATATTAAAATGCCAGATTTCCTGCAAGTTCTTTTAATAAAATCTCAGTTAATTTAGCTTGAAATTGAGCCTTGCTGTAGTTTACCTTGGCATTGACATAATTCAATTGTGCAGTCCTGAACTCCAAAGTAGTAATGGTGCCAATACGGAATTTGTCTACTGTAATTTCCAAGTTTTGTTTGGCAATTGCTTCGTTTTCGTATTCTAAATCAATTAATTCTAAATTGGTTAAATAGGTTTGATAGAAAGCTGTTAATTGTGAATTCAGTTTTTGATTTTGCTGATCGATTGCCAATTTAGCATTGTCAATTTCAATCTTGGCAATTTTTTCATTTCGGTTTTGTGCAAATCCATCAAACAAATTTAATGATGCACGAAATCCATAATTAAGTCCATGAGCTGACGATTGTGTTGTAAAACCAAGTCCTGATTGACTTTCTGTAAATACATAACCCGTAGTCAGGTTTAAAGTTGGATATCGCTCGCCTTTTATTTGCTTCAATTGCAATTCCGAAATTCTTTGATTGATAATTTGGCTTTCTAATTCTGGATTTTGTTTTTCAGCTAATGCGGTTAATTCTGGAAGTAATAAACTTTTATCCACATCAATTACATCAATCACTTTAAAATCAATTTTTGGATCACGAGCCATTACTTGATTCAATACAATTTTCGTATTGACATACAATTCTTTTTGTCTTAAAAGATTAGTTCTATCGGTATTTAGATCAACTTGTGCGTTCAAAACTTCTAATTTAGACGCTTTGCCAATCGTGAAACGGTTTTTGGCCAAAGTCAAACGTTGATTTGAAATTTCGATGGTTGTATCCAACGCTGCCAATTGTTGTTGTTGGTTTACCAATTCAAAATACACTGCATTTAAGTTGCTTATTTTTGTAATGATGGTCAATTTTAATTGATTTTCTCCTAATTTTTGCAATTCTTTTAATTGATCTAATTTGGCAAACATTTTAAAACCGTTAAAAACTGTCCAATCTAAACCAACTCCATAATTTAAGTTACTATTTTTGGCATTATCCAGTGAATTTACGGTTCCATCAGCACGTGTTTGCGAAAGGTTCTGAATCCCGTTATTGTCCACTACAGTTGCAGTGATTTTAGGCAACATTCCTGCATTTCCGGTGGTTACATTGGTTTTTTCAATATTTAAATTGTTTGATGCAATTTTAATTTCATAGTTATTTTCCAATGCTATTTTCACGGCATCTTCGATAGTTAAAACTTCTTGTGCGTTTATTTTTACAATACAAAAGAAGAATAAGACTAGGCTTTGAAATAGGATTTTAAAATTTGTCATAATTATTTACTTTCTTTTTCTTCCGGTGAAATTATTTTGCCAAAGGACGTCAGGAACCAGCTTATTTTTCATCGGAAGAAAATTATTTTTTTATGCTGGTTTCATACTCTTCGATATGGTCAAATTCTGTATGATGTTTTCTGGCTTTTGACCATAATAAATACAAAGATGGAATTACAAATAAAGTTAAAACCAAGGAGAAAATAGTTCCTCCAACAATCACAACTCCCATTCCAATTCTACTTTTTGAGGCCGCTCCAATCGATAAGGCAATCGGCAAAGCTCCGAGTGCTATAGCCAGACTGGTCATTAAGATGGGTCTAAGTCGCGCTTCAGATGCTTCTAATATAGCTTCTAATTTTGATTTTCCCTGTTCTCGCAACTGGTTGGCAAATTCCACAATCAGTATTCCATTTTTGGTTACTAAACCAATAAGCATAATAGTTCCAATTTGGCTAAAGATATTCCAAGTTTGGCCAAAGAGCCAAAGCGAAAATAATGCACCTGCAACAGCCATTGGTACTGTTAAAATAATGATAAAAGGGTCGATAAAACTTTCGAATTGCGCTGCCAGAATTAAAAATATCAATAATAAAGCCAATCCAAAAGCAAAAGATGTATTGGAACTACTTTCGACAAAATCCCTGGATTCTCCACCTAAATCGGTAGTGAATGTATCATCCAGAACTTTGGCTTTTATTTCATTCATTGCATCAATTCCATCGCTAATACTTTTTCCAGGAGCAAGTCCTGCAGAAACTGTTGCAGACATATATCTATTATTGTGGTACAATTGGGGAGGGTTACTTTTTTCTTCTATGTTTACGACATTATCCATTTGAATCAATTCGCCTTTGTTGTTTTTGACGTATATCGAAGTTAAATCCAATGGTTTAGATCGGTCTTTTTGGTCGAATTGTCCAATTACTTGGTATTGTTTTCCGTTTTTGATAAAATAACCAAAACGCTGTCCGCTTAACGAAAGTTGCAATGTTTGGGCAATATCTATGACCGAAATCCCTAAACTTTCGGCTTTTTCACGATCTATGCTGACGTTAATTTCGGGTTTGTTGAATTTTAGATTTACATCGGTAACAGAAAAAGTCTCATTTTTAGATGCTTCATCCATAAATAGTGGAATTTTTTCCTGTAATTTTTCAAAGTTTGGTGCCTGAATAATATACTGAATTGGCAAACCACCACGGCGACTTACCGAAATTGTTGGCTGTTGGATTACAGATGTTTTGGCATCGGGATATTTATTTGTCAATTTGGTTAATTGATCTGCAATCTCCATTTGGGATCTTTTTCTATCACTTGGGTTTTTCAAAGAAATTCGAATAAAGCCAGTATTTGCAGCTCCTGAACCGCTAAATCTAGGCGAGGTAATAACCAAACTTACTTGTTTTTCGGGAATAGAATCATCTACCAATTTCGAAATTTCTTGCATAAATCGATCGGTATAGGCAAATGAAGAACCCTCGGGTGTTGCCATTCGCATTACAAATCCACTTCGGTCATCCAATGGCGCCGTCTCTTTTTGAATTATGTTAAAAAATAAATAGATTAATCCGAAACACGCAATAATAATGGGAAAGCTCATCCATTTTCTTTTGATGAAACGGTTCAAAGCATTAGCATAAGTAGCATTTAACTTTTGGAAAAATGGTTCTGTTTTGATATAAAATTTAGATTTTGTTTGTTCTCCACCTTTCATTAAATACGCATTCAACATTGGTGTCAAAGTCAAGGAAACAAAAGCAGAAACCAAAACTGCGGCTCCAATGACGACGCCAAATTCCCTGAATAATCGTCCGACAAATCCTTCCAGAAATATTACAGGCAGAAACACAGCAGCTAAGGTGATAGATATGGAAATCACGGCAAAAAATATTTCATTCGATCCTTTAATAGCGGCTTCGATGGGAGTCATTCCTTCTTCAACCTTTTTGAAAATATTTTCGGTAACCACGATTCCATCGTCGACGACTAGTCCAGTTGCCAATACAATTGCCAATAAAGTCAATACATTTATCGAAAACCCGAAAAGCCACATAATAAAAAAGGTGGCTATCAACGAAACCGGAATATCGATTAATGGTCTGAAAGCGATTGCCCAATCCCTGAAAAATAAATAGATGATTAAAATTACTAGAAGCAATGAAATCCCTAATGTTTCCGCTACTTCAATTACTGATTTTTTTACAAAAACAGTATTGTCAATGGCAATGTTAAGTTTAATATCTTTGGGTAAATCTTTCTGTAATTTGTCAAATTCTTTATAAAATGCTTTGGAAATGTCAATATAATTGGCTCCTGGAAGTGGCACAATGGCAACACCAATGAGCGGCATTCCTGATTGCGTCATTTGGGTTTCGATATTTTCCGCATCAAGATTTGCGCGACCAATGTCGCTTAATCTCACAATTTTTTCGCCGTCAGTACGGATTATTATATTGTTGAATTCTTCGGCAGAAGATAAATTTCCGACTGTTTTGACCGTTAATTCAGTATTGTTTCCCGTTATTTTTCCAGAAGGTAATTCTACGTTTTGTTTGTTTAGTGCTGCTCTAACTTCGGCGATGGTAATGCCATATGAAGCTAGTTTTTCAGGATTAATCCACAAACGCATGGCATATCTTTTTTCTCCCCAAATTTGAATTCCACTCACTCCAGGAATTGTTTCTAAATGTTGGCTAATCACATTTTCGGCGTAATCACTTAATTCCAAAGCAGTACGACTGTCACTTTGCACGGTCATTGAAATAATGGCTTCACTATTGGCGTCAGCCTTCGAAACAGTTGGCTGTGAATCAATATCTTGGGGTAAATCTCTAACAGCTTGAGATACTTTGTCCCGAACATCATTTGCAGCTGTTTCTAAATCTTTGTCTAAATTGAATTCGATAGTAATAGAGCTGCTTCCCTGGTTGCTTGAGGATGTAATATTTTTGATTCCATCTATAGAATTAACTGCCTTTTCCAGAGGTTCTGTAATTTGCGATTCAATAATATCAGCATTTGCTCCGGTATAATTGGTTCGAATCGATATTTGTGCTGGATCTATAGAGGGGAATTCACGTACACCTAAAAATGTATAACCAATAATTCCGAACAAGATGATGGTCAAGTTCATAACTATCGTTAATACTGGTCTTCTTATGCTTAATGTGGATAAACTCATTTTTTGATTTAGGATTTACGAATTGCGATCTGGGATTTTCTACTAAATTAAATTTACTAACTATTTGATTTTCACTTTCACGGCATCATCCTCTTTTAGTGACATTACACCAGTTGTCAATAGTGTGTCTCCGGTTTTTAAACCCGAAAGTACTAAAATGGAAGCATCTGTTCTTGTTGCCGTTTCTACCATAACTTCTTTGGCTTTGCCCATTTTGGAAATGAAAACTTTTTTTCCGTTTTGAACAGGAATAATAGCTTCGGTAGGAATTACAATCGCATCTTTAATAATGTCCAAAGGCAATTCTACATTGGCAAAAGTACCCGGTAATAATTTTCCGTCTTTATTTTCAGCAATAGCACGTACCTGCAAAGTTCTTGTAGAGATTTGAACTTCGGGTTCAATAGCATATATTTTGGCTGTATATTTTTCGGTTGAGCCGGCAACTGTGAAACTTAAATTGGAATTTGGTTTCACCTGATTGGCATATTTTTCAGGAATAGAAAAAGTAATTTTTAATTTGCTGATGTTTACCAATTTTGCGACCAAAAGGGCAGGAGTAATATAAGTTCCTGGCGAAATAGAACGCAATCCTATTTTTCCTGAAAAGGGCGCTTTTACCGAAGTCTTGGCAATTTGTGCTTGAATCAATTGGATTTGGGATTGTGCCAATTTATAATCGGCTCTGGAAACATCATATTCTTCTTGGCTAATGGCTTCTTTTTCTAGCAATAATTTTGCTCGTCTTTCATTTTCAGACGCCAATCCTCCCTTTGTTTTGGCTTGAGCCAACTGTGCTCTTAACTCAATATCATTAACCTTGAAAAGCAATTGGCCTTTAGTCACATTGCTTCCTTCTTTAAAATAAATTCCTTCGACAATTCCTGAAATTTCAGAGCGAATCTCCACTTGTTCATTGGCTTCTAGCGAACCAGAAAGCGAAAGATTATTATCGAAAGTTTGCGTTTTAACAACGATTCCGCTCACGGTCATCGTTTTGTTTTTTCCTCCTTTGTCTTTAGGATCGTCGTTTTTGTTTTTGTTTGAAGTAATTCTGTAAGCTATAAAAGCACCAAACCCGATTATTAGTAAGGTATAAACAATATGTTTTAGTTTCATAATTATGTAAAAAAAAATGAGATTAGAATTCTCCTATTTAAGTAAAAAGACAAATTTAGGATTTAGGATTTGGAATAACGGGAGTTTTGCCAATTATTTAACAACTAATAAGCAAATATTAATATTCGAAAAACAAATCTTTCTTAAGACTACAAAGATGTAAAATGGTTTAAATTTTATTTTTAAATACAGTTTTTATCAACATATTATTCTGCATTCCTTAACTAATATAATTCCAAATATTTTTCTTTTTAGTCAATTCGATATAAGTTGCTCTCAAAACAGCATTTTCAGGTTTTTCCATCGGCGCATCGTCTTTTAGAATTTTCAAGGCATAATTTCGCGCCAAAATCAGAATATCTCTGTCTCGAACAATATCGGCAATCTGAAGATTCAAAACGCCACTTTGTTGGGTCCCCATCAAATCCCCAGGACCACGAAGTTTAAGGTCCACTTCTGCAATTTCGAAACCATCATTCGTTTGCACCATTGTTTCCATTCGGGTTTTGCTGTCAGCACTCAATTTGTGACTCGTCATCAGGATGCAATAACTTTGCTCCGCTCCTCGTCCTACACGACCGCGAAGTTGGTGGAGTTGTGACAATCCAAAACGCTCCGCACTTTCGATAATCATCACGCTTGCGTTGGGTATATTTACGCCCACTTCAATCACGGTTGTGGCTACCATAATATTGGTTTTTCCTTCTGAAAATCGCTTCATTTCAGAATCTTTATCAGCGGGTTTCATTTTTCCGTGAAGAATAGAAATGGAATAATCCGGCAACGGAAAATCACGGGAAATACTTTCGTAGCCATCCATTAAATCTTTGAAATCCATAGTTTTCGATTCTTCAATTAACGGATATACAATATAAATTTGGCGACCCAAAGCAATTTCGTCCCGAATAAATTTCCAAACCTTCAAGCGATTGCTGTCAAAACGATGTACGGTTTGAATTGGTTTACGACCGGGCGGCAATTCATCAATCACCGAAATATCCAAATCACCATATAAACTCATCGCCAAAGTTCTTGGAATGGGAGTGGCGGTCATTACCAAAACGTGGGGTGGAATCTCATTTTTCTTCCAAAGTTTAGAACGTTGTTCCACTCCAAAACGGTGTTGCTCGTCAATCACTGCCAATCCCAAATTTTGAAATTTCACCTTGTCTTCCAACAAAGCGTGTGTACCTATCAAGATGTGCAAACTGCCGTTTTCGAGTTCTTCGTGAATGATTCTTCTATTTGCAATTTTAGTTGAGCCTGTGAGTATTTTTATATTGATATTCAGATCTTTGGCTAATTCTGATAATCCATTAAAATGTTGGTTTGCCAAGATTTCTGTTGGTGCCATCAAGCAGGATTGAAAGCCGTTGTCCAAGGCAATGAGCATACTCATCAAAGCCACGATTGTTTTCCCGGAACCCACATCGCCTTGCAGCAATCTGTTCATTTGGGCGTTGCTTCCCATATCGATTCGTATTTCCTTGATTACCCTTTTTTGGGCATTGGTCAATTCAAAAGGTAGGTGATTTTGGAAGAAATCATTGAAATAATCACCCACTTTCGTAAACGGATGACCTTTGATTTTGTGTTTCCGAATCAGGTTTTTTGTGATTAATTGCAATTGGATATAGAACAATTCCTCAAATTTTAATCGGTATTGGGCTTTCGCCAAAGCTTCGGCACTTTTGGGAAAATGGATGTTGAATAAGGCAGCGTTTTTGGGAATCAGTTTTAATTCGGCAGTCAAATAATCGGGCATAGTTTCGGAGAATTTGGCTTGGGTTTCCTGAAACAATTGTTGCATCATTTTATTAATCACTCGATTGGAAATCCCTCTGTTTGCCAAGGTTTCTGTTGAGGGATAAACGGGTTGCATTGCGGAGCGCAGACTTTGTTCGTGTTCAGCCATTAACTCGATTTCTGGATGCGCCATATTGAAAATGTTTCCAAAAGAAGTGCATTTTCCAAAAATGACACACATTTCATTAAGCTTTAAACTTTCGCGAATCCATTTATGACCTTGAAACCAAACGAGTTCCATTTGTCCTGTATCATCCACAAAAGTCGCAACTAATCGTTTCTGGTTTTTACCAAATTCAACGGTCTTAATATTGATGATTTTGCCAATGATTTGAACTTCGGCAACATTATTTTGTAATTCGTTAATTTTGTAATAACGCGTCCTGTCAATGTAACGATTCGGAAAAAAATTAAGTAAATCTCCATATTTATGAATTCCCAATTCCTTGCGAAGCAAAGCACCACGGTTTGGACCGATGCCTTTGAGGTATTCGATGGGAGTTTCTAGGAGGTTTTGCTGCATAGTGCGAAGATAGTTTTTTGTTTGGAAATTAAAAAGTGGGATAAATTGAATAAAATAGTTTATTTCAAATCGAAAATTCTAATTCTCCGGTTTTATAAATTTGAATATCTTAAAATTAACATAATAAGACTAATAGCTAAAAACTAAATATGTATTTTTGAAGAGTAATGATCTTATCAATTCTTCAGGTGATTTCTGATTATTTTTTAGGCATCTTTATAATAAAGTTTTTTTTTATTAAATATACATCATAAAAAAAAGCATCTAGATAAAATAGAAATATTCCGAAAGTATGATTACGCCAGAAAAGTATAAAGAAGAAGATGAAAGAATTAAATTATTGGAATCGTATTCCATTTTAGATACACTTCCTGAAATTGATTATGATAATTTAACAACAATTGCTGCCGAAATATGTGGCACTCCAATTTCACTTATCAGTTTTGTCGATAAAGAACGTCAATGGTTCAAATCGCATTATGGCTTGGACGTTTCTGAGACTCCAAGAGATTATTCTTTTTGCGCCTATGCCATAAATGATCCTGATAATGTTTTTATAATTGGAGACAGTAGAACAGACATACGTTTTCATGATAATCCAATCGTTAGCGGTGATCCAAATGTTATATTTTATGCTGGAGTTCCTTTAAAAAATGAAAATGGATTACCAATTGGAACACTTTGTGTAATTGATCACAAACCAAAAACATTAACTCAAAACCAGATTCGTTCATTAAAAGCTCTTTCTGATCAAACTATGAAGTTGTTGGATTTGAGATTAAAAAGTATGGAATTAAAAAAAGCTATGATAAAGCTTGAAAAAAAGAATCAGGAATTGGAAAGATTCGCCAATATTGCAGCACATGATTTAAAATCTCCATTGGCAAACGTATCGGGACTTGCTGATTTTTTTATTCAAAATTACGGCTCAATAATCAATGATGAAGGACATGAAATTATTCATTTAATCAAAAGTTCTTCGAACAAGTTGAGAGAAATGATTGATGGTTTACTTGAATACAGTAAAACAGATAAAATACTGAATGAAAATAAAACAGAAGTGAATCTTCAAGTTTTAAAAAATGATATTTCAAACTTGTTTGTTTTTAAAGACAATTGTTCTATTACATTTAAATCCAATATATATTCTGTAAAAACCAATAAAACCGCTATAGAACAAATACTGATTAATTTGGTTGCAAATGCAATAAAATATAATGATAAAGAAATTGCTGCAATTGAAATTGAAGTAGTTGAAGAAGAATTTGTTTATAAATTTTCTGTTAATGATAATGGTTCTGGAATATTAAAAGAAGATCTAGAAAGAATTTTTCAAATATTTGAAGTTTTATCAACTCAGGATCGATTTGGACAGAAAGGAAATGGGATAGGATTGGCTACTGTAAAAAAAATAGTTGAAGATTTAGGAGGTACTATTTATGTTGAATCCGAAATAGGAAAAGGATCTAAATTTATATTCACAATCGGCAAATTATAATTGAAGTTATAAAAACGATTTTCAACTAGAATTTCAAAATTTCCTTCATACACAATATCTTCGCAAATAATGAAAAACTTTTAAAAAATGACAACCCATCTCGCACTTCTTC